>NZ_CP138214.1:2481250-2791406 GCF_034043515.1 Pseudomonas sp. MUP55 | reverse complement strand
TCACCCTCAATGCCGACAAGAGCTACAGCCTCCACGAAGAGGCTGCCAGAGTGCTGGAG
The DNA here is from genome assembly GCF_034043515.1 of Pseudomonas sp. MUP55. Taxonomy (NCBI): domain Bacteria; kingdom Pseudomonadati; phylum Pseudomonadota; class Gammaproteobacteria; order Pseudomonadales; family Pseudomonadaceae; genus Pseudomonas; species Pseudomonas sp. MUP55. Next base: position 2,791,347 of record NZ_CP138214.1, on the reverse strand, counting down.
GGGCACGTCTGAATCACGCCCACATCAGAAGTGAGGCTTGACCTTGCGACGCATGATGCCGTTGATCACGACCACCACCACGGCAATCGCAATGGCCAGGTACTGGAAGGTTTTCTCGCTGATCGCACCGATGTTCTGCAGGTAGGACAGGCCGAACATCGAGGCCAGTACGGTCAGGGCAATCAGAATCGAGTATTTCAGACGTTGCTTTTGGGTCATGACGAGTTCTCGAACCGGTAGGAATGTATCCACTGTGTATCGCCGCGCATGCCAAGCACATACCCGAAAACGGGGATGGACCGGGGGCGGCAGGGTCTCATGTTACAGGCGATGAAAAGCTTTGGCTCGTTCCACGCCTGATTGACCTTGTGAACACCTTGAGGATTGCCCAAATGCTGCGTCGAATCACCCTGCTGATTCCCTTGCTGATCATGCTGACCATGAGCGGCTGCTTTTTCTTCCCACGCGGTGGCGGCGGCTGGCATGACCATCGCTATGAAGGCGGCCCAGGCTACGAGCACCGTTGAAGGAATGGGCGTCTCGCCGCCAGCGAGACGCCCGCCTTGGACACACCGTTACCCTGCATGCACCCAGCGCTGATGCAGCCACCGCGCCAGGGCATCCAGCGCAAACCCCAGCAGCCCGATCAGCAGCACCATCGCCATCAGTTCCGAATACGCCAGCCGGTCACGGGTATCGAGGATGTAATACCCCAGCCCCGCACTCACCCCCAGCATCTCGCACGGCACCAGCACGATCCACAGAATGCCGATGGCCAGGCGCACGCCGGTCAACACATGCCCCACCACGCCAGGAATGATCACCCGGCGCAACGTCTCCCAGCGCGTCGCACTCAAGCTCTTGCTCAATTGCAGCCAGCGCGGGTCGAGCTGACGCACGCCGGCCGCGGTGTTGAGCATGATCGGCCACACCGCAGCGAATGCCAGCAGGAAATAGATCGGCTGGTCCCCTACCCCCATCAGCATCACCACGATCGGCATCCAGGACAGCGGCGAGATCATGCGCAAAAACTGGAAGGCCGGCGTGGTCGCCGCCTCCAGGTTGCGCGAGCTGCCCACCAGCAGGCCCAACGGCACGCCCACCAGCAAGGCCAGGAACAGCCCGACGAAGATGCGCTTGAGGCTGACCGCAATGTGCACATACAACTCACCGCGCCCGAGCAATTCCCACAGGCTGCTGAAAGTCGCCGACAGGGAAAAACGCGCCGACAGGCCGTCGGCTTCGCCAAACAGTTTCACCCCCAGCCACCAGAGCACCAGCAACCCTGCCAGGCCACCCAACCCGAGCAACCAGCCCGGCCACGCCACGGTTTTAGCGCTGCTCAAACGCCAATCTCCTCATGCCGCGCATAACCCTCAGGCAGGCCGAAGGTCTGCATGCCGCCGACGGCCTCGATGGCGTTGCGCACAAAGCGGTCGTCCACCAGGTCCTTGGCAACGAACGCCGGGTCGAGGTCGGCGAGAAAGCGCTTGTCGCCTTCGATCAAGGTGTCTTTAAGGCGGCGGACCAGTTCTTCGGTGTAGCTGGGGAATGGGTAAGGCTGGAAGTCGATGCGGTGCTCGTCCCAGTTGGCGTGCTGGATCGCGCCATCGGCCAGGTAACCGGCGCGGTCGCCAGCGGCAGGCGCGAGCACCTTGCTCAACACCGGTTCGGCATGCGGCGTGTAGCGGTTCGGGCCGTCCTTGGACAGCAGCTTCACTGCCTCTTCGCGATGGTCGCGGGTCCACACCTGGGCCTTGACGATGGCATTCACCACCTTCTGCGACCACTCCGGGCGATTGGTCAGGTCATGCTCGTGCATGAACACCACGCAGCACGCATGGTTGCGCCACACATCGCCGGTAAAGCGCTGCACTCGGCCGACCTTGAGGTTCTCCGCCAGGGCGTTGAACGGTTCGGCGACGATATAGCCGTCGATGCGCTTGCTGGCCAGTGCCGGCGGCATGTCCGAAGGCGGCAGCACGATCAGGTTGACCTCATTGGCGCCAAGCGCACTGCCCGTCGCACGCGCGACCGGGGTGAGGCCGTTGTCGCGGAACAACTGCTGCACCACCACGTTATGAATCGAATACCAGAACGGAATCGCCACCGACTTGCCGCCCAACTGCTTCACGTCGGTGATCCCCGGCGCCACGGTCAGGCCCGAACCGCCGACGTGATTCCATGCCACCACCTTGGCCGGCACCTTGCTGCCATAGCGCGCCCACACGGTCATCGGCGACAACAGGTGAATCACGTTGACCTGGCCGGAAATAAACGCCTCGATCACCTGGGCCCAGCTGCGCAGCAGCACCGGGCGCTCGGCCTTGATGCCCTCGGCTTCGAACAGCCCGTTGTTGTGCGCCACCAACAACGGCGTGGCGTCGGTGATCGGCAGGTAGCCGATGCGCACCGGTGCGTCGGGCTCACTGGCCGCACGCGCCTGCAGGCTGCTCAGCAACGGCAAGGCGCCGGCGGCGCTGAGCACCGCGGAAAGTTTGAGAAAGTCACGGCGCGAGTGGGTCAGGTCATCCAGGCACATGGCTAGGCTCCAGTTGTTCAAGGGGGTTGGGTTGAGGGCGGCTCGCCTGCCGTAAGGTTTTGAGAATCTCGATGCGCAGCGCGCCAATGGCTTCGACCTGCTCCTCACGCGGTTGCGGCAGGTCAATATGCCATTCACCGAGGGTGCGTGCCGGGCGGTTGCCCAGCAGCAGAATGCGGTCGGACAACAGCAGCGCTTCGTCGATGTCGTGGGTGATCAACACCGCCGCCGAGCCCTGCTCGCGGTTGACCTTGAGCAACAGGTGCTGCATATCGGCGCGGGTCACTTCGTCCAGCGCGCCGAACGGCTCATCCAGCAGCAGCACCTGTGGCTGGCGGGCCAGGCAGCGGGCCAACGCGGTGCGCTGGGCCATGCCGCCGGACAACTGCGCGGGGAATTGATGACGGGCGTGTTCCAGGCCTACAGCGGCAATCGCATGGTCCACACGCTGGCGGCGTTCTTCGCTGCCAAGGTGCGGTTGCCGGGCGAAATCCAGGCCGAAGGCGACATTCTTTTCCAGGTTCAGCCAGGGCAGCAGGCTGGGGTCCTGAAACGCCACCGCCACCCGTGGATGCGGGCCACTCAGCGGTTCACCCAGCACGCTTACGCGGCCAGCCTGAGGCGCCTGCAAGCCGGCCAGCACGCGCAACAGGCTGGACTTGCCCACGCCGCTGGGACCGAGGATCGACACCACTTCGCCGGGCTGCAACTGCAGGTCGAAGCCTTCCAATACCGGGCCGCTGGCATACCCCAGGCACACACCCTGGGCCGTCAATACCGACGGGGTCATAGGTTGGCCTGGCGTTGCAGCTCGGTCCGCAGTTGCACCAGGCTGGGCGTGACGATGGGCACGAACGCCGATTCGCGCCAGCGCCTGGCAAAGCCGCTGCCATGGGCGGTGAGGTAGGCCTTGCCGCCGCTGGCCTGCAACTCCAGCTGCACGGCGCTGGCCGCGGTTTCGGCCAGGGCGATGCGCAGCTTGAACAACGGCACCGGCTCAGCGGCGAACCGCCCGGCCAGCAGGCCATTCTTGAGTTCGCTGACCAGGTGATCCAGGGTCACGCGCAGCGCTTCGAGTTCGTCACGCAACACGGTGCGCAACGCGCCCAGGTGATGGGCCACCTCCGCCAGGGAACGGCGGGCTAGCCCGATCGACATACCGCACTGCAAGCCCAGGAACGCCGGGCGTACGGCGGGCAGGAACTGCCGCGCGTCTTCGTGCAGCAGCCAGTCGCGGCTCAGCTCCACGCCTTCCAGACCGAGGGCGGCGGTATTGCTCGATTGCAAGCCGAGCAACTCCAGGTCACGGGAGCGCTGCAAGCCGGCCACCGAATCCGGAATGGCCAGGATAAACGGCGCGCCGCCCCCGGCGTGTTCGATGGCCGCAGCGGCGACGAAGCCACTCTTGCGCAGGTTGGTCACCCAATGCAGGCGACCGTTGAGGGTCCAGCCGTGATCGGTGGGCTCGGCGCTGATCTGCAGCGCCTCGATGCCGGACAAAAACTTCATCGCATTCGACAGCCCGGTGGCACCGGCCAGCCTGCCGCTGATCAAGTCCGGCAGCAGTTGCTCGCGCAGCCGCGCGTTGGGGCTTTGCAGCAGGTATTCGATAAAGGAACGCTGGCCCCAGCAAACGAACGCCGCCGCCAGGGAATGGCTGGCGACATGGGCGATGGCGTCCACGGCACCGGTCACGTCGCCGCCCAGGCCGCCAAGGGCCTTGGGCACGCCGATGCGCAATATATTGGCTTCTGCCAGCCGTGGCAGCACTTCCTGTGGATCGCAACTGCCCACGTCCAGGGCCTGCGCTTGAACATCGAGCCATCGGCTCAAGAGTGGGTCAAGCATGTGTGTTTCTCCTTGTTCCTACAGGTGGACCCGCGCCGATTCAGCTCGCCCGTTGTTCCCAACGGTACTGCGCCAGTTCCGGGTTCAACGGCGTGCGCGCAAACACGTTGGCGAAGTTGCACAACGTGGCCAGGCTGACCCCCAGAATAACCTCCAGCGCCTGCCCGTCGGTGTAGCCGGCGGCGCGGAACGCGTCATAGCCAGCATCGCTGACATCGCCACGGGTGGCGATCACTTCACGGGTAAACGCGGCGAGTGTCTCATAGCGGGCATCGGGCAACTCACCGCGCTGGCGCAGCGCCTCGATGACTTCTTCGGGCAGCTTGGCTTTGTTACGTGCCACGGCGGTGTGCCCGGCCACACAGAAATCGCAACCGTGTTGGGTGGCGGCAATCAGTTGCACCACTTCACGATCAGCCAGGCTCAAGGCTGACTTGGCATTCAGGCCGGACACGGTGACATAGGTTTCCAGCGCCGCAGGGGCATTGGCCAGTACGGCGAGCAGGTTGGGAATGAACCCCGAGGTCTTCAGCGCGTTTTCCAGGAAGGGCTTGGCCGCTTCCGGCGCGGTTTCAGGGGTGAGCAGCGGTACACGGGACATGGAGTGGTCTCCTCATGGGTGAGTCGCTCCAGTCTGTTGGTTATAAAAAAACCCCTCAATAGGCTAAAGTAGCGATTACTTGCTCTAGAGTCTTTTCATTAGATGAATTCGTCCAGTGCACTTGTCGATTGGTTATTAGACAGCCTCGAACTGAACACCAGCCTGTTTCACGTCGGTCGCTATTGCGGCGATTGGCACGCAAGCACCCATGGCCTGGCGCGTGCGAGTTTTCATCTGATCGTACAAGGCCAGTGCTGGCTGCATATCGACGGCCAACCGGCGCACTTCCTCGACAACGGCGATGCCGTGTTCCTGCTGCGCGACCTGCCCTATCGGCTCTCCGGCGCAGACACCGCAGCAGGCGCCCAACAATGCCCGCGCCGCCCGATGCTGGCGCTCGACAGCAATGCTACGGACGGGGTGGGCCTGGTCTGCGGCTTCTTCGATTTCCAGTCCGGGCTGTCGGCGATGATAGTCGACAGCCTGCCCGCCTGGATCATCCTGCGCGCCGGTGACCCGTCGTTGACCGCCGCGCGCAATCTGTTCGAACTGATCCTGCAGGAGTGCGAGCGCCTGCCCGCGCCCTCTTCGGCCTTGCTCGAACGGCTGTGCCATCTGCTGTTTCTGTATGTGTTGCGCCAACAAGTGCTCGATAACACCGAATTGGGCGGCCTGGCGGCACTCGGTCGGCAACCGGCATTTTCCAATTTGCTGGAGCAGTTGATCGCACGCCCGGCCGAGAACTGGACGCTGGAAAGCATGGCCGCCTGCACCGGGCTGTCACGCTCGGCGTTTTTCAAGCGGTTCAATGAACTGTGCGGGCAGTCACCGGGCCAGGTGCTGTTGATGATGCGCATGCGCCACGCCTGCCAGTTGTTCAAGACGGACCAGACCGTGGCGGATGTATCGCTGGCGGTGGGTTATCAATCGGTGGCGGCGTTTACCCGGGCCTTTCATAAAGTCACCGGGCAGCAACCGGGGGCCTATCGTCGCGCACAAAGCTAGCGGCGCAAACCGTTGCCCGGCTCGGCGCACAGCTTCACCAGCCAGTCGACAAACACCCGTACCCGCTGGGACAACTGTCGATGGGGGGGGTACAGCGCGGTCAGCGCCATGTTCGGCACCGCCACTTGCGGCAGCACCTCCACCAGCGTGCCCTCGGCCAGTTGCTTCATGGCGTGGTAATGCGGGGCCTGGATCAGCCCGTAACCGGCTTCACAGGCGGCGAAATACCCGTCGGAACTGTTCACCGCGACCACCTTCGCCAAGTTCAGCGTGCGCATTTGGGTGCCGATCTGGAATTCCAGGCCAAAGCGCTTGCCGCTGGCGCTGGAGACGTATTCGATCATCTGGTGCCGATCCAGGTCGTCCAGGCTGGCGGGCATGCCCCTGCGCTGCAGGTACGCGGGGCTGGCCAGCGTCAACTGGTGCATCATCGCCAGCGGTCGCGCCACCAGCGATTCGTCCAGCGCCGGGCCACCGCGCAGTACGCAATCGACCCCTTCACGGATCAAATCCACTGGGCGGTCATTGAGGCCAATATCCAGCTCGATCTGCGGGTACAGCGCGGTGAACGTCGGCAGCGCCGGGATCACGATCAAACGGCCGATGCCCGATGGCATATCGATGCTCAAGGTGCCGCGTGGGTTTTGCCGGCGCGAGGAGAACACCGCCTCGGTTTCCTCAAGGTCCGTCAGCAACTGCACGCAACGCTGATAGTACGCCGCGCCGTCCAGGGTCGGGCTGACCTGGCGTGTGGTGCGCTGCAGCAGTTGCACGCCGAGGTGGGCCTCCAGTTGCTTGATCAGGATCGTCACCGAAGCGCGCGGCAGTTGCAGGCTGTCTGCCGCCTTGGCAAAACCGCCGAGCTCTACGATTCGGGTGAAGACGCGCATGGCATTGAAACGGTCCACGGTTCACCCCGGAGATTGTTTAGATTTTACAAATAGTGATAGTGCTTTTAGCCGGTTTATCCAGGTTTTGTCGAGCGCGACAATGCACGCCTCAACCAAGGAGCACCACCATGCACACTCGCCAACTCGGTAAAAACGGCCCCCACGTCTCCGCCATCGGCCTCGGCTGCATGGGCATGAGCGACTTCTACACGCCGGGCCTGGACTCCACGGAGGCCATCGCCACCCTGCACCGCGCCCTGGAGCTCGGCGTCAACTTTCTCGACACCGCCGACATGTACGGCCCCCACACCAATGAGCAATTGATCGGCAAGGCCATCGCCGGCAAGCGCGACCAGGTGTTCCTGGCCAGCAAGTTCGGCATCCTGCGCGACCCGGCAAACCCCGCGCTGCGCGGCGTGTGTGGGCGTCCGGAATACGTGCGCGCCTCCATCGACGGCACGCTGCAACGCCTGGGCATTGAAACCCTGGACCTGTACTACCAGCACCGCATCGACCCCGAGGTGGCCATCGAAGAAACCGTCGGCGCCATGGCCGAACTGGTGAAACAGGGCAAGGTGCGCTACCTGGGCCTGAGCGAAGCATCGGCCGCCACCCTGGAGCGGGCGCACAAGGTTCACCCTATCAGCGCCCTGCAAAGTGAGTATTCGCTGTGGAGTCGCGACCAGGAAGACAACGGCTGCCTCGCCGCCTGCCAGCGCCTGGGCATCGCCTTCGTGCCTTACAGCCCGTTGGGCCGGGGTTTTCTGACCGGCGCACTGAAAAGCCCGGAAGATTTCGATGCCGAGGACTACCGGCGTTTCAACCCGCGCTTTCAGGGCGAGAATTTTGCGAAGAACCTGCAACGGGTCGCACAGGTGCAAGCGCTGGCAGCCGATAAAGGCGTAACGGCCGGTCAACTGGCGCTGACCTGGGTATTGGCTCAAGGCGACTACATCGTGCCGATCCCGGGCACCAAGCAACGCAAATACCTGGAAGAAAACGTGGCGGCCGTGTCGGTCAGCCTCAGCCCGGCCGAACTGGCGTCACTGGCCGCGATCTTCCCGGCCCACGCAACCGCCGGCCTGCGCTACCCCGAAGAAGTCATGGCCATGCTGGACATCTGACCCTGCGGCGCCGCGCCCCGGCGCCCGCATTTTCTTTGCACGTACGTACCTAAAGCTGGCTGCTTCCAAGCCGATAGCCCTACGAAGCTCTAAAAAAGCCGCGTCGACAATAACGCTTCGTAAGGACGGCCCCATGCCCCCACTGCGCTCCATCCAAGCCCGCTATACCCTGTTCCTGGTGCTGTTCGTCCTGGTGTTATTGGTGTTGACCGTCGTCGGCATCGGCCAGTTGGTCGCGCCCAAGCTGCAAGACACCGAAGAACAGGTGGTACTCAACCGCGTCGGCGAAGTGGCCGGACAGATCCAGGGGGAGCTGAACAAGGTTCAGGCCCAGCAACGCACCATCACCCAAACCATTCCGTTGCTCGACAGCGACGCTATCGACAAGGTGCTGCCCGGCCTGGTCGACCAGTACGGCGAGCTCAAAGTGTTCGGCGGCGGTATCTGGCCGCTGCCCAATCAGCGCACGCCTGGGCGCAACAAGCACAGCACGTTCTGGCACCGCGATGCTTCGGGCAAGCTGGCGGTCAACACCTTCTGGAACAGTGACGCGGCGCCCAACTATTACGACCAGAGCTGGTACAAGGGCGGCCTCGCCTCGCCCCGTGGCCAATGCGCCTGGGCCGCGGCCTACAAGGACGACGCCAGCCAGGAACCGCGCACCAACTGCGCCATGGCAATCCAGCGGGACGGCGCCGCCTATGGCGTGGCGACCATCGACGTGACCCTGGGTTTTTTCAATGACCTGGTGGCCAGCAAGGAAAAAGACATCGGCGGGCAAATGCTGATCGTCGAAGGCGACGGCAAGATCATCAGCAACAGCTCGCGCATCAGCAGCCCGGTGGTGTTGAAGAACATCAGCGAACTGACCGGCACCTCGGCCTTCGCCGCCCAGATCAGCAAAGCCCTCGCCCATCGCGACCAGGCCCTGCAACGCGCTGAGTTCGACAATCAGGGCGTGGCCAGCACCTTCTATATGCGCCCGATCGAGGGCACCCCGTGGTTCCTGGCGACCGCCCTGCCCACTTCGCTGATCACCGCCCAGCGCAATGACGTGCTCGGCAGCCTGGCGCTGCTGCAAATCCCGATGGTGATCCTGCTGGTGCTGCTGGCGGCGTATGCCATTCGCAAACTGGTCCAGCGCATGAAAGCGCTGAAGGGCAACATCGACGCGCTGTCTGCCGGCGACGCCGACCTCACGCGACGCATCACCATCCGCGCCGAAGACGAACTGGGCGCCATTGGCCACTCGGTGAACCGCTTTATCGTCTACCTGCAAGACATGATCGGCGAAGTGACCCAGGCCACTGGCGCCATGTCCTCGGGCCTTGCGCAACTGCAGCAAACCTCGGCGCACACCAATCAGATCCTGTTGCGCCATGCCTCGGAAACGGACCAGACGGTGACCGCCATCACCGAAATGAGCTCCACCGCCGACACCGTCGCGCAAAACGCCGCTGAAACAGCTGCCTTCACCCAACGCGCCAACGAACACGCCGACCGCTCCCGCGTGGTGGTGGGCGAAGCCTCCACCAGTGTCAGCGCCTTGATCGGTGAGGTTGCCAGCGCCACCCACACCGTTGAGAACATGCGCCAGGACGCCGCGCGTATCACGGAAACCCTCGGCGTGATCGGCGCCATTGCCGGCCAGACCAACCTGTTGGCGCTCAACGCCGCGATTGAAGCGGCGCGGGCCGGCGAACAAGGCCGTGGTTTTGCGGTGGTGGCCGACGAGGTCCGCGCGCTGGCCGCACGCACCCAGGCCAGCACCTCGCAGATCAACGAAATGCTCGCGCGCCTGACCACCGGCGTGAGCTCATCGGTGGCTGCCATGGAAAACACCCAGGCCAGTTGCCAGTCGGCAGCCGATGCCACGGAGCGGGTGAACACCGGGCTCGATGAGATGGCCGGGTCAGTCAGCCATATCAACAACCTCAGCACCCAGATCGCGACGGCCGCCGAGCAGCAGAGCGCGGTGACCGAAGAGATCAACCGCAGCATGGTGCAAATCCGACAGATGGTTGAAGAGTTGGTAGAAAGCGGTCATGTCACGCAAAGCAACACCCAAAGCCTGCTGGACGCCAATGGCCGGGTGATTGCCTTGATGGGGCGCTTCAAAGTGCGTTGATCCAAGGCCTGAATACTCCCGTGCAAAGCGCGGGAGTCGGGCTATTCTCACAGCTCCTAGTGTAATAACCGCCACACAGGAGGTGTGTCATGCACGCAACTGAGCAATCGGTCCGCTTGGAGCGAATCAGTCAGGAACGGTTCATCAAGGCCCCGGTCGAGGCCGTCTACGACTACGTCACCCAGCCCGACCGCTGGCACGAATGGCACCCCACCTCCCTCAGCGCCGACACCGGCACCCGCGGCTCGGTACCGGTCGGCACGCGGTTCACCGAAATCATCGACCTGCTGGGCGTCCGCGTCCCGCTGAGTTATCGCGTACAAATCGCCCGCTGCCCCCACGAGTTCAAAACCGCGTTCACCTCACTGGCCGTCGACGGCTCGCTGCATTACTTCCTGCAAGCGCATCAGGGCGGCACTGTGTTCAAGCGTGTCCTGATGTACGAGACCGAGCTGCAACTGGTGACCTTGCATGAACGCATGCTCGAACTCTCGCGCATTGCGCTGGACCAGCTCAAGCACCGACTGGAAAACCAGCGGGATTGACCCCCTCTCTCGCTTAACTGACCCGCATCAGGGAAAATGCCCGCCCTACTGCCCAATGCCGTGCGTTCAGTGAGATCGACCATGAAAACCCCTGTGCAACGAGCCCGTCCGACGCATCGGCACCTCAACCGGTGCTGATGGGTTACCTGGGGCTGTTCGCCGCCGCCTTTGGCGCGGCGACATTGTTGCCTTTGCAGTCGGAAGCCGTGCTGGTCGGGCTGCTGCTCAGCGGGCGTTACAGCCTGTGGCTGTTGCTGGGCATCGCCACCCTGGGCAATGTGCTGGGTTCGGTGGTCAACTGGCTGCTGGGCCGCTCGGTGGAGCACTTCAAGGGCCGGCGCTGGTTTCCCGTCAGCCCCCAGCAGCTGGACAAGGCCCGCCGCCACTACACGCGCTGGGGGCATTGGACCTTGCTGCTCAGTTGGCTGCCGATCATCGGCGACCCGTTGACCCTGGTGGCCGGCGTGATGCGCGAGCCCCTCTGGCGCTTCCTGCTGTTGGTCACCCTGGCCAAGGCGCTGCGCTACGGCGTGCTGGCCGCCGTGACCCTGCACTGGGTGTTAATCCCCCGTTAATCTCCCTTCAACAGCATCCGGGACATCTTTCCCGGAGTTTACGTGCATGCCTTCCATCCGAGATCTATGCGTCGCCAGCCTGCTCACCGCCAGCGCCGCGCCTGTGTTTGCCGCCACCTACGGCCCTGAACTCGAGGGTTTCAAGTACCCCTACCCGGTCGAACGTTTCAGCTTCGAGTCCCAGGGCAAGAACCTGCAGATGGGCTATATGGACGTGCCGGCCAAAGGCAAGGCCAACGGGCGCAGCGTGGTGCTGATGCACGGCAAGAACTTCTGCGGCGCCACCTGGGAAAGCTCGATCAAAGCCCTGAGCGACGCCGGTTACCGGGTGATCGCGCCAGACCAGATCGGTTTCTGCACCTCCAGCAAGCCCGAGCATTACCAGTACAGCTTTCAGCAACTGGCGCTCAATACCCACCAGTTGCTGGAAAAACTCGGCATTCAAAAAGTCACGCTGCTCGGCCACTCCACCGGCGGCATGCTCGCCACGCGCTATGCCTTGATGTACCCCGCGCAGACCGAACAGCTGGCACTGGTCAACCCCATCGGCCTGGAAGACTGGAAGGCTCTGGGCGTGCCTCACCAGAGCGTTGACCAGTGGTATCAACGCGAGCTGAAAATGAGCGCCGACGGCGTGCGCAAGTATGAGCGCGACACCTATTACGTGGGGCGCTGGAAGCCCGAATACGAGCGCTGGGTGGACATGCTCATCGGCCTCAACCAGGGGCCTGGGCATACCTTGGTGGCCTGGAACTCGGCGTTGATTTACGACATGATCTTCACCCAGCCGGTGTACTACGAGTTCAAGGACTTGCAGGTGCCCGCCTTGCTGCTGATCGGCACCAGCGACACCACTGCCATTGGCAAAGATGTAGCGCCACCAGCGGTCAAGGCTAGGATCGGCAACTACCAGGTACTGGGCAAGCAAGTGGCCAAGCTGATTCCCCATGCAACCCTGGTGGAGTTCGACGGCCTGGGCCATGCGCCGCAGATGGAAGAACCGGCCCGTTTCCACGCAGCGCTGTTGCAGGGTTTGAATGCCCTTTAACCTTTTCGAGGCACGCATGAATGTCGCTACAGATCGCAGTCATTGATGATTGGCAGCAAGTGGCCAGCGGTGTGGTGGATTGGTCGCTGCTGCAGCCTCTGGGCCAAGTGCATTTTCTGCACGACTACCCTGCCGATACCGTCACGATGGTCGAGCATTTGCAGGAGTTCGACGTTATTTGCGTGATGCGCGAGCGCTCCGTCTTCGACCAGGCGTTATTGCGAGGGCTGCCCAAGCTCAAATTGCTGGTGACCGGTGGCATGCGCAACGCCGCCATCGATATGCCCGCCGCCAAGACGCTGGGGATCCAGGTCTGCGGGACCGACAGTTACAAGCAGGCCGCGCCGGAGCTGACGTGGGCGCTGATCATGGCTTCGACCCGCAACCTGCTGGCCGAGGCCAACTCTCTGCGGGCGGGCGGCTGGCAGGTCGGCCTGGGTGGCGACCTGCATGGCAAGACGCTCGGCATCCTGGGGCTGGGCAGCATCGGGCAGAAAGTTGCGCAATTCGCCCAGGTGTTCGGCATGCGCGTGATTGCCTGGAGCGAAAACCTCACACCAGAGCGGGCCGCCGAGTCAGGAGTGACCTGGGTCAGCAAGCGCGAGTTGTTCGAACAGGCTGACATTCTGACCATTCACCTGGTGCTCAGCGAGCGCAGCCGCGGCCTGGTCGATGCGCAGGCTCTGGCCTGGATGAAACCCGGCGCCCATCTGGTGAACACGGCACGCGGACCGATCGTGGATGAACAAGCGCTGGTGGACGCATTGAGCAACGGGCGACTGGCCGGCGCGGCGCTGGACGTATATAGCCAGGAGCCACTACCGCTTGAGCATCCCTTCCGCACGTTACCCAACGTCCTCGCCACGCCCCATGTCGGTTATGTCAGCGAGCAGAACTACCGACAGTTCTACGGGCAAATGATCGAAGACATCCAGGCTTGGGCGAACGGCGCGCCCATTCGGGTGCTCGGCTGACGCACCGTTTCGGTGCGCACGTTCCCTTTTGGTATGGAGCTTGCTCCCGCTGGAGTGCGCAGTGTTCCCGGAATTTTGGGGCCGCTGCGCGCCCCAGCGGGAGCAAGCTCCCTCGCCACAGGTTTCGCCGGCCTAACCTTATGAGTTTTTTGTCCTACAATTTTTCCCGCCAAACCCAGCAGGCGCTGGAATCTGTCCTAGACTGATGACCGATGGGTCCGTTCCAAAACAAAAACCCCGCAAAAAATCGAAACTTTCGAACTCTGCCGCAGGTCCAGTTTTAGGTAAGGCGAACATATCCGGTTTCAGGCCGCATGCCCGCCCATCCAAACTTTTTCAGCTAACCGTGCAACTGGCATACGCCTTGCCAGTTTGTATTGCGCTTGTGCGCCTGGCCGCAGGATGCGGTCACTCGGAGCCAATGGCAGCGGGCCATTAGCCGACCAACGAAACAAAGGGGAGTGCATTATGATCAGTGCCGCAGTAGTAACTCAGGGAGAGCGTTTTAGTCAGCAGGCAGGGGGGCCGGCGTCATTGGTCGACCTGCCCAACACTGTGCGGCCAATCGTGAGTAAGAATCCGAATCGAAAGAAAGTGCTGTTTGTCACCTCCGAATTTGCCGACCTGGTGAAGACCGGCGGCCTGGGCGACGTTTCCGCTGCCCTGCCCCGCGCCATGGCCCACCTGCACGATGTGCGGGTGCTGATTCCCGGTTATCCGCAGGTAATGGAAAGCGACAACCCGATCCATATCGTCGGCGAACTGGGTGGCCACGCGGCGCTGCCACCGTGCAAGATCGGGCGCATGGACCTCAAGGACGGCCTGGTCATTTATGTACTGATCTGCCCTGAGTTGTACGAACGCGAAGGCACCCCCTACGGCGCGAACAATGGCCGTGACTGGCCGGACAACCATATCCGCTTCGCCCGCCTGGGCCTGGCCGCCGCCGACATTGCCGCCAACCTGGCACAGATCCACTGGTGCCCGGACCTGGTGCACGCCCACGACTGGCCGGCTGGCCTCGCCCCGGCCTATATGCACTGGCGTGGTTCACGCACCCCCACCCTGTTCACCATTCATAACCTCGCCTACCAAGGCGTGGTGAGCCTGGGCTGCACCCCCGAACTGGGCATTCCGCCCCATGCCCTGCAACAGGAAGGCATGGAGTTCTACGGCAAGATGTCGTTCCTCAAGGCCGGCATGGCCTATTCCAGCCACATCACCACGGTCAGCGCCACTTACGCCGCAGAAATCACCACCCCGGAATTCGGCTGCGGCCTGGATGGCTTCCTCGCCAGCAAGACCCAGCAGGGCCTGCTCAGCGGGATTCCCAACGGTATCGACGAAAGCTGGGAAACCTCGACTGACACCCACCTGACCCACAACTTCAATATCGGTGACTGGGAAGGCAAGGCCATCAACGCCGCCCATGTGCGCGAGCTGTTCGGCCTGCACGACTCCACCGGCCCGTTGTTTGCCGTGGTGTCGCGCCTGGTCTATCAGAAAGGCCTGGACCTCACCGAAGCCGTCGCCAGCTTTATTGTCGAAAACGGCGGCCAAATTGCCATCATCGGCCGTGGCGAGCCGGAAGAAGAACAGGCCATGCGTGAACTGGCGCTGCGCTTCCCCGGCCAGGTTGGCGTGCGCATCGGCTTCAACGAGACCGACGCGCGCCGCATGTTCGCCGGCAGCGACTTCCTGCTGATGCCGTCGCGCTATGAGCCGTGCGGCCTGAGCCAGATGTATGCGCAGCGTTTCGGCTCGTTGCCGGTGGCGCGCAATACCGGCGGCCTGGCCGACACCATTGAAGACGGCGTCACCGGTTTTCTGTTCAACGAATCCACGGTCGACAGCTACAAGGCCGCCCTGGAGCGCGCCTTCAAGGTGTTCTCCTATCCGGGCCTGCTCAATGCCATGCGCAGCCGCGCCATGACCCAACCCTTCAACTGGTCCCAGGCGGTGGAACCCTACGCCGAGCTGTATGAACAACTGGTGGCAAAAGCCCTGGGGAAATCGACCAAATAATCAAGAGAGGTCTTCATAGATGCCGTTACGGACTCTGGAAACCTGGCCCCACGGTGCACTGATGCTGGACGCGCAACACACGCGTTTCGCCTTGTGGGCGCCAGACGCGTTTTATGTGAGCGTTGAATTGCAGGATGGCCGATCCATCGCCATGCTGTCCCAGGCAGACGGCTGGTTCGAAGTCGAACTGGCCTGCCCCGCCGGCACGCTTTACCGCTTCAATATTGACGGGGAACGGGATGTTCCCGACCCCGCTTCCAGGGCCCAGGCCCAGGATGTTCACGGTTGGAGCCGTGTGGTCGATCCGCTGGCTTACCAGTGGCAACACAGCCAGTGGCAAGGCCGCCCGTGGCACGAGGCGGTGATCTACGAATTGCATGTCGGCGCGATGGGCGGTTACGCCGAAGTGGAGAAGCACCTGCCGCGCCTGGCCGAGCTGGGCGTGACCGCCATCGAACTGATGCCCCTGGCGCAGTTCCCCGGTGAACGCAACTGGGGTTACGACGGGGTACTGCCCTACGCCCCGCACTCTGCCTATGGCTCCCCCGAACAGCTCAAGCACCTGATCGATTGCGCCCATGGGCACGGTCTGGCGGTGATCCTCGATGTGGTCTACAACCACTTCGGCCCCGATGGCAATTACCTGGGCCAGTACGCCAAAGGCTTCTTTCAGGAAGACGTGCACACGCCGTGGGGCGCGGGCATTGATTTCGAGCGCCGTGAAGTGCGGGATTTCTTCCTGGATAACGCCCTCATGTGGCTGCTCGAATACCGCTTCGACGGCCTGCGCCTGGACGCGGTACACGCCATCGACAACCCCGGCTTCCTGCAGGAGCTGGCACAGCGCGTGCGCCAGCAGGTCGACACCGGTCGCCACGTGTGGCTGATGCTGGAAAACGAGCTGAACCAGGCCAGCCTGCTCAAGCATGATTTCGACGCGCAATGGAACGATGACTTCCATAACGTACTGCACGTGCTGCTCACCGGCGAAACCGATGCCTATTACAGCGACTTTGCCGAGCAGCCCACCGACAGGCTGGCCCGCTGCCTGGGTGAAGGCTTTATCTACCAGGGCCACACTACCCGCCACGGCCATGCCCGCGGTGAACCCAGCGCCGAGCTGCCGCCGACCGCCTTCGTGGCGTTCCTGCAGAACCACGACCAGATTGGCAACCGCGCCCTGGGCGAACGCCTGCACCAGTTGTGCCCGCCCGAGGCGCTGAAGGCGGCGACTGCCCTGCTGCTGCTGTCGCCGATGATTCCGCTGATGTTCATGGGCGATGAAGTCAACGCTGCAGAGCCGTTTCTGTTCTTCACCGACCATCACGGTGAACTGGCCGAGGCGGTGCGTGAAGGTCGACGCAGCGAGTTCGCCGATTTCGCCGCGTTTCACGACCCCGAGCAACGCGAACGCATTCCCGATCCGAACGCTGTGACGACATTCGAGCAATCGAAGCCTTCCTTCATCGAAAACGAGCACACCCAGCTCTATCGCCACCTGCTTGGCCTGCGCCATCAGCACGTGGTGCCGCACCTGCCCGGCAGCGTGGCCCTGGGCGCGCAAGTGCTGGCCGACCGCGCCGTCACTGCGCGCTGGCGCCTGGGCAACGGCCGTGTGTTGCAAATCGACCTGAACCTTGGCGCCGAGCCGGTCGACCAGCCCGCATCGCCCCACGTGATCTTTCAAACGCCTGCCGGGGTCGTGGCGCACTTGCCGCCCTTCAGTGCACGCGTGTCCTTATTTCCTGCCGGAGAACAGTCTTGAGCGAAGCGAACCTGGAACTACTCGCCAGCCGTGCGGGCCTGGCCGTCGATTGGATCGATGCCAACGGCCGCCCGCAACGGGTGCAGCCCGATGCGCTGCGCGCCGTGCTCAAGGGCCTGGGGCACCCGGCCGACACCGAGGCCGAGGTCGACGCCAGCCTGCGCGAATTGGAGCAGGCCGAGCAGGATAAGCATCTGCCGCCACTGCTGACCGTCGACAGTGGAGAAAGCCTGGACCTGTCGCGCTTCTTCGCGGCGGACACACCCTGCCGCGTGCAGCTTGAAAACGGCGAAGCCCTGGAGTTACGTCTGGACGGCGATGCCGTGCTGCCCGGCATCATCGCCCTTGGCTACCACCAGGCGCATATCGACGGCCAGACCTTCACCCTCGCCGTCGCACCCGCCCGTTGCTACAGCGTGGACGAAGCGGTCGACAGCAACCCGGCCCGCGCCTGGGGCCTCAGCGCCCAGTTGTACTCGCTGCGCCGCCTCGGCGACGGCGGCTTTGGCGACACCCTTGCCCTGGAACACCTGGCCCGCTCAGCCGCCGAGCGCGGCGCCGACGCCCTGGCGATCAGCCCGATGCACGCGATGTTCAGCGCCGACACCGAGCGCTACAGCCCGTACTCGCCTTCCAGCCGGCTGTTTCTCAACAGCCTGTATGCTTCGCCAGGTTGCATCCTGGGCGAACGTGAAGTGCGCAATGCCATCGAAGCCGCAGGCCTGACCGATGAGCTGCACGACCTGGAACAGCTCACCCTGGTCGACTGGCCAGCCGCCTCCAAGGCCAAGCAACGCCTGCTGCGCGCGCTGTACGACGATTTCCGCCACGGCCACCATCCGCAACATGCCGACTTCCAGAGCTTTCGCCAGAGCGGCGGTGAAGCCCTGGAAAACCATTGCCGTTTCGAAGCCGTGCAAGCGCTGCGCGCTGCTGCCGGCGAAGACCTCGACTGGCGTCAGTGGCCCGAAGACTGGCGTACACCGCAGAGCCCGGCGCTGGCAGCGTTCGCCGAGGAACACCGCGATGAGATCGGCTATTTCGCCTTCACCCAATGGCTGATCGCCCGCAGCCTGCAACGTGCGCAACAGGCGGCGCGCGGCAGCGGCATGGGCATCGGCCTGATCGCCGACCTGGCGGTGGGGGCAGATGGCGCCGGCAGCCAGGCCTGGAGCCGCCAGGATGAGTTGCTGGCCGACCTGACCGTGGGCGCGCCACCGGACATTCTCAACCGTGCGGGCCAGGGTTGGGGCATCTCCGCCTTCTCCCCCGAGGGGCTCAAGCGCAACGGTTTCCGCGCCTTTATCGAGATGCTGCGGGCCAACTTCGCCCACGCCGGCGGCTTGCGCATCGACCACGTAATGGGCCTGCAACGCCTGTGGGTCATCCCCAATGGCGCGTCCCCGCGCGAAGGCGCCTATCTGTATTTCCCGTTCGATGACATGCTGCGTCTGCTGGCGCTCGAATCCCATCGCCACCAGGCCATCGTCCTCGGTGAAGACCTGGGCACCGTCCCGGACGGCCTGCGGGAAAAACTCAGCAGCCGGTCGATTCTCGGCATGCGCGTGCTGCTGTTCGAGCAAGACCACAATGGCCAGTTCCGGCCCATTCTCGACTGGCCCGACAACGCCCTGGCCACCACCAGCACCCACGACCTGCCAACCCTCAACGGCTGGTGGCACAGCCGCGACATCGAATGGAACATCGAGCTGGGCCTGATCGACGCGCCAACGGTGGACCAATGGAGCGAGCACCGCCTGCGCGAACGTCAGGCGCTGCGCCAGGCCCTGAGCCAGGACCCGCAGAATTTCGTCGATGAAATCCGCAACGACACCGACCACATGATCGACGCCAGCGTGCGCTACCTCGGCCACACCCGTGCGCCGCTGGTATTGCTGCCGCTGGAGGATGCCCTGGGCATGGAGGAACAACCCAACCTGCCCGGCACCACCGACACCCATCCCAATTGGCGCCGCCGCCTGCCCGGTGAAGCGTCCAGCCTGCTCGACAATGCCGGCGCCGCGCGCCGCCTTGAGCTGCTGGCCGTCGCGCGCAACCAAGCCTATGAGCGTGACCGATGAAAGCACTGCCCCTGCGCGCTACCCAGCGCCTGCAATTCCATAAAGGCTTCACCCTGGATGATGCGGTGCCACTGGTGCCGTATTTCGCCCAAATGGGCATCAGCCACCTGTATGCCTCGCCGCTGCTCAAGGCACGTGCCGGATCGATGCATGGCTATGACGTGGTCGACCCCACCCGCGTGAACCCGGAACTGGGCGGCGAGGCGGCGTTGCAGCGTCTGGTTGCCGCGCTGCGCGAACACGACATGGGCCTGATCCTCGATATCGTCTCCAACCACATGGCGGTCGGTGGCGCCGACAACCCTTGGTGGCTGGACCTGCTGGAATGGGGACGCTTGAGCCCCTACGCTGAATTCTTCGATATCCAGTGGCACTCGCCCGACCCGCTGCTCAAGGGCCAGCTCTTGATGCCGTTCCTCGGCAGCGACTACGGCGAGGCGCTGCAGAGCGGCAACCTGATCCTGAAGTTCGACGCGGCGCAGGGTGCATTTTACGTCGAGCATTACGAGCACCGCTTCCCGATCTGCCCACGGGATTACGCGTTGATCCTGGGCGGCGATGAAGCGCTCAAGCCCTTGGCTGATCGTTTTGCCATGCTGGCCTATCAGGACGATGCCTACGCCGAAGCCGCCCGACTCAAAGAGGCATTGGCCGAACGCGCCGGGGACCTGCTGCCCGCCATCGAGCAGCGCCTCGCTGCCTTCGACGGGCGCACGCCGGAGGGCTTCGAGCGCCTGCATGAGCTGCTGGAGCAACAAACTTACCGCCTGGCCAGTTGGCGCACGGCGGCGGACGACATCAACTGGCGCCGCTTCTTCGACGTGAACGAGCTGGGCGGTCTGCGCGTGGAGCGCACGGCGGTGTTCGAGGCCACTCACGGCAAGATCTTCGAATTGATCGAGGCGGGCTTGATCGACGGCCTGCGCATCGACCACATCGATGGTCTGGCCGACCCGCGTGGTTACTGCCGCAAACTGCGCCGCCGCCTGGATGCGTTGTCGCCGCAGCGGCATCTGCCGATCTACGTGGAAAAAATCCTTGGCGAAGGCGAAACCCTGCGCGACGACTGGCAAGTGGATGGCACCACCGGCTATGAATTCATGAACCAACTG
The DNA here is from genome assembly GCF_034043515.1 of Pseudomonas sp. MUP55. NCBI lineage: Bacteria > Pseudomonadati > Pseudomonadota > Gammaproteobacteria > Pseudomonadales > Pseudomonadaceae > Pseudomonas > Pseudomonas sp. MUP55. The sequence goes on along the minus strand of NZ_CP138214.1, from coordinate 2,771,084 downwards.
TCGTTGCTGCAGCACCACCCGGACGGTTTCGCCCCGCTGGCCGAGTTGTGGTCACGCCACAGCGAACGGCCGTCGGCGTTCATGGACGAAGCCCGGCTGGCACGCCAGCAAATCCTCAACGGATCCCTGGGCGGCGACTTCGAGAGCGTGGCCCAGGCACTGTTGCAAGTGGCCCGCGACGATGTGATGACCCGCGACCTGACCCTGGGCGCAATCCGTCGGGCGTTGCAGGAACTGATCGTGCACTTCCCGGTGTACCGCACCTACATCAGTGCGCGCGGGCGCAGCGCGGCTGACGACAAGATCTTCCAGCAGGCCATGGAAGGTGCGCGTACCACATTGAGCGAAGGCGACTGGCCCGTACTCGATCACCTGGAAAAGTGGCTGGGTGGGCAACCGTGGCGCCGTCGTCCGCTGGGTCGCGAGCGCAAGATGCTCAAGCATGCCTGTGTGCGCTTCCAGCAACTGACCTCGCCGGCCGCGGCCAAGGCGGTGGAAGACACCGCGTTCTACCGTTCGGCAGTGTTGTTGTCGCGCAACGATGTGGGCTTCAGCACCGAGCAGTTCAGCGCGCCGCTGCCGGACTTCCACACGGTCAATCAGCAGCGGCTTGAACACTTCCCGCACAACTTGCTGGCCACCGCCACCCACGACCATAAACGCGGCGAGGATACCCGCGCGCGTCTGGCGGTGCTGAGCGAGTGCGCGACCTGGTACGCCGAGCAGGTCGAACACTGGCGAGGCCTGGCCGCACCGCTGCGCGACACCCCCGACAGCCCGTCCGCTGGCGACGAGTTGATCCTCTATCAGGTATTGCTCGGCAGTTGGCCGCTGGAGTCCAGCCCTGACCTTGAGGCTTATCAGCAACGCCTGTGGCAGTGGCAACAGAAAGCCTTGCGCGAAGCCAAGCTGCAGAGCAGTTGGAGCGCTCCGAACGAGGCCTACGAACGCGGCGTGGAGACGTTCCTGCAGCGCGTGCTGCTCAGTGACGCCGGCGGCCCACTGCGCAGCGCCATCGCCAGCGCGGCCCAGGCCATCGCGCCGGCCGGCGCCCTCAACGGGCTGGCGCAGTCTTTGCTTCATCTGAGCGTGCCGGGTGTGCCGGACGTGTACCAGGGCGATGAGTTCTGGGACTTCAGCCTGGTCGATCCGGACAACCGTCGCCCGGTGGACTTCGTTGCGCGCCAACGCGCATTGGATACCCCGGCGAACCCGGTTGAGCTGTTGTCCCACTGGCGCGACGGGCGGATCAAACAGGCGCTGATCGCGCAGGTGCTGGCCTTGCGCAAGGCTCACGTGGGGTTGTTCAGCGACGGCACTTACACCGCTCTGGAGGTGGTGGGCGAGCAGGCCGAACACGTGGTCGCCTTCTGCCGCGAACACCAGGGCAAGCACGCAGTGGCGGTGGTGCCGCGCTGGTCCCGGCGCCTGCTCGAAAATGCGCAGCAGCCGCTGATTGCTGCGCAGGTTTGGGGCGATACACGGGTGAAATTACCGTTCGCCGCCACAACCCGAAACTGGAAGGGACTTTTTCAGACGAGCGCAGTCACACCAGACAAGGAGCTGTTGATCAGCGCTGCCCTGGGGGATTTCCCGGTCAATGTCTTTATCAATACCGATATTCAAGAAAGCTGAACATTTTCTCTGAGGAGTGTGTGATGAGTAATGAAGACAAACGCATCCGCGAACTGGCGCATCAGATCTGGGAGTCTGAAGGCAAGCCCCACGGTGAAGATGCACGTCACTGGGAGATGGCGCGCAAACTGGCAGAGGCCGAAGCGCTGACGCCAAGCAAGCCCAAGCCTGCTGCCAAACCCAAGACTGCACCCAAAGCCGCCGCCAAGCCCAAGCCGGCCGCGCCTGCCGCTGCCGCCAAGCCGGCGCCGAAAAAGCCAGCCGCGCCGAAGAAACCCAAGCCAGCCGCCCATTGATCACCGCGCCCCCTGACGACATTGTCGTCGGGGGGCCTTCATCTATATTTACGTCATACGCTGAATAACTGTCAGTACGGCCGCGTTCGGCCCGAAAAAAAGAATTCTTGCAGGAGCAACACCATGAGCAAACCCGAAAAAGCCTCAGCCACGCCGGACCACGAGCCGTCGCGGATTCGTGAAGGTTTGCCCTTCCCCCTTGGCGCCACCTGGGACGGCCTGGGCGTCAACTTCGCGCTGTTCTCCGCCAACGCCACCAAGGTCGAGCTGTGCCTGTTCGACGACGCCGGCGAAGTGGAACTGGAGCGCATCGAACTGCCCGAGTACACCGATGAAATCTTCCACGGTTACCTGCCCGACGCCCACCCGGGGCTGATCTATGGCTACCGTGTGTATGGCCCCTACGACCCGGAAAACGGCCATCGTTTCAACCACAACAAACTGCTGATCGACCCCTATGCCAAGCAACTGGTGGGTGAACTCAAATGGTCCGAAGCGCTGTTTGGCTACACCATCGGCCATCCCGATGACGACCTCAGCTTCGACGAACGCGACAGCGCGCCCTTCGTGCCCAAGTGCAAGGTCATCGACCCGGCGCACACCTGGGGTAATGACCAGCCGGTGCGCGTGCCGTGGGACCGTACGATCATCTACGAAACCCACCTGCGCGGCATTAGCATGCGCCACCCTTCGGTGGGCGAATCCGTGCGCGGTACCTGCGCCGGGCTGATGGACGACGATGTGCTCAAGCACATTCGCCAGTTGGGCGTTTCTTCGGTGGAACTGCTGCCGGTACATGCCTTTGTCAACGACCAGCACTTGCTGGAAAAAGGCATGACCAACTACTGGGGCTACAACAGCATCGCGTTCTTCGCACCCGACCCGCGCTACCTGGCCAGCGGCAAGATCGCCGAGTTCAAGGAGATGGTCGCGCACCTGCATGAACAGAAGCTGGAAGTGATCCTCGATGTGGTCTACAACCACACCGCCGAAGGCAACGAGCGCGGCCCTACCCTGTCGATGCGCGGTATCGACAACGCCTCGTACTACCGCCTGATGCCCGACGAAAAACGCTTCTACATCAACGATTCCGGCACCGGCAACACCCTCGACCTGAGCCACCCCTGCGTGCTGCAGATGGTCACCGACTCCCTGCGCTACTGGGCCACCGAGATGCACGTCGACGGCTTCCGTTTCGACCTGGCGACCATTCTCGGGCGCTACCGCGACGGCTTCGACGAACGTCACAGCTTCCTCGTGGCGTGCCGCCAGGACCCTATCCTGCGCCAGCTCAAATTGATCGCCGAACCCTGGGACTGCGGCCCGGGCGGCTATCAAGTGGGCAATTTCCCACCCGGCTGGGCGGAATGGAACGACCGTTTCCGCGACACCGTGCGCGCCTTCTGGAAAGGCGATGACGGGCAGTTGGCGGACTTCGCCGGGCGCATGACGGCTTCGGGCGAGATGTTCAACCATCGTGGGCGCCGGCCTTACAGCTCGGTGAACTTCATCACTGCCCACGACGGCTTCACCTTGCACGACCTGGTGTCGTACAACGACAAGCACAACGAAGCCAACGACGAGAACAACCAGGACGGCAGCAATAACAACCTGTCGTGGAACCATGGCGTCGAAGGCCCCACCGACGATCCTGAGATCAACGCCCTGCGTCTGCGCCAGATGCGCAACTTCTTTGCCACCCTGCTGCTGGCCCAAGGTACGCCGATGATCGTGGCCGGCGATGAGTTCGCCCGCACCCAGCACGGCAACAACAATGCCTACTGCCAGGACAGCGAGATTGGCTGGGTCAACTGGGACCTGGACGGTGACGGCAAGGATTTGCTCAAGTTCGTCAAGCGCCTGATCAAGTTGCGCCTGGCCTACCCGATCCTGCGCCGTGGACGCTTCCTGGTGGGCGACTACAACGAAGACATCGGCGTGAAGGACGTCACCTGGCTCGCGCCGGATGGCAACGAGATGACCACTGAGCAGTGGGAAGACAGCCATGGCCGTTGCCTGGGCATGCTGATGGATGGCCGCGCCCAGGAAACCGGGATTCGCCGCGCCGGCGCCGATGCCACGCTGTTGCTGGTGGTCAATGCCCACCACGACATGGTCAACTTCCGCTTGCCACCGGTGCCTCAGGGCGAGTTCTGGAATTGCCTGCTCGACACCAATGACCCAGCGGTGCGTGGGCAGGAGCGCTTTGACTTCGAGCACGAGTACGCCGCCACCGGTCGCTCGCTGCTGCTGTTTGAGCTTCAGCACGACGACGAGGTGTGAAATGGCGTTGCACGGATTCCTTTCGGGCTACCGGGGCTATGCGAATACGCAGGCCCTGGGGGACGCCCTGAAGGACCTTCAGGAAGAAGGCCTGGACCAGCTGCCGTTGCCCGGCAGCGGCCAGTCGCTGGAGCGCTTCAGCGGGCTCGCGCAAGTTGCCGGCCACGACCTGCGCTTGTGCAAGCTGTTTGAAGGCCACACCGATGCGCTGGCAATCATTGCCGAACTCGACAGCCCCCTGCCGCCCCTGGGCAGCACCTGGGGGATGTGGGCCGCCGAGCCGCCGAGCGCCAAGGTGCGCGTGCGGCGCGACGGCCAGCGGCTGATCGTTGACGGGCGTAAAGCCTGGTGTTCCGGTGCGTCGGTGGTGTCACACGGGTTGTTGACCGCATGGGACGAGGAAGACCGCCAGCAACTGGTCGCCGTGGCGATGGATCAGCCGGGCGTGACGGTGACGGATGATGGGTGGGATGCCGTGGGCATGGCCGCCACCGGCAGCGTCGAAATTGTCTTCGACCAGGCGCGTGGTCTTGCGGTGGGTGGGCCGGGTGACTACCTGGCCCGCCCGGGCTTCTGGCAAGGCGCAATCGGAATCGCCGCGTGCTGGTACGGCGCGGCGCAGCGTCTGGCCGAAGTGCTGCGCGAACAGTGCAGCAAGCATCCCGAGCCGCATGCCCTGGCCCACCTCGGCGCGGTGGACAGCGCGTTGAACAGTGCGGCGTGCGTGCTACGCGTCAGTGCCGAGCAGGTGGACCGGGCACCGACCGCCGATGCCCGGCTACTGGCCCAGCAGGTACGGGCCTGCGTCGAGGAAACCGTGGAACAAGTGATCCATCACGTTGGGCGGGCCGTGGGTGCGGGGCCTTATTGCAAGGACCCGCACTTTGCCCAATTGATGGCGGACTTGCCGGTGTTTGTGCGTCAAAGTCATGCCGAACGCGACCTGGCCGCCTTGGGCGAACAGGTCGCTGGCGAACCCTTTGGGAGGTGGCAGTTATGAAGCCCAACCCGATTGTCGGTCAGGGTACGTCGCTGCATTACTGGCAGACATCGGCGCGCCTGGCTGAACTGCCGCATGTCAGCGTCGAGCAACTGGTGCCCGAGGGGCGGCGCGCCGTGATCATCGCCCCGCATCCGGACGATGAAGTGCTCGGCTGCGGTGGTTTGCTGCAAGGACTGGCCGCATTGGACCGGCCCATCCAGCTGATTTCGGTCACCGACGGCAGCGCCAGCCATCCAGGTTCCAAACGCTGGCCGGTGCAACGCCTGAGCGTGGTGCGCCCCCAGGAGTCAGCTCAGGCCCTGCACCGCCTGGGCTTGCCGCTGCACAGTTTGAAGTGGCTGCGCGCCGGGTTTACCGACAGCAAGGTCGCCGAGCGCGAAACCGAGCTGACGGCGTTTATCCAGCGCTACCTCAAGCCCAACGATGTGGTGTTCGCCACCTGGCGCGAAGACGGCCATTGCGACCATGAAGCCGTGGGCCGCGCCAGCGCCGAAGCGGCCCGCGCCGTAGGGGCGCAGTTGTATGAACTGCCGGTATGGACCTGGCACTGGGCGACCGCCGAAGACGATATGGTGCCATGGGAACGTGCGCGCAAGATCCCGCTGACGCCGGAGAAAGTCGCGCGCAAACGCCATGCCATCCACGCCTTCGCCAGCCAGCTTGAAGGCGACCCTCAGGTCGGCCTGCCGCCGGTGCTGGCACCCTATGTGGTGGAACGTCTGCTGCAACCTTTTGAAGTGGTGTTCGTTTGAGTGTGACAACCCCTTATTTCGACCAGATGTTCGCGGGCAACGATGACCCGTGGGCGTTTCGTCAGCGTTGGTACGAACAACGCAAACGTGCAGTGAGCCTGGCGGTACTGACCCGAGCCCACTACGCCTCGATTTTCGAACCCGGCTGTGCCAATGGCGAACTGAGTGCCGAACTGGCGGCGCGCTGCGATCGCTTGCTGGCCTGTGATACGGCGAGTGCTGCAGTGGCGCTGGCGAAGAAACGGCTGGCGGGGTTTTCCAATGTCCAGGTGGAGCAACGACGGTTGCCTGAGCAATGGCCATCGGGGCAATTCGAGCTGATCGTGTTGAGTGAGCTGTGCTATTACCTGGATGCGGCTGACCTTGAGCGCCTGATTGACCGTTGCCTGGATGCGTTGGCGGAGAATGGCCAACTGTTGGCTTGCCACTGGCGCCCCTCCATCGAAGGTTGCCCGCAAACCGCCGAACAGGTCCACGCCCTGCTCCATCAGCGCCTGGGGCTGCATGCGGTGGTACGCCACCATGAAGAAGATTTTCTGCTCGACCTCTGGAGCCGCGACAGCGCCTCGGTCGCACGCCTTGAAGGCCTGCGATGATCGGTATCCTGATTCCGGTGCACAACGAAGAAGCGTTGCTGGGCGAATGCCTGAACGCCGCACTGGTTGCTGCGAGTCATCCGCAGCTGCACGGCGAAGCGGTACAGATCCTGGTAGTGCTCGACAGCTGCAGCGATGGCAGTGCGGCAATTGCGCAAGCGCAGGGTGTGCACTGCCTGGCGGTGCAGGCGTGCAATGTCGGGCATGCCCGTGGTGTGGGCGCGCAGCATCTGCTGGACCTGGGCGCGCGCTGGATCGCCTGTACCGACGCCGACAGTCGCGTTGCACCGGACTGGCTGGTGGCGCAACTGGCCCTGGGTTGCGACGCCGTGTGCGGTACCGTGACCGTGGACGCGTGGAGCGAAGGCTTCGACGCGGCGGCACAGATTCGCTATCACCAGGCTTACGCAGCCCGTGATGGGCATCGGCATATCCACGGCGCCAACCTGGGGGTCAGCGCCAGCGCCTATCGCCAGGCGGGTGGGTTTGAACCGCTGGCGTGCCATGAAGACGTACAACTGGTGCGCAGTCTGGAACGCTGCGGTGCTTCCATCGCCTGGAGCCACACCCCGCAAGTGATCACCAGCGCCCGCCTGGATTGCCGCGCCCGGGGTGGCTTCGCTGACTACTTGAAGAGCCTCATGCCGGTCTCGTAAAAAAAACGCCGTGGCGCCATTTATCCTTGTCTATGCTTATAACACCTCGCACAGGCGCTCCAGGATCGGAGCCTGAGGTGACGACAAGCGCAACAACCGACAAGGACGTGATACCCCATGAGACCCGATTCCCTAAGCGAGGCCCGCCGTGGTCCCGCGCAAATCTGGAACAGCGCGCCCCAGTTGGCGCAAATCCCTGTTATCAGCCTGTCCAGCCTGGTACCGCCGGGCGCCCGGGTGGTGGTGGTAGCCCCCCACCCCGGCGACGAAGTGCTCGCCTGCGGCGGACTGCTGCATTTGCTCAGCACCCGCGCACATCCCTTGAAATTGATCTCCATCACCGATGGCAGCGCCAGCCATCCTGGTTCCCAGGTCTGGTCGGCCAGCCGACTGAGTGTGGTGCGCCCCCAGGAAAGCGCCGAGGCCCTGCGCCGCCTGGGTATGCCACTGCATAGCCTGAAATGGATTCGTGGCGGGTTTCGCGATAACGCCCTGGCCGCCGATGAACATCAGGTCTGCCAGTTCATCGCCCGATACCTGCAGCCAGGCGACGTGGTGTTTACCACCTGGCGCCATGACGGCAACGACGATCACGAAGCCGTCGGCCGAGCCAGCGCCAAGGCGTGCGATCTGGTGGGTGCGCAACTGAACGAATTGCCGATGTGGGCCTGGCACTGGCCCGCACGCGAAGGTGCGGTGATTCCGTGGCAGCGCGCGCACAAGTTGTGCCTGGACACCTGGGGCATTGCACACAAACTGCACGCCGTACATGCCTATGCCAGCCAGCTCACGGGCGACCCCGCCATCAGCCTGGCGCCGATGTTCGCCCAGGCGTTACTGGAACGCATGCGTGAGCCTTATGAAATCGTGTTCACCTAAGCAAAAGGTGGCAAAACGCTGGTATGTGAGGTGTGAAAAATTCGTTAACTGATTAATCCCGTAGGCTTTTTCCCACAGCTTCAATCTGCCAGAATAATGCGAATAATTATCAACAGATTTATTATTCGCCACGGATGGCATTCCGGGAGAGCTACGTTCATGTCTGTGCAACACCATGGCGGCAAAGGATTTTCACCGAGTCTGATAGCAATGGCTATCTGCCTGACCACGTCCCACGCGGCCCTCGCTGCCGAGGCCGGCGCACCGCCCAGCACCATTGAGCTGGGCGCCACCGAAGTGTCCGGCCAACAGCTGGGCGAAACCACCGAGGGCAGCGAGTCGTACACCACCGGCTCGATGAAAACCGCAACCAAACTGCCGCTGACCCTGCGCGAAACCCCGCAGGCCGTCACCGTGATTACCCGTCAACGCATGGATGACCAGGCGATGACCAGCATCAACGATGTGGTGAATGCCACGCCGGGGTTGTTCCTCAACTACTCCAGCGGCCCCGGCCGGCAGGGCTATACCGCACGCGGTTTCAATGTCGACAACCTGATGTACGACGGCATTCCCAGTGGCTACAACGGCGTTACCGTCGGTTCCCAGCCGAACCTGGCGATGTTCGATCGGGTCGAGGTGGTGCGCGGTGCTACTGGCCTGGTCACCGGCGCCGGTAACCCCTCGGCGGCCATCAACCTGATCCGCAAGCGGCCCCTGGCCGAGCAGAAAGTCACCTTGACCGGCGCCGCCGGCAGTTGGGACGACTACCGTGGCGAGTTCGACGCCTCCAGCCCCCTCAATGACAGCGGCACCTGGCGTGGCCGGGTGGTGACCTCTTACCGCGATGCCAACAGTTTCATCGACAAGGCCGAGCAGGATCACGGCCTGTTCTATGCGGTTACCGAAGCCGACCTGGGCGAAGACACCACCTTGACGCTGGGTTACTCCAACCAGAAAGACAAGACCAACTACTTCTGGGGCGCGTCGATGATTGGCCTGGACGGTCATCACCTCAACCTGTCGCGCTCGTACAACCCCGGTACCGACTGGGAGAACAAGGATCAGGAGGTCAACACCGTCTTTGTCGAACTGCGCCAGCAACTGGCCAATGACTGGAGCCTGCAGGTCAATGCCAACTACGCCGAGCAAGACGCGCTGTTCTCCGGTTCCTACCAGTCGCGCTGGACCAACAATAGCCTGGCACGCACCGTGTACCAGGCCGCCTTCGACCAGAACCAGGCCGGGGTGGACGCTTTCTTCAGCGGGCCGTTCCAGGCGTTCGGGCGCACCCATGAACTGGTCGTGGGCGCCAGCAAGCGCGTCGAGGACACGACCACCCACAACTACAGCCCCTACGACCTGAACTGGCCGATCACGGCCGGCAAGCCGAACTTCACCCGCACCAGCGACCAGCGCGACGTCACCAGCCAGGACGGCGTCTACGTCACCACCCGCCTGAGCCTGGCCGACCCGCTCAAGCTGATCCTCGGCGGGCGCCTGGACTGGTACGACTACGACAACCGCGATGGCGACGGCGACTACAAGGTCACCCGCAACCTCACGCGCTATGCGGGGCTGATCTACGACCTGGACGACCAACACTCGGTGTACGCCAGCTACAGCGACATCTTCACCCCGCAAAAGGAAAAAAACACCGGCGCCACCCCGCTCAAGCCCATCGTCGGCAAGAATTATGAAGTCGGCATCAAGGGCGAATACCTGGGCGGCGCGCTGAATGCCAGTGTGGCGCTGTTCCGCGTCGACCAGGAGAACCGTGCGGTGCAGATCGTCGTGCCGGACTGCCCACAGGCCTCCTGCTACCAGGCTTCAGGCGAGATTCGCAGCCAGGGCATCGACTTCGAACTGCAGGGTGCCCTGACCGAGAACTGGCAGGTAGGCGGTGGCTACACCTACGCGCGCACCCACACCATCAAGGACGACGCCAACCCGCAGAAGGTCAACAAGCAGTTCGACACCGACACCCCGGAACACCTGTTCAAGGTGACCACCCGCTACAACTTCCAGGGCCCGCTGGAAAAACTTCGCGTGGGTGGCAATGTGTCGTGGCAGAGCCGCATGTACAACGACATCCAGTTGGCGGACGGCAGCACCTATCGGCTCAAGCAAGGCGGCTACGCCGTTACCGACCTGATGGCCGGCTACCGGGTCAACCAGCACCTGGACCTGCAGCTCAATGCCAACAATATCTTCGATCGTCACTACTACCAGTCCATCTCCGAAGCGGTCACCTATGGCGGTGACTCCTACGGCGCCCCACGCAACATGATGCTGACGGCCAAGTACAGCTTCTGATCGTCATCGCGGCTGCCCGCTCGGGCAGCCGTTGCTTAAAGTCCCCTCGCGACCTGCCGATAACCGTTTGCCGGATTGATACCGGCAAATAGCCATCTCTTTTGTACTGACCGCGGCCCGCGTGGCACGCCGCATGCTTGGTTCCTGGCCAAACCACATGGAGTAAACGTGAATGCCCACACGCTTTCTGGAGCACTACCGCAAGGCCGACCGCATCATGCTGGCGTTGATCTGGCTGATGTTCCTCTTCTCCCTGGGCCTGGCGTTCTGGCATGACACCTTTACCCAAGCGGTGATCGTCGGCGGCGGCACCGGTGTGGTGCTGACTGTGCTGTATCGCGCCATCGGCGGCACCCGTGTGATGCGCTGCGTGCTGGGTGCCGGCCTGATGGTGATGGCCGCCTTGCACATCAACCAGGCCGAGGGTGTGATCGAATCGCACTTTGGTATTTTCGCGCTGCTGGCGGTGTTGACCTTCTACCGCGACTGGCTGCCGATCCTGGTGGCGGCGCTGACCATCGCCGTGCATCACCTGGTCTTCCATGCCTTGCAACATCAAGGGGTGCCGGTATTTGTGATGGCCCATCACGGCGGCTGGACGATGATTTTCGTCCACGCCTTCTACGTGGTCATGGAAACGGTCGCCCTGCTCTACCTCGCCGTGCATAGCCAGGCCGAGGCGGTCGAAAGCCAGGAAATGCTTGAAAAAATGCTCGCCGTCACGTCGCAGTTCACGCAAGACACCGCCAAGGGTGAAGACAAGGTGCATGTGTCTCTCGCCAAGCGGTTCGACCACTTCCTGCAGCAGCTCACCCACCTGATCGACGGTGTCGCGCGCGACTCCCACGGCCTCGGCCAACTCGGCCAGGAACTGGCCACCGCCAGCGGCACCCTGGAACAAGGCGCACGGCATCAACTGGCACAGATCAATGAAATGACCGGTTCGATGCAACGCATGGAAGACGCCATGGGCCACATCACCGTGCACGTCGAACAGGCGGTGGAGCACGCCGGCCAGGCCAGCCAGCAGATCGAGCGTGGTCAGCAAAGCGTGGGCCGCGCCCAGCATGAAATCACGCAGTTGGCGTCACGCATCAATGGCACCGAATCCACCGTACAATCGCTGGCCGTGCAAGCCGAACAAATCGGTTCGGTGCTGGAGGTGATCAGCAGCATCGCCAACCAGACCAACCTGCTCGCCCTCAATGCCGCCATCGAAGCCGCCCGCGCCGGCGAGCAAGGCCGTGGATTTGCCGTGGTTGCCGACGAAGTGCGCAGCCTGGCCCAACGCACCGCCCTCTCCACTCAGGAAATCAGGACCATCATCGAAGGCCTTCAGCAAGGCAGCCGCCAGGCCGTCGAAGCCATGCACGACAGCCGCCAGGGTGTGGAGCGCTGCGTGGAAGACAGCCAAATGGCCGTCGACATGCTGCGCGCCGTGGGCGAAGACATCGCACACATCGACCAACTCAACGGCCGCATCGTCACCACCACCCGCGAGCAGACCTCAGCGAACCTGGAAATCGTCGAGCGCCTGCAATCGGTGCAACACATCGCGCAAAACACCGCCGACGACGTCGAAACCCTGGCCCGCAGCAGCGAGCGCCTGCCACCGATCGCCGTGCGCCTGGATGCGCTGGGGCGCAGGTTTCATCCGTGATTGGGTTTTGGGAACTGGAGGGCGGTGGCAGAGCCGGCATTTTCATTGCCTGAACTACCGCCATCGCAGCCTCGCTGGGGCTCGACAGCTCCCACAGGGATTTGGTGGTGTTGGGGGGCTCTCGGTTTGCAGGGACATCACGGCAGACCTGGCCCTCAATGACACCACCGCTCAAATGGGGGAGCTGTCGAGCCCCGGCGAGGCTGCGATGGCGGCGGCACAGTCAACTTCCTCATCGCCTGAACCACCGCTTTCGCAGCCTCGCTAAAGCTCGACAGCTCCCACAGGGGACCGCTGTGTCGCAGGTGTCTCGGTCCGCAAGGTCGTCGCGCCAGGCCCCATTCTCACTGACACCACCGCTCAAATGTGGGAGCTGTCGAGCCCCGGCGAGGCTGCGATGGCGGCGGCACAGTCAACCTCTTCCTTGCCTGAACCACCGCTTTCGCAGCCTCGCTAAAGCTCGACAGCTCCCACAGGGATTTGGTGGTGTGAGGAATCTCGGTTTGCAGGGCCGTCACGGCAGACCTGGCCCTCAATGACACCACCGCTCAAATGTGGGAGCTGTCGAGCCCCGGCGAGGCTGCGATGGCGGCGGCACAGTCAACCTCTTCATCGCCTGAACCACCGCTTTCGCAGCCTCGCTAAAGCTCGACAGCTCCCACAGGGATTTGGTGGTGTGAGGAATCTCGGTTTGCAGGGCCGTCACGGCAGACCTGGCCCTCAATGACACCACCGCTCAAATGTGGGAGCTGTCGAGCCCCGGCGAGGCTGCGATGGCGGCGGCACTGTCAACCTCTTCATCGCCTGAACCACCGCTTTCGCAGCCTCGCTAAAGCTCGACAGCTCCCACAGGGGGCCGGCGGTGTTGGGGTATTTCGGTTACCAGAGCCATCACGGCAGACCTGGCCCTCAATGACACCACTGCTCAAATGTAGGAGCTGTCGAGCCCCGGCGAGGCTGCGATGGCGGCGGCACAGTCAACCTCTTCATCGCCTGAACCACCGCTTTCGCAGCCTCGCTAAAGCTCGACAGCTCCCACAGGGATTTGGTGGTGTTGGGGGGATCTCGGTTTGCAGGGCCATCACGGCAGACCTGGCCCTCACTGACACCACCGATCAAATGTGGGAGCTGTCGAGCCCCGGCGAGGCTGCGATGGCGGCGGCAAAGTCAACCTCTTCATTGCCTGAACCACCGCTTTCGCAGCCTCGCTAAAGCTCGGGAGCTCCTACGGGGCATTGGTGCAATTCATGAGGCAGTCTTTGGCACCGACTCGCTCACAAAATCCTGGTAAGTGCGCAACGGCCGGCCGATGATCGCTTCCAGCCGCGCCAAGCTGCCTGGCGCTGCCTGCATGCCGAACGCCTGGATGCCTTCCATCATCAGGCGCATGTCATAGGCCAGCCAGGCAGGACCGTACGCCGACAGCTGGGTTTCAAACGCAGCAACGTCGTCACCGCCGTAGGCGATTTCGCGGCCCAGGGCAGCACTCCAGAGTTTGGCCACGCCCGTCCCCGTCAGCGCCTGCGGCCCAACCAGTTCCAGTGTCACGCGCTCCAGCGCAGTCGCGGCCTGGTCGCGTCGCAACAGCTCGGCCACGGCGATATCGGCAATGTCCCGTGTGTCGATCATCGACACACCGGCCGAGCCGATGGGCATCGGGTACACCGCGTAGTCCTGGATCGTCTGCTGCACCATCAGGTCGTTTTGCATGAAGTACGCCGGGCGCAGCACGGTCGCGGGGATGTCGAGGCTTTCGATCATGCGTTCAACGGTGTACTTGCCGGTGAAGTGCGGCACTTGGGTGAACGTGTCGGCATGGATCACCGACAAGTAAACCACCCGCTCGATGCCCGCCTCCCGGGCGAGGTTCAACGCGATGAGGGCTTGGGTGACTTCATCGGGCGTCACCGCATTGAGCAAAAACAGAGTACGTACCGACGCCAGCGCGGCGCGCATGGACGCGACGTCGGTGAGGTCGCCGACCACTTCGGTGACGCCAGCCGGGAAGTCCCGTTTGCCGGCCTGGCGCACCAGGGCCTTGACCGCTGCGCCGCGCTGGGCAAGGCCTTGGGTGACCAGTGAACCGAGGGTGCCGGTGGCGCCAACTACTAGAATGCTCATGGGTAAAACTCCTGCCTGGGAACCAATGGGTTTGCGTTGGAACCCACAGTAATTCGTTGCATAAAGAAAACGAAGACCACAGAATCCGGACACCTCGTTTCAAAAATGGAACACCATGAACCTTAACGCCCTGATCGATTTCATCCTCGTCGCCACCAACGAGGGCCTGGGCAAGGCCAGCCGCGCCAGCGGTGTTTCCAAGGCCACCTTATCGCGCCGAATCGCTGACCTTGAAGAGCAACTGGGCGTACGGCTGATCGAGCGCAGTGCCCGTGGGCTCAAGCTCACCGAAGCCGGCGAGCTGCTGATGTCGCGCACAGAAGGCCCGCTGGGCGAGGTGAGCGAAGCGCTGACCGCCGCACGCGAAGGCGTATCGACGCCCCGCGGTCGGTTGCGCGTGGCCGCACCGATCCTGTTCTCCCAACTGGCCATGGGCGGGATTGGCGCACGCTTCTGCGCCGCCTACCCGGACGTGGTTATCGAGGTGGTGGCCGAAGACCGCCTGGTGGACCTGGTGGAAGAACAATTCGACGTCGCCATTCGCATCAACCCCCGCCCGGACAGCAACCTGGTCGGTCGATGCTTCGCCAGGGACCGCCTGGTGGTCGTGGCCGCGCCCGCCATACCCAAACCGCAGCCGGGTGCGATCCGGCAGGTGCCAGGCATCGTAACGCCAGGGTTCATGCCCACCCATTGGCGGCTGGATGGCGGGCAGCTGGTGCTGGAACCGCTCGCCCGTTTGCAGTTCTCTTCGTTACTGATGGTGCGCGATGCCGCCATCGCCGGTGGCGGCGCGGCGCTGATTCCGCAGTCTATCGCCTGGGCGCCACTGGCCCGGGGCGAACTGGTCCAGTGGGGCACGGTGTCCGAGATCGAGCCGGAGCTGTGGGTGTTGCACACCTCCCGGCGCCTTGCCGCGCCCAAGGTGCGCGCATTTGTCGATTTCATCTGCGCACAGTACCCGGACATGTCGCTGGTACTGCAGGGCTGAACACGCGCACATTCATGAATTCAGTTCATGAACCCTTGCCGATTTACCCATCTAGTCGTATGCCAACAGCCGGCTTACTGTCTTCAATCATGCGCTGAGCGGATACCCCCCGGCGCCAGATTGATCACCTACGCGCGGCTCCCGGAGCGGAGCCGCCCAGGAGTTGGCTGGATGAACCGTTTGATTGCCCCATTGGTTGCGTTGTCGCTCATGAGCGGCGAAACCGACGCCAACCAGATTCGCATCACCCCCAATGGCTCGCAGCCCGCCATCAAGGGCGCTGAAAACAACTTCACCGGCTCGGTTCGGGTCGATGGCTTGTTCAATGCCGAGCTGCCCGCCCGCGTCGGAGGCGCCACAGTCAGCTTTGAACCCGGCGCACGTACGGCCTGGCACACCCATCCGCTGGGGCAAACGCTGATCGTCACCGCGGGCGTCGGCTATGTGCAGCAGGAAGGTGGGCCGCGCCAGGCAATCCGCCCCGGCGACGTGGTGTGGATTCCACCGCACACCCGCCACTGGCATGGCGCGACGGCCACCCAGGGCATGACCCACATTGCCATCGCCGAAGCCGAAAACGGCAGCTCCGTCACCTGGGCCGAACAGGTGTCGGAGGCGCAATACGCCGGCCAACTGCCCGCGATGAACCGCGCCCTGCCCGCCTCGGACAGCTTGACGCTCAAGCAGCAGGCCATTGCGCCCATCGCCGCCTTCGCCGCGACAGGCGATATGCCCAAGCTCAACACCGCGCTGAACCAGGGCCTGGACGCCGGCCTGAGCATCAGCGAAAGCCGCGAGATTCTGGTGCAGCTCTACGCCTACGTCGGCTTCCCGCGCAGCCTCAACGCCCTCAATGAGCTGATGAGCGTGCTGCAGGCCCGCAACGAGCGCGGCATTCACGATGCGCCCGGACGCGAACCCAGCCGCAGCCTCCCGACCGGTGAGCAGTTGCTGGACGTGGGCACGGCCAACCAGACGCGCCTGACCGGCGGCCCGGTCAGCGGCGGTGTGTTCGATTTTGCTCCGGTGATCAACCAGTTTCTGCAAACCCATCTGTTTGGCGATATTTTCGAGCGTGACAACCTCGATTGGCAGAGTCGCGAACTGGCCACGGTCGGCGCGCTGGCCGCCCTGCCAGGCGCTGAACCGCAGTTGCGTGCGCACATGCTGGCAAGCCTGCGGGTAGGGCTGAGCCCGGCGCAATTGCGTGAGCTGGTCGAGGGCCTCGCGCAGCACGGCGACGAAGACACGCCCAAACGTGCCGACGCCGCGTTGACACAGGCCCTGGCGGCCCGGCAAGGCTGAGCATGCGATGCAGCGCAGCCCTCTGATCGGATGCATAATCACAGGCTCCGCATGAGAGGCTTTTCTTGATGTCCCGCGCCAATCTCAACGACCTGCATGCCTTCGTGGTGATCGCCCGCGAAGGCAGCTTCACCCGCGCCGCCGCGCAATTGGGCGTGTCGCAGTCCGCCCTCAGCCACACCATGCGCGCCCTCGAAGCGCGGCTCGGCGTGCGCCTGCTGGCGCGCACCACCCGCAGCGTCGCGCCCACCGAGGCCGGACAGCGCTTGTACCAAAGCATGGCGCCGCGTTTAGAGGAAATCGACCTGGAACTGGCGGCCATCACCCAGGTGCGCGACACCCCGGCGGGCAGCGTCCGCATCTCGGCCACGGCCCACGCGGCAGACACCATCCTTTGGCCCAAGCTGTCGAAAGTGCTGCGCGACTACCCGCACATCAAGGTGGAAATCACCGTCGACTACGCCCTCGCCGATATCGTCGCGCAGCGCTGCGATGCCGGCGTGCGCCTGGGCGACCAAGTGGCCAAGGACATGATCGCGGTGCCCATCGGCCCGCCCTTGCGCATGGCCATCGTGGGCGCTCCGAGCTACTTCAAGCAGCGGCCGGTTCCGCAGGCACCGCGCGACCTTGCCGAGCACAACTGCATCAACCTGCGCCTGCCCACGTACGGCAACCTGCTGCAATGGGAATTCGAAAAGGACGGCCACGAACTCAAGGCGAGCGTCGACGGGCAATGGACCTTCAACGGCAGCGAACCCATGCTGCGCGCGGCCGTGGCCGGTTGCGGGCTGGGTTTCCTGCCCGAAGACATGGTGCTTGAGCAACTGGCCGAGGGCAGCCTGGTACGGGTGCTGGAAGATTGGTGCCAACCCTTTGCCGGCTACCACCTTTACTACCCGAACCGGCGCGAGCAGTCATCGGCGCTGGGGGTGGTGGTTGAGGCGCTGCGCTACACGCGGGGCTCTGCGCCGTGACCCTCCGCCAGCCGTGGCACCGTAACTCATCGCCTTTCGTCCACTCGCAGCGAAACTCCTGAACCATCCTTCGGTCGATGCTTTCAAGAGGCCGTTAGTGCTTCAGATGTCTTGTGTGTGTGTGTGAGTCAAGCTGCGGAGACGGCCATGAAAGAAGTCATAAACGATTTGCCCGGCCCTATAAAACGCCAGGCCGACAGGATCCTGCGCGAGATCGAATTGGCAGGGTCGATGATCCTTGCGGTCAAAGGCGGCGCCAAAGCCCAGGGGTTTGTGTTGGGAATAGACTGCTGTGACGGCCTGACGTCGGAGCGATGCGAGGAGCTGGCGAGCCATTTTGACAGCGTGGTGGAACAACGGCTGAGGTCGCTGACATTGGGGCTTTAACCCCCGCCGTCTGTTGGCGTTTAGTGCAAATATTGGATCCACAGTATCCCGTCACCGCCCGAGCTTTAAAAGCGGCGAACAAACTCCTACACTGCCGAGAATTTCCCTACAGCTGCGCAGCCTCGCTCTTCTGCCCGCCTCCATCAGGATTACAGACATGCGCTTGGCCGATTTCATCCTGGAAAACCTTGAGCCGATCCTGCAGGCCTGGGAAGACTTCGCCAGAACCCTCGACACACCAGGCGAGGAACTCGACAGCGTGGGCTTGCGCGACCATGCCGAGCAAATGTTGCGCGCCATCGTCAGCGACCTGCGCACCAAGCAGACCCGGCAGGAGCAAATCGCCAAGGCCCAGGGGCACGCCCCGGAGGTTGAGCAGGAAACCGCGGCGGAAATCCACGCCATGACGCGGCTGATGGCCGGGTTCACCATCGATCAGATGGTGTCGGAATACCGCGCCCTGCGCACCAGCGTGGTCAGCCAGTGGATGCGCCAGATCAAGGACGGCACGCCGATCAACGTCGACGACATGACCCGCTTCCACGAAGCCATCGACCAGGCGCTCGCCGAGTCGGTCGCCAGCTATTCACGCGCCGTCGAAGCGTCCCGCAATATGTTCCTGGGCATCCTTGGCCACGACTTGCGCACCCCACTCGGCGCGATCCTGCTGGGCGCCGACGTGCTGCGCCACGCCCAGGACGCCGGCGCCCGAGCGACCAAAATCGCCAATCAGATCTTCACCAGCGTACGCCGCGCGAGCCAGATCGTCGGCGACCTGCTGGACCTGACCCGCTGCCAGATGGGACCGGGCATTCCGGTGAAGACGGCCGATATAGACCTCGCCCCGCTGTGCCAGCGGGTGATCGAAGAAATCCGCACCTTTCACCCCGAAGCGATCGTGATATTCGACGCCAAGACGCCGGTTGCCGGGGAATTCGACGGCGCGCGCATGGAGCAGGTGTTTTCGAACATCATCAGCAACGCGGTGCAGCATGGGGACACCACGCGGCCTATCCACGTGGAACTGGGCGTACGCGAAGGCCTGGCGTTGTTCACGGTACAAAACAGCGGCGAAGCGATACCCGAAGACGTGCTGCCGCTCATCTTCAACCCCATGGGCCGCTTCTCCCAGCGCACCGCCATCCATCAAGGCCCCACCGAAGGCCTTGGGCTGGGCCTGTTCATCGCCTCGGAAATCGTGGCAGCCCATGGTGGGGCGATTGAAGTGAGTTCCGATAACGAACAGGGGACGGTGTTTCAGGTGCGAGTGCCGGTCAGCTCACGCCAACGTTGAATGGGATGAAGATGCGCAGGCGCAAGCCTCGAAGCCCAACCTGTACCTCACCTCCACCAGGGCGGCGCCGCCCCTCTCAAGGCTGCGCTCACTGCCCGCGTCCTCCCTGCAGCCTGCCTTGCGATAAAACCGAATAGCCCTGTCATTACGGGCCAGCACCCACAGCGTCAAACGCTCAAATCCCTGCTCACGCAAGCCCAGAAGGCCCGCCCGCCACAAGGCCAGCCCAACGCCCGTTTGCCAATACCCGGCCAGCACATAGCGCGCCATCACCTCACCGGTAGCTGCCCCAGCGGCATCTTCATCACGGCTGGCGCCAACGGCTATCCAACCGACAATCTGATGATCCACCTGCGCGACCCAAACGTCAGGCTCGCCCAGTGCGATCGAGCGCGCCCAATAGGATTCGCGCTGGGCCAGCGTGGCGTCCAACCCGTTCAAATAATGGGTAGGCATCAGATCGCGATAGGCCTCTTGCCAACTACGGATATGCACCTGGGCAATGGCCTTTGCGTCGGCGGCTAATGCTTTGCGGATCATTGGGTGTTCCTTTCAAGCGCTGCATGCTGTCGTCGTCTGAGTATGCAGGCGGGCCCATGACGAAATGGCTGTCGATCTGGCCGCTGGATGGCGGCCTGCGCACAGATTGCCGCCCAGCCCCAACTGCCCTTATCCTCAAGGTTCCCGCACGCCTCAACCCGGAGCCGCCATGGACCTTGCCACCCTCGCCCTCTTTCTGCCCGCCTGCTTCGCCCTGAACATGGCCCCCGGTCCCAACAACCTGCTGTCGGTCAGCAACGCCACCCGTTACGGCTACCGCACCTCCTGCCTGGCCGGCCTCGGCCGCCTGCTGGCTTTTGCCGGCATGATCGCCCTCGCTTCCGCCGGGCTGGCGGTGGTGTTGCAAACCTCGGAAATGTTGTTCTACGGGATCAAGCTGCTTGGCGCGGCGTACCTGTTTTACCTGGCGTACCAGCTGTGGCGCGCGAACCCGCAGGCAGAGGCGCAAGCCGCCACGAACAACATGAGCATCTGGGCCCTGGCGCGGCAGGAGTTTCTGGTGGCGGCGGGCAACCCGAAAGCCGTCCTGATCTTTACCGCCTTCCTCCCCCAATTCGTGGTGCCCGGCCAACCCATCACCGCGCAATTCGCCGTGCTGGGCGCGATGTTCCTGGCGCTGGAATGGATCGCCATCAGCGCCTACGCCTATATGGGGCTGCATATGCGCCGATGGTTTGCGGAGCCTGCGGGTAAGCGGATCTTCAATCGGTGCTGCGCGGGGTTGTTGTCGGCGGCCGCAACGGTTTTATTGACCGCGCGCCGGGCGTAACTCCCGCGCCGGTGTGTGAAAGCAGTGCAGGCGCCCTTACTCCTTGGTCAAATCAACCAACGGCGTCTGCCGCACCTCAGTTTCGCGCCCAGCCTGAATCTCGCTGACCTGCTTCAAGGCCTTGTCTACAGCTGCCTTATCCGCCAACAAGCTGTAGCTGATGCGGAACTGCTTGTGTTCCTTGGGCCCAATGGTGGGTACCAGGTTCAGTGGCCGCTGATAACGGCGGTTGTAGGAAAAACTTGTCCCCGGCTCCAGCCCCGTGACATAGCCCTGCCCTTGAGTATCGGTGTTCTTCCACAGGGAAAACACCGGCAGCGTCTGCGTATTGAAACCGACCGACACGCCCAGGCTGCCCGCTTTGTTATGCAGCACGGTCAAGGTATCGCCCTTGGCATCGGCGTAGGGCACCACGTTGTAAACCGTTTCGTCGTAGTCCTTGGTGGGTGCGCGGTAGGTTTGCCAATCGGCCAATTCGCCCTTGGCCTTGTCGTTGAACGGCGACACCTGCTTCACCGGTGCGGCGAAACGCGCGCCCTGCTCCAGGAACGGAGTGCTGAAGTTACTGTGATACAGCGCCTGGTATTCCTTCGGATAGTCGCCGTTGTTGGTCAGGGTGTCGTTCAGAGCAAACACGACACTGCCGGGCTCGGTGACCAGTTCGGTCGCCACGGAAAAATCGACCTTCTTGAACGCCTGCTCTTTCAGCTCGCCGCGCAGGGTGATGGCGTACGGCGGCTTTTCATCGATGTGCAGGGTGACTTTGTTCGCAGGGATATTCGCGGCCCTGCCATGCAGAGTCAGCAATTCGCCGTTGTCGATGCCAGGGTGACCGACCCATTCATAGCCGCAACGGGTGACCAGCTCATTGAAACCTTCCAACCAGCCCAGCCCGCCGCGACCAGCGAGTTCGATGAAGGAAGGATTGACCACTTCCTTGACCGGCGAATCCCAGCCCATGCGCACATCGCCGACCGAAGCCTGCAACACGTTCATACCGCGCGTCGGCACCACCGAGAGCTTCATCGTGCCGTTATCGATGTCGACAATGCTCACCCCCTCCTGCCGACCACCGTGCAGAGTGCGCAGGGTAACGCTGAAGGGTTTGTCGGTTTGCACGCCGAGTTGCTGGCTGGTGACCTGCCAGTTCTGCGCGGCTTTGTCGGTGTCGAGGAGCACATAGTCCCAGGCCATGGCGTGGGAGGCGGCGGAGAGTGCGGTGAGGGCGACAGCGAATTTTAGGGGGGTCATGGCGGTAGCCTTTCTTGGAGTTGTGGACGTTTTATAGACTCGATGAAACGTTTCAGCAAGCGTAAAAGGCGGTATTAGGAGGGCAAATGCCAAAAAGGGGTTGAGGAAGTCGGAAAATGTAAAATCGGGGCCACCATTTTTTAAATGTGCGGGGTTGTTTGTCGGCGGCAACGACGGTGTTGTTGACTGCGCGTAGGGCATGAACGGTAATTGGACTTGAGCGACCCGTGTTGGTTACAACCTTGACGTTGATCCTCCAATGCAAGGACGCTTATAGTCCTCCAGTCGCCATGGAGCGACCGGGTTTGGCGACCTGACTATCGGTAAATCACTGTATTTATCGGAGCTTTAAACATGGAAAGATATATCCCCCTTACCGGAATCGATCTGGTTCCTGCGTCCCTTCTCATTGATTCAGAAGCACCGCTCGACGTGCTGCAAGCGATGGCTGACTATCGCATTCGCACTGTGACTCAGGTGTTGGAAAACATCGCTTTTCGGGGTGAGGTGGACGCTGATTGCGTTGTGCTTTCGGATTTTGCGCAGTTGCTGGCAATACCGCTGCGGGATGGGTGTGATTTGATGGATGTTATTGGGCGGCGAGTGCGGGAGCAGGTTTCGGAGGTGGAAGCGGGTTCGGTTGCTACGTCGGGTTAATGAAAAAATCTCCACGCGCTGGCGCAAGGGAGGCTAGCGCGTGGTGAAACGATTGGTGTTTTCCCATTGGCTCCAATCGGCCAAAAGCGGACGACCAACTCGGTTCTGGTTTCGCCCAGCTTGCCTCCTCCGCAAGTGCAAGCTGGTTCACTTCTCTGCCTCTTGGATACGCCTGGTATGTCAAGTCGGCTAAAGGCCACGCCCCCGATGCGCCTTGATTCGGCTCACGTTTAGGTTTGAACTATCCGCAATGTCCGGATAGCCACCTAACGCTGGAATCTGAATACACTAAGCTAAAAGGCATCCAGTGCTCTACACAGCCCTGCCTTCTCAACAGGCTCGTTTTCAGGTTTTCCAGCTGGGTTTAAGCGCTGCAACGCGACCAGGCACTGGCCACCGTCCAGCAGGATCAGTTCGTAATCTTGCCCGGCCTTGGGGGTGAAGTGAAAGCTCTGCCTGCAGCTATAGGAATTGCCGCCAGAAACATAGCCCTCACTCTGGAAGTTCATGGTAAAAGGCTTGTTCGCCGGCACCTTCAGTTCGCTACGCGCCGAGCCTTGCGCCTCCACCCGGCGGTTGCTCTCGGGCATGCCCAGGCTGCGGCCATTATTCTGACCCGCAAAGCCGGATTCGGACACGGCCATCACCCCGGCGCCAGGCACACGCCAGTCGATGCAGTCACGGCCCGGCACACCGCGCGCCACGCCATTGGTGATCACGCGCAAGCGTGCGGTATCCCCTGCTGTGGGTTCAACATAGGGCGTGTTGTAAGCACGGATATTAGAAATATTGCCGCAGCCACTCACGGCCACGGCCAGGCCGGCTATCAGAAACGCTCTCATGGAAGTCCTTTTTTGAGGCTTAACGGCAGTGATAAGGACTTTCGCTGCTCAGTTCCTCGCCGGTCCGGGCATCGCGAATGATGACCGTCGCCCCCGGCGCATTGAGGCAGAACGCATTGCGTATGGGGTAAATGTTATGGCCCTCGGCGGTGAACGTGCCGAGCTTGGTTAACGGGGCGCCGGAGGCGTCCTGAGCCGTCACGGTGTACTCACCCGACATGGTCAGACAGCCGCTCAGTAACAGCAGCAAGGTGGCGCAGATTGCATATTTCACAGGTGATGTCCTATCGTGTTGAGTGACGAACCCTCGAAAAGAGGGCGGTTTTTTTGTGGTTTCATTGCGCCGACTCACAGGCCTTCAACGGTTCTTGGGTGCGCAACGCACAGACGTCAAAACCATCACGCCGGGTGTAGCCCGAGCGCTTCATACACACAAAGCGCTGCGCCCGCTCTTGGAAGCTGGCATTGGGATCGATGCCGGAGCCATTCTTCTCACCGCAAGCCAACATGGAGGCCAAGATATCCTTGCTGCTCGCGCCGGGTTTCTCCCATAAGTCCGCATCAGCCGCCGGGGGCTGAAAGGGCTCGCTGAAACAGGCGGTGACGAGGGGAGCAAGCAGCAGCGCCAATGCCATAGGTTTAAGCCACATGATTAATCTCCTTATTTTCTCGGGCTGACAGGCACCAGCACCGGCTTGCCTTCCGGCCAATATCTTGCGCAGGCTTGCGCACCACTGCCATAACAGCTGTGCATGGTCGTATCACCGGTGAAGACATTGCCCAACTCCTTGAGCAAGCTGCTGCCCTCAGGTATTACGCCGCCAGTACCCGGGTTATTGCCCATGAAGAACCACCTGCCCACCGGATCGTTGTTATGAACTTCGTATTTAAGAACCATCTTCGCCTGTTCGACTGAGTCGGTGACGGCCGAACGGTTTTGCAAAAAGGCCAACTGTTCATCGGCGGTGTAAACATTGAACGCTCCACCGAAGTTATACACCGTAGTCTTGCTGAGTAACCCGGCAGCATCAGGCATGTTGTAAATGGATTGTCGGGAGTTGCCACCGGTCATAGTGCCGCGACTGTGTTCAGTCAGGTGCAAGCCAGTGGCGCCATAGTCGAGCTGCAGCTGGCGCGAGGCCGCGGTGTAGTTGGTCAAGCCGAAAAAGTCGTTATCCATCGCCTTCTGATACCCGGCAATCAACAGCTCCGACAGGGTATTGCCCGCCTTGGGAAACCACATGAAATACTGTGGCCCGGTCGCGCCAGGGTCGCGATGCTGAGCCGCGTATTTAGCCGCGGCTTTGTCGTCGTTGAAAATGCCATTGAGGGCTACGTTGACCACGTTGTTTTCATCCGCCTGCAGGTGTTGCCTTTCTGCATCACCCACTACACGGAACAACGGCTTGTGGTCCGCGCCTTCCTTCACATTGCCCTGTTCATCCAGCTCCAGCGCCAACATCTGTGGCGGCGTTTTGAACATGGTGCGATACGCCTCATCGGTAAACTGCACCCCTTGGCGATAGGCCTCATTCTTGATCGACTGCTCCGCCTCGGCGGTACGCTGCAGTTTGTCCAGGTCCTGACGCTCGGCGCCAACATGGGAATGGGCGGTGTCACGGTTAAGGCTGGCCACGGTTTGACTGGCATCACGGCCGGTCAATTGCTGCTGGCGGTAGGCATCGGTAATGAGGATATTGCCGGCACTCACCGCGCTCAGCGTGTTGCCCTCGGAAGAGTCCGAAGCCTTCCCTGCATCCAGGTAGTTGCTGAACAAGGCCTTGCTGGCGCCGTACATGCCCTGGCCGACAAAGTCGCTGCTGAGGGTGAGCCCGCTGCTGTCGGCGCTGGCTTTGGCGCTGTTGTGCAGGTCAGCGGTGGTCAATGAGCCGGTACTCAAGCTGTTCTTGCCATCGGCAATCGCCTTGTCGTTGCTGGCGATCACGCCGCCCACCAAGTGGGTATTGCCCTTGACCCGGATATCAAAACCACCGTCGCCGGCCCGAATGCCGCTCTGCTCAGTGACACTTTCAAAGTTGGATTTCTGAATGCCTTTGTTCTGACTCAACGTGAAGCTCGATGAGCCGATGCAGAATGGCGGCACGCAAATACTCACGCCCACGCCCAGGCTAGTCTGTTTGGCCTTGTAGGTACTGGTGTCCTGCAGGCTTTCGACACTGAAATCACCGCCCACATCGGCCGTGACTTGCTTGCCGGTCACCACTGCGCCCTTGAGTCGGGTATCGCCACCGGAATCGAGCGAGACCTTATTACCGGCGTCCACATGGGTATTGCTCCAGACCACATCATCGCCATCGGCCTTGCCACGGTTCTGGGACGCTCCGGCGTTAAAGCTGATGCCGTTGGTTTGGCCGCCGATGGCAATGCCAATCCCAAGGCTGGCGTTGCTGCCCTTTTCGGT
Organism: Pseudomonas sp. MUP55; assembly: GCF_034043515.1. NCBI lineage: Bacteria > Pseudomonadati > Pseudomonadota > Gammaproteobacteria > Pseudomonadales > Pseudomonadaceae > Pseudomonas > Pseudomonas sp. MUP55. Next base: position 2,745,434 of record NZ_CP138214.1, on the reverse strand, counting down.
CGTGCGCTGTTGCACCGTGTTTTGCGCGGCCAGCAAGGCAATAGCGCCGTCGGCCTTGAGGTTAACGTCATGGCCGGCGGTGATCTGGCTGCCTTGTACGGTCAGGTTGCTGTTCTTGCCGGCGCCGGCCGCGGTAATGTTGACATCACCACCGGCCAACACCGACGAGCTGGCGGCCGAATTGGAGGTCTGCTCGGTTTTACTCTCCTTCTTGGTGGTGCCGGCCGAAATGCTGATATTGATGCCGCCGGCCATTGACGGGTCCTTGTCATACTGGATATAGCCGTTGCCCGCCCCCATCAGGGTATTGACCAGCGCCAGGGTTTTGAGCCGGCCATCATCGGTGCGGTCGGACGCGGTTTTCATGCGCTGGGCGGTCTGCACGGCTTCGATTACCGGGTTGGTTACGGTAATCGTGAGGCCGCCTTGCTTGAACTTGGTCTCCTGGGTGATGTGTTGCTGGTCACGGGCCTCAAGGATATCGACCAACCGCGCGGTAATGTTCACATCGCCCTTGGGCGCCGTCACTTGGCTGCCGACCTGGCGGTAGGCATTGCCGGCCAGGATACTCACGTTGCCATCGGTGGCGCCGATGGTGCTGGCCGCCGCCGTTTCACTGTCGGTACGGTTTTTGTCGCTGCGCTGCTGGCTGCCGATGGTCACCGCGATGGCGCCACCGCTGAACAGCCCGCTTTGCTTGACCTCCTTGAAGTGCTGTTCGCTGAGCTGGTCGGTGGCGGCCACCACATTCACATCGTGCCCGGCCACCAGGGTGGTGCCACTGGTGGAGACCACGTTACTGCCGCGCACATTCAAGTCATTGTCGGCCTTGACCCACGCGGTCTCGCCACTGAGGGTGGTGGCCTGTGCGCGGGTTTCACTCACGGTGTCGCGGGTTGTGGTGGTCTTGCTGGAGAACAAGCTGTTACTGCCGGTGACCTTATGGGCCTCGTCGACAAAGTTATAGCTCTGGCTGGTGCTTAAATTGACGTCGCGGCCTGTCGAAACGGTGACCCCGCCCTGCTCGCTGACAACCTTGGCGCCTCGGGCATTGAGGTCATTGTCCGCGATCAGGCGTACCTCGCCCTCACCCTGGATAACACTGCCGACATCGGTGCGGCTCGCGTCCTTGCGCCAGTTGCTGGCGTTCCATTGCACGCTTTGTTCACGGCTCTGGGTCACCGTGCCCAGGTTGATATCGTGGCCAGCAACCACCGTGGTCTTGCCGTCCTTGCCGGAACTGACGATCTGCGCCGCACTCAGGTTGATATCGCGCGCCGCGTTCACCACCAGTTCGCCCTTGGCATCGGAGACAAACAACCCGGCAACCCGCGAAATACCCGTGGCGGCGCCCTGGGCACTTTCGGTGTTGCGCGTGGTGGACACCATGTTGATATCGCGACCGGCAACCGTGTTCAAGCGCGTGGAGGCATCGATCAACCCGCCGAGGTTGTTCAAGTCGGTGCGGGCTTTTACCTCCACCACGCCACCGGTCAGGCGCCCGCCCAGGTTCTGCAGGTTGTCGGCGGAAATCGCCAGCACGCTGCGCCCGGCGATCGTGCCGCGGTTAACCAGGTCGCCTTGTAGCTTGAGGTCGACCACGTTGCCCGCCATCAGTGCACCGGAGCCATCCAGGTCGCCGTCGCGCACCCGCACATACACTTGCGGCACCAACGCCTGGGTCACGCTGCCGTCGGCAAGGGTCACGTCCTTCTTGACCAACCAGACGATGTCGCTGGTCAACTGGGCCATTTGCTCAGGGCTGAGCGCCACACCCGGCACCAGGTTCCACTTGCCGGCGTAGGTCAGCGCACTGTCGAGCAACGTGCGGTACTGGGTCTCATCATTGGCGTAGCCGTCGAGGAAGCGCCTGCCGGTGAGTTGGGCGATCTGTTCGCGGATCAGTTTTTGCTCATAGAAACCATCGCCCAGCCGCGTAAGGGTCAGGCCCGGATCCAGTTGCAGCCGGTCCAGCATGTAGTTGGAAGACAGCCAGGAGCGATAACTGGTGAAACGCGGGTCGCTCTCCACCAGATAGTTCGAGTTGGCCTGGGGATTGAGGTGGAACAGGCTGTTGTCCGGCACCTGCACATTAAGCCCGCCGGTACGGATTGACTCACCCACGCCTCCCGCCGCCGTCGCTTGCAGCGCCGCCACTTCCAGCACCGGGCCAGGCGCTCGGCCATTGCCCACATTGACCTTAGCCGCACTGGCACCGCCGACAGCCTGATCGACGCTACTGGTCAGGCGCGTGCCAAGTTGCAAGCCGCTGCCCGTAGGGGCGGTGTTTTGCAGGTACTGGGTTGGCCGCAGGAAAATATCCGTGACGCTGGCGGCCGGGTTGTAGGCGGCTGTCGAACGGCCCTGACGGTCACGGCCCTTGCGATGGATGCGATACAAATGGCTGAACGTGCCACTGTCCGTCACCGTCTGCTGCCCGGTGACTTCGGTGTTGTTGAGCTGTCCGATAGTGCCCACCAACGTGCCGCCGGCGATGATCCGGCTCTTGTCGTTCAACACCGAATTGGCGGTCAGCAGCATTGAGCCGCCGGAAAGGATTTCACCCGGGTCCGAGGTGAGGATCTGGGTCTGGGTAGTGGTACGAGTGTAGTCGTAGCGGTTGTAGTTATCGGCCACGCCCTCGGGGCTGACCAAGTGGCTGACTTCGTCGTTGTAGAGTGAGATCTGATCCGGGCGATAGCGATTGGCAGAGCCGGTGTGCTGGAACTCCTGGACGCCTTCGCGGCTGACCTCAACCACTTGGGTGCTGAAGTGTTCGTTGGTATTTCGCAACTCGGCACTGTTAAGGCTCAGCCCGCCGAGTGCTTCGATACTTGCGCTGGCGTTATGCACCAGCCCGGCCTGGCCGGTGGCCTGGCCCTGGGCATCCAGCGCGCCGCCGATCAACAAGTCACCGGCACTGAAAAGCATGGCGTGCTCACGGTTGACCAGCGTCCCGACGCCAACGTCCAGGCGTTCGCGCGCGGCGATCACGGCCGCTCGGGCATCTTCCACATCATTGGTCAGTTGCCCCGCCGCAATGGATACGTGATCACCATAAATACGGCCGCTGCCCAGGTTGTTGAGCACCTGGGTATTGATTCGGGTGATCTGGGCATCGATCAAGCCACGGTTATTCAGGGTATCCCCCACATCGAGGGTCAATTGCGCGGCACTGATCTCACCGTTGGCGCGGTTTTCAACCCCACCGCTCGATACCCGCAATTGCTTGCCGGCCTGAACCCCACCCTGGTTGTCGAGCGTGCCTTGCAGGGTCACCTCTAGATTACCGTTGGCTTGCAGTTTGCCGGTATTGACCAACCCCGAAGCCAGGTTGAGGCTGATGTCGCCCAGGCTAAACACGCGGCCATCGCCACTGAGGCTGGCGCTGGTCAGGCCGAGCCGTTCTCCGGCGATCAATGTACCGGCACTGTTGAGCAGCGCTTGGTCTGCGTTGATCGACACTTGCTTGCTCGACGAGATCAGGCCCGCACTGTTGTCCAACTGCCCGGTACTGTTGACGCTCAGCAACTGGTCGGCACGAATGGCACCCGAGCGGTTAAGCAACTGCGCCAGGTTCAGGGCTAACGACTGCCCCTCTACGCCCTGGTTGCTCCCTTGGGTCTGCTGGTTATCCAACTGTCCTGCATCGACCGTCAAGGTGCCCCCGGCACGCAGCAGGCCGCCGACGTTATCGAGGTGACCGCTGCCGATATCCAGCCGCGCGTTCCCCAGGCTCTGCAGCTGGCCGCCGCGATTGCTCAGGCCGCCAGCGGTTAGCAGCAGGCTCTTTTCACTGCTGAGTACACCGGCGTCGAGGTTATCGACCTGCGCGGCATGGATCGCCACGTCGCCTTTACTGCCGATAAAGCCGGCGTTGTTGTTCAGGTTGCCGGAGCGCAGCGTGATACCGGCCTGCCCGAGGATGCCATTGGCGCTGCCCGAGTCAGTATTGGTCAACGTTTGCCCATGGGTGTCGAGCGTGATCGCACCGCTACCCTGGATAAGCCCGGCCTGGTTCTTGAGCTCACCACTGCGCAGGTCCACGGTGCCGCTGCCGATAATGGCGCCGCGCTGGTTTGACAGGCCTTGCCCGGCACTGTCGAGCAACAAGGCCGCGCCACTGATCAACCCATCGTCGTTATTCAGGCCCAGGCTGGTAATTGTCACGCCTTGCCGGGCCTGCACCACACCGCCGATGTTATCGAACGCGCCCTGGCTCACCGTCAGCACCAGCGGCCCGCCGACCGAACCCACGGTGCCCTGCCGGTTACGCAATGCGTCGGCGCTGACACTGAGTGCGCCGATGGCCGCCAGCGTGCCGTGGTCATTGTTCACCTGTCCGCCGGACAGCGTGAGGCTGTCGCCCGCAGTGATCTTGCCTTGCGCGTTAAGCAACTGCCCGGTACTCAACTGTGCGCCCTTGGCTGCGGCCAGCGTGCCTGCACTATTGTCCAACAGCGTATGCGCGGTGACGTTGAGGTTGCCGGCCACCGCCGCCTGAACCGCGCCGCCTTGATTGAGCAAGCGATCAGCCGTCAGGCTGATATCACTGTCACTGGCCACTGTGGCGCCTGTGTTGTCCAGCAGGCCCAGGGTGTTGATGCGCAACGTGCCCGCGCCGGTCTGCAGGATGTTCCCCTGCCGATTGGACAGTTGGTTGGCGTCGATTTGAATCTGCCGGGCTACGGTGGTGGCGCCGTCCAGTACCGCGTCGGCAACGGTGACTTGCAGTAGACCATTGCTCTGCAGGCTGCCTTGGGCACCTTTCAGCGCCTGGCCCTGAAGGGTCAGGCTGCCCGTGCCGGCATGCTCGATCCTGCCCTTGGCATTGGACAGGCGCGCCGCCGAAAGGCGTACGTCGGTCGCATTGCTGGCGATGCGTCCTTCGGTGTTATCCAGGCTGTCGGACACAGCAATCACCGTGGCGCCCTTGCCGACCTGGACGATTTCACCTTGGCGGTTGGACAGGCTGCCGGCGGCCAATTGCACACCTTCGGTGTTGATTTTGGCACTGTCAGTGGTCAGGGTTTGTCGCACCGCTGTGCTCAACGTCCCTGTCGCGTCCAACGCTGCACCGCTTAAGTCAGCGCCGCCCGTGCGGGCAGTGAGCATGACATTGTGCGCAGCGGTCTTACTCGCATTGAGGTCAAGGTTCTCGGCGCTCAACTGCAGATCCCCGGCAGCAATCGCCGAGCCTTGGTGCTTGAGCGTCTGGCTGGCGCTGACGCGCAGTGCGCCATTGCCACTAACCGCGCCGTCAGCTGCCACACCTGCACCCAATATCGACTTGCTGGCGTTGTCGATGGTTTGGGCGGTCAGGGTCAAGTCCTGCTGCGCAGCCACCACCCCTTGGTTGTTGATATCGCCACGACTGGACAGCGTCGCGGTGCCCTTGCTGTACAGCGAACCGCTGTTATCGATGCCCAGCTGGCTGTCCACCTGCAGGTTCTGACTGCTGCTGATTTGCCCGCTGTTGCCCAGGCGCCCGTCGGCGCTGATGACCACATCGCCGGCACTAGAACCTATTTGCCCGGCATTGCGCACGCCCAGGCCGGCTTCGGTACCCACCAACTTGATTTTGCCGGCATACATGCCACCCAGCTGCGCCACGTCAATGGCGACCTGGGGCTTATCGCCGGAACCGTTGATGACCGTAGCCTGGGTATTGTCGGCATTGACCTGGTTGGCGCCACTGGTCACCCGCAGGTCCTTGGCCCAGATACCGGCATTGACCTCGACCGAGCGTGCGATGACATCGGTAAAGTCGGTCTGCGATGCGTCCAGGCCCTTGCCGGAGATTACCACCTTGCCGCTTTCAACGCGGTAGCCTTGCAATTGGCCGTCCTGCATCTGCGCACTGCCGCTGGTCAAGGTGGCACGGTTGGCGTTGATAAAACCACAGCCGTCACAGGCGATGCCCGACGGGTTGGCGATCACCACCTGGGCTCGGTCACCGGCGACTTCGATGTAACCACGCAATTGGCTGGGGTTGCTGCTGTTGACCTCATTAAGGATCACCCGCGCCGTACCGCCGGCCAAATGCGCATTACCCTCGATCCAGCCACCCAGCTGAGTTTGGGTATTGGTGCGCGCATTGTTGAGGATCGCGCCTTGGGCATTAACGTCGAACTGGCTGTAGGTGTTACGTGACACCCCTGCCGCACTCGGGGCCTGAATGTTGACTTGGGGCACACCGTTTGCGGCGTTGATAATCACCGGTTGCTGGCCGGGCGCAGCGCCACGGTCAGCCACAATATCGCCCCAGGCCAGCGGCGAGGCCAATGTGATCAAGCCCAACGCCGCCATCAATGAGAACCGCAGGGGACGCAGTGTCAGCACAGTGTTCAAGACGACAGGGGCGACACCGATCCCGGTGCCTGAGGCTTTTTTGCTGCCCAGCACGTTTTCGGCCACTACCATCAGCAGGCCACGGGCTTTGTTGAAAACGATCCTGTAGAGGTGTTTGTTCATGACGATCCCTGTGTCTTGAAAGCTCTAAAATGCGACAAGTACTACGATTGGCGGGCAACGGCCGCGGTCGGCCACTTCAAGCGCGCCAGAGCAGCACCTTGAAACCGCTTGATCCGTAACCCGCGCTCGTTGCCCCGGTGATACAGAGCGCTGAACCGGCTGTCGGCAAACAAATGGCGCTGCACTAAGCGTGCAAGGCGGGCGCTGTGACCAAAAGGCGTCACCCAGTCCAGGAACCACAGTCGCTCGCCGCTGTTCCAGTCGTGCGCAGGCAGGCTGATGGCAGGATTTTGCACATACCGCTGCTCGGCCTCGACGCTGAACCAACACCAGGCGGCGTAAAACACCGGGCGCCCCGATTCGTAGCCGATGATGAACTGGCGGTTGGCAATAGCTGGCAACAGCAGCGCGTTCAGGGTGTGCAGCGGCACATCGCGATGGCTCGCCGAGTGCATCCACAGCCATACGGCGGCACCCAGCGCCTGGGCCTCGTTCCATGGCTCTTCGCTGAACGCCGGCGCGATCAGCTCAAGGTTATCGAGTTGCATGGCAAACCCTCACATCGACCACGTCAGGCTGAAACCTGCCGTGGTACTGGCAGTCTCGAAGCCCTTGGGTTTGCTGATCGGTTGACCGACAAACACGTCGTAAGACACTTGCCGGTAGCCACCGCGCAACCCCACCACGTACCCGGCCAGATGATCACCAATGAGGTATTGGCTTGAAGGGCCGCCCACCTTGCCGTAGTCAACACCCAGGTAGGTTTCCTGCCCGGAGTTGCCCAGCGCCAGGCCGAGGTCGTTACGCACCAGCCAACCACGGTCTGCCGACAAAATATTTTCACCGTCAAACCCGCGCACGCTGTAGCGCCCGCCGATCGAGAAACGATCCTGCGGCACCAACGCCGTGCGGTTCCACTGCGCACGCCAGGCCGCGGTGTAACGCAAGCGCTGCGTGGCAAGGCCAAACGGTACGGAAAATTGCGCGTCGGCGTTGATGATCTGCGAACGCGAGGTCCCTTCGTCAAACGCCTCCTCAGGCGCAGCGATTGCGTTGCGCGCACCTGTGCCCCGGCGATAGCTGGTGCCCAGATCGAGCGTGGCGGTACCGATGAACTCCCGATGACTCAGCCCCAGCGCCCAGCCTGCCATGCGTCGGCGCTGAATTTCGATCTCGGTATCGTCGATATAGTTTTGCGAAGTGCGCGTCCAGCCACTGAGCCTCAGCGTGGTTTTGCGCACGGCATCGCGATACAGCAAGCGAGACGCACTGATGTCGTTGTTTTTGCTTTCTCCGGTGTACTTGTAAGTCTGGTTGGCCCCAGCGACCGTCTGGTGATAGTCATACTCGCTGGACGTGACGCCAAACAGCCAATAACCGTAGGGGACAGAGTAGTGCAAGGTATGGCCCTTGGAACCACGATTACCCGCGTCCCCCCCGCCCAAGTCGTGGTTGAAGCTGGCGTAGAACAAATCGTTCAGGCTCAGCAGGTTGTCCAACGACACCGAAGCCGAACCCAGGTATTTACCTGTGGCGTCGGTTCCCGAATCATCTACCGACACGCTCAAACGCACGGGAAGTGCCTGTTTCCACGCGATAACCAGGTCACTGTCGCCCGGCTTTGCGTCCATCCCCTGGGTCGCGGCGATTTGGATATCCGCCTCAGCCGTGGGCACGCGTTTGAAGTTTTCCAACGCTTGCTCAAGATCACGCAGGTTCAGCAGGTCACCTGTTTTGGCAGGCACCGCGTTCCAGGCATTGGCTCGGGTAGAGGTGCCTTCGGCGAAGCGGATGGAATGAATACGCCCCGGAATCAGGGTCAGTTGCAGCACACCGCTGTTTAAATCCTGAGGCGGTGCAAGCACGCGTGTCGTGACAAACCCGCGCTCGATGATTGCATTCTGGATTCGCTTCATCGTCAGGTTGATGCCTTGCGCACCCAGACATTGACCGGTGGCCGGGTCATTTTTGGGATCGGCGCTGCGCAGTGCCCATTGAAAATCTTCAGCCAACTCGCCGTTCAAGACGACCTGAAGAATCAGGAAACAGGGGGATTCGCGCTTCTCGAGCAAAACCCTGGCGGAGGATGAGGGCGGCGCCTCAAGGCGCACATCCGGCGACGGCTCAAGTTGCTCGCGCAATGCTCGCTCGCGGTCCTGCTGCAATAGCAACTGTTGGGCAGGTGCGGGAGGGTCAGCGGCCTGCACGCCGAAACTGCTGATCAAACCGAACAACAATACGGCCACCGAATGAAGGGACGGTGGCAGTTTTCTAACAGGCAAGTACAACGTACCGAAACGGGCCAGGTACTCCCTTGGCCGGAAGCATACTTTCATTTCGCATCCCTGTGAAATCTTCCTGCGGGTGCAGCATGCACCAGAACGGCACGTGATCTGCAAGAATTGCCTCTGACAGGCAACTCCCCTATGAGCTACTGTTGCTCATTAAAGTTCAAGGGCGCGTGAGAAATTTCCTACACTTAATTTCCCCCCGGTTTCTTAGACCCCTCTAGGAGACTACTCTTGGCCGGTGAGCGACCGTCGCTCTGATTAGCCATCCTTGTCTTTCCACAAGTGGAGGACTTGTTCTCAACATCATCGCTACCTGCGGCCGTCAGCCCTGGAACAAAGGACAACTAGTCGGGCAAAAAGCCCCACTCCGACTGAGAAATATCTGGGCCATCCGAGTAAGGCTTCAAATTGCGGAAAGAACCCGGGATCTGGCTCTCTTCGATCTGGCCATCGACAGTAAGCTTCGAGCCTGCGACTTAACCAAGCTCCGCGTGCGCGATGTCGCCCATGGCGAACACGTATCATCACGAGCCATGGTGATGCAGCAGAAAACGCAGCGACCAGTGCAGTTTGAGATCACTGAGCAAACACGGTCAGCTCTCGTGGCATGGATACATCAGGCACAACTACGCAGCGAGGACTGCCTTTTTCCTAGTCGGCTACATACCTCAGACCATCTATCCACTCGTCAATACGCTCGTATCGTCAAAGGCTGGGTGAAAGCCGTAGGCCTTGATCCAGCCGTGTATGGCACTCACACAATGAGACGTACGAAGGCATCACTAATCTATCGCAGAACGAAGAACTTACGGGCGGTTCAGTTGCTGCTCGGCCATACGAAGCTGGAGAGCACTGTTCGATATCTGGGGATTGAGGTCGATGACGCCCTGGAGATGGCGGAACAGACTGAGGTTTGATCATGCATAGCGACGGTCGAAGTCAGGCCGTCGCTAACCGGCCACAAGCGGTCGTTCAAGATGGGCAGCTTACGGCCAAAAGTAGACGTAAAGGCGAAACTCTGAATACGAAGCTACCTCTGCATTACCGATCAGGATGCTCTATAGTGTTCTCGAACACCTTGGAAACATCTAATGATATCAACTACAGGGACGAGCCGAAATGGTCAATAAAATATATGAGAGCATTAAGCGAAGCTGCGGCTACGTTACTGTAGTTTTGAATGGTGAAAAAATAAGCCAAGGTACTTGTTTTTCCTATACCCCAGATGGAGAAATAATCACTGCGGCGCATGTTGTAACTGGACGCATGCCTATCAGGCTGGAAGATTATTCAGATCCAAATGCAAAAATTTTTGTAAAGTTTCCTGGTCGCCCAGTAATTGAGTATTTTGTAATTTTTTGTTCGGTGGGAATTAATGTCGATGCATTTTCTGAAATTATACAGCTTGATATTGCAGTCCTTGCCCCGAAGGAGAAACAAACAATTCCTTTCAGCTATCTTCCAGCTAGGCTCTCACCACCTCGATTAGGAGATAGAGTTTTTCTATCTGGATTCTCCGACGATCTGTCGCTACCTTTTAACTTCGATAGGATAGCGAAAAGAGATTTTCCTGGAATGCAGGACTTTCTAAGCGCAATGCAAACTGGATATATTGCTGACATGATGGGGCCCATGACGAAAAGTGCAATAGTCGGCAATCATGTACGAATTCAAGCAAGCAATTCAGAACAAAAAATCTCCGTTGATTTTAGTTTGTTTTATCTAGATAACGGTGTTAACAGTGGCGCGAGTGGGGGACCAATAGTTAATGAGGCTGGAGAGGCCATAGGGGTTATTTCCCAGCGCGCGGTGACAAGTGCAAGTCAATCAACGGATACTAGCTTGAAGGTTCCTGCTGGGGCGACCATTGGCTTGTCGCTAGAACCAATAGAAACAGTTCGACAGATCAAACTTCAGCAAGCTTTGACAAAAATCTGACAGCTTCCGCAAATGGCTTTAATAATCGGCGTCTTTCGGCGGAGATAGCTGCAGGGCGCACTCAGCGTGTCTGATCCACATTGCGAAGCGTGCTTGCGAAACTGCTTTTCGCGACTAATCTTGCCGACCGGCAGCTGTCGGCCAGAAGCGGACAGCCGCGAAAGGCCGTATTCGCCTCCAATCATTCTAAGTTCTATGGTTCATGATGACCGAAATCAGCCGTTCCACGTTGAAAAAAGCTACTGTCAGCTACCACTTGTTGGGAGTGACAATGACGAGTAGCCACAGCGTATTTAGCTTCGACGGATATTCCTCACTTCCCATTGAATATAAATATCGGTAGGCGTGATTTCCAGCACCTTGACAAGCAATACCATGGTCGATTGCGGTTCGGCGATAATGGCTATTTCTCCCTCTGGCAATCTTGCGAAATGCGAAGGATCTTGATAAAGCATCGGGTCGGGAATTTTGCTAAAATCATTAATTCCTGGCGCGAGTCGCACTGAGTCGTTTGCAGCCACTAAGTCAATGTGGTCGAGCGGCATAGACAACGGACTCAATCGAAATGAGGTCTTCCTCTCATCACCTTCCGCAAACTGAACAGTAAACTTCTTCCCATTCTTCACGCTGCGAACTCGGCGTTTTCCATTGCCGATCGCGCCTGAGAAGTCATCGTACTTGAAAGTGCTGCTCTCGATTTTTTGGCGAATTGACGGCGAGAATAGTTCGACAGTTAAACGATTATCTCTAAGGAAATTCATTCCTTTGGAGTAAATCCTTCCACTCGGATCGAGTGCACCAATACATACTGTGGAGATACCTGAGTCCGCAATCAACTCGCAGCAGGATTTTTCTCGTTGCCCTTCATATATCTCAGCGCACGGCTCAAGTGTTGTATGAATCGTAGCGCCCCGAAGTTGTTCTGAGTTCAACTTTTCGATAGCAACTCGCTCAGCATGTTTGCCACTTACCTCCCCGCGAAATCCAGTTGATAGCAAAACTCCACTTCTTGAAACGGCGGCACCAATTTTGGGATATGTAAGACATTTGGATAGTTCTTCCATTGCTCGGTTAGCTAGTTCGCTGTCATTTAACGTTTCAGAGATCGCAGTCATAATTTTAGTAAATACCCATGTGTATGATCTTTGTCTTGTATTACTAATATTGCCACTTCTTTCTAATCGTTACTGATTTTTACGTAGTATTTAAGAATACATGCCGGCGTCGCGGAGTTTAGATCAGTGGAGTATTTGATTGGGCCTGCGGCGTATAGCGTAGAGGGAAATCATTCCATAGAATCAACATCCCACAAAGCAGCCTATAGCAAAAGGCCACTGATGGACAAAAGCTGCCATTTATGACCGACAGTTCCCGGTCAATAACAATCCAAAAGAGCCTTAGAATAATTATACGAAGAATGCCCAGATTTATTTTTTACCGATCTCTCGGAAGTTGGCTATATACTGCTCGAGTATTCCCGCGTGCGCCAACATTCGAAATGAATTTCGATGAGCTGCGTTTTTCTCATGGCTCTCATCAATGCTGCACCATGAGCAGAGTTCTGAATCAATATTGGTTTTTGGCTCCTTACATGAGCCGCACCGTTCCTTGTGCAGAACTATTTCCTTTCCATTAAAAATGTAGGTTTGCAATTTTCCATCTAGGAAGAACGGGGTTGTTGAGCTCTTGCCAATATGTTTTTCATAATAATAGCAACCTATAGATAGTGATATGTCTTTTATTCTATTTTTTAAGTCTTGAGATGCTTTTGCCCCAACCACAAGAGATTTTACGAAGCTTGACGGAAAGTATAGCAGCATAAGATTTTCGTTTATTTTGGTTATATTTTTCTCGTCAGCAATTAATCGTCTTTCTTGCTCATAACTCCAGCATGTTTGCTTGGTGTAGTAAGCGGTACTTCCTATTGCTTGTTGTAGCCATCCAACATGTCTAGGTTTAGATAGTACATATGCACGATCTAGCATGCCCTGCATGCCTTCGCGAGGCGTTTCTCGGTAGTCAATGTCACCGAAACTTGGGTCTGAATCTTTCGACTTGAGCTACTCATCAAGTGCTGGCTCATTGATTTCCGCGAGAAAGCCCTGAGAGTTTGACGCGTAATGCGCCCACATCGGAGTTATCAGCGGAGACTTAGAAAAGCAGGTAACTGGCTGTTGGGTCACCATTGAAATCATTTCGTTGTAATATGCTAGAATTTCCGGACCTTGATTGTAGTCAATGGTTAAAAAAAATTCGAACGGATCATTATAGTCTTTCAAGTAAGAGAATTTTAGACTACAGTTACCATCTGGTAGTAGAAACTTGTCAGCTATTTCAGGCCCCATATATTTATATAAATTCAGATTTTCTTCCATGATTGATTTTACCTCAGCTTACCAGCCTTATGAATTTGTTTGCTATGTCAGAATGCCATCTCTTCACGTTTGAAGGGAAGAGAAAATCCGTTTCATGGATCCCTCCGGTTTTGTGATCACGCCCGAGTGACTGCTTCTGGCCGAAACCCGCCGGTCAAGTCCCCTCTCCAACCCACCCAATACTGTCTCCCCTCCCCCCCAATCCCACCCCACCAAAAAATCCACAAACGCCCTAACCCGCGCCGGCATCGCCGCCCCACCCACAAACACCGCATGAATCGGCTCCACATCCCCCGGGTTATACGCCTCCAGCAACGGCACCAACTCCCCCCGCTCCAGATCCTGCGCCACACTAAACGCCCCCACCCGCGCTATTCCCGCCCCCAGCTTCGCCAACTGCGCCAACGCCTCGCCGCTGTTCCCCTCAATCGTCCCCGTCACTTTCAACGAAAAATCCTCCCCGTCCACCCGAAACGGCCAATCCGGTGCCGCCCTGCGGAAGTTGAAGCGCAAACAGTTGTGCTCAAGTAAATCCTGCGGCGTCACCGGCGTGCCATTCCGGGCGAGGTAGTCCGGTGAGGCGACGATGACTTGGCCGGTGGAGCCGATGTGGCGCGCGGTCAGGGGGCTGTCGGCCAGGGGGCCGAAGCGGATGGCCACGTCGGCCTGGCCGCCGAGGATGTCGACCACTTCGTCGCCGAGCATCAGGTCGACCAGGATGGCGGGATGGCGGGCGCTGAAGGCGGCGATCAGCGGCACGACGGTGAGGCGCCCGTGGGCCAGGGCTGCGCTGACTCGGAGGCGACCGCGGGGGGCGCCCTGGTCGGTGATGGCGTCTTCGACTTCGGCCATATCGGCCAGGATGCGCCGGGCGCCGCGCAGGTAGGCTTCGCCTTCGGCGGTGAAGGTGATGGCGCGGGTGGTGCGCAGCAGTAGCCGGGTGCCGATGCGCCGTTCGGTGCGGGTGATGATGCGGCTGATGGACGATGGCGTCAGCCCCAGGGCGCGCGCGGCGCCCGACAGGCTGCCGTGTTCGGCGACCCTGACGAACACTTCCATCTCTCCCGACCGCCCGCCTATGTCCATTTGTGCCTCTTGCGCAAAGGTGTAGTTCCCAACCAAGGGCTACTGCTTGAAAAGGCCGGATTGTAGCATTTGGCACACAGATGAGGAGTCAACCATGCGTATCAATCCACCCCTTGTAGCCTTGTCCATCGGTGCCTTTGGCATCGGGGTCACGGAGTTTGCACCCATGGGCATGTTGCCCGGTATTGCCGCCGATCTTGGCGTATCCATTCCCGCCGCGGGGCTGCTGGTGAGCGCCTACGCCATGGGCGTGCTGATTGGCGCGCCGATCATGACGCTGGCGACGGCCAGGGTGCCCCGGCGTTATTTGCTGATCGGGCTGATGGCGATTTTCACCTTGGGTAATTTGCTCTCGGCACTGGCGAGCAACTACCAGACCTTGATGATTGCCCGGCTGGTGACCTCACTCAACCACGGCGCGTTTTTTGGCATTGGTTCGATTGTGGCGGCGAGTGTGGTGGCGCCGGAGAAACGTGCGGGGGCTGTGGCGGCGATGTTTCTGGGGCTGACCCTGGCGACCATTGGTGGCGTGCCCCTGGCTACCTGGTTTGGCGAGAACTTTGGTTGGCGCACGGCGTTCTGGGGCATCAGCGGGCTGGGCGCGGTGGTGATGGCGGCGCTGTGGTGGGCGCTGCCGAATGCACCCGCGCCGAAAGGCGGCAGCCTGATGGCGGAGATTCGCGTACTGGGTCGCGGGCCGGTGTTGGCCGCGTTGGCGCTGACGGTGGTGGGTTCCAGTGCGATGTTCACGGTGTTCACTTATATCGCGCCGATCTTGCGCGATGTCACCCACGCGTCGACCAATTTCGTTACCGGGATGTTGGTGCTGTTCGGTATCGGGCTGACCCTGGGCAATGTGTGGGGTGGCAAGTCTGCGGACCGTTCGGTGGACCGCACGCTGGTGATTTCGCTGGTGGTGTTGATTGCCGTACTGCTGGCCTTTTCGGTGCTGATGCAATGGCCGTTGCCCGCTGCCTTGTCGATCCTGCTGTGGGGCGCCGCCAGTTTTGCGTTGGTGCCGCCGTTGCAGATGCGCGTGATGGAAGCGGCCAAAGATGCGCCTAACCTGGCCTCGGCGATGAACATCGGTGCGTTCAATTTTGGCAATGCGATTGGGGCGGCATTGGGGGGCGCGGTGATTAATGCCGGGCTGGGTTACCCGGCGATTTCCCTGGCGGGCGCGCTGATGGCGGGCCTGGGTTTGCTGATGGTACTGGCGTTGGGCTGGCGCTCGCGGCGTGCGGGTGCCCGCGCCAACAGCGCCCTGGCGTAGCGGTGGTCTAAACTTCAGGCACCTTTCAACCCGAGGAGACTGCGATGAACGACAAGAACAAGATTTGCCTCTGGTACAACGGCGATGCGCTGGAGGCGGCGACCTTCTATGCCAAAACATTTTCCGATAGCGAAGTAAAGGCCGTGCACTACGCCCCCGGCGACTATCCGTCCGGCAAGCAAGGCGATGCATTGACGGTGGAGTTCACCGTGCTGGGCATCCCCTGCATCGGCCTGAACGGTGGCGCGGCGTTCAAGCACAGTGAAGCATTTTCGTTTCAGGTGGCCACCGATGACCAGGCGGAAACCGACCGGTTGTGGGACGCCATCGTGAGCAATGGCGGGCAGGAAAGCGCGTGTGGCTGGTGCAAGGATAAATGGGGTGTGTCATGGCAGATCTCGCCAAGGGTGCTGGTTGATGCGGTGACCAGCAAGGATGCGGCGGTTGCCAAGCGCGCGTTCGAGGCCATGATGACCATGGGCAAAATTGACATCGCCACGATCGAAGCCGCCATCGCCGGGCGCTGATGGGGTGTGTGAATGTTGGAATGTGGGAGCGCACGAGCTTTAGCGAGGCCGCGATAGCGGTGGGTCAGGTGGTACATAGGCCAGCAATGCCGCCGCCTTCGTAGCCTCGCCGGGGCTCGACAACTCCCACATTTGATCTCGGTTGCCTACGAGGCCTGTGCTCGCCACGGCCTAACCCTTCACCGCCCATGCGCCAAAAAAAGTCACGCATCGGACCACCCGGTTGCACCCCACGCGGGACCGGCCTATGTTTCTAGCCATGCCTTGCGTTCTGCTGTCCCCCCACCCTACGCCCATCCCGTAACCAGGTGACGACATGCCCAGCCTATCCCGCCCCGCCGTACTTGAACTGATCGGTAACACGCCGCTGGTCAAGGTCAGCCGTTTCGATACCGGCCCTTGCACCCTATTTCTCAAGCTTGAATCGCAAAACCCAGGAGGTTCGATCAAGGATCGCATTGGCCTGGCCATGATCGATGCCGCTGAGCGCGATGGCCGGCTGCGCCCCGGTGGCACGATTATCGAGGCCACCGCCGGCAATACCGGCCTGGGCCTGGCGCTGGTCGGTCGCGCCAAAGGCTACCGGGTGGTGCTGGTGGTGCCCGACAAGATGTCCACGGAAAAAGTCCTGCACCTCAAGGCCATGGGCGCCGAGGTGCATATCACCCGCTCCGATGTGGGCAAGGGCCACCCCGAGTATTACCAGGACGTGGCCGCGCGCCTGGCCAAGGGCATTGCGGGTTCGTTCTTTGCCGACCAGTTCAACAACCCGGCCAACCCGCTGGCCCATGAAACCAGCACCGCGCCGGAGATCTGGGCGCAAACCCAGCACGATGTGGATGCGATTGTGGTGGGCGTCGGCTCGGCCGGCACCCTCACCGGGCTGACGCGTTTCTTCAAGCGCGTGCAGCCCGAACTGGCGATGGTGCTGGCCGACCCGGTGGGTTCGGTGATGGCCGAGTACAGCCGCAGCGGCCAGTTGCCAACCCCTGGCGCCTGGGCGGTGGAGGGCATCGGCGAGGATTTCATTCCGTCGATTGCCGACCTGTCCAGCGTGCGTCACGCCTATTCCATCAGCGATGAAGAAAGCTTCGACCACGCCCGCCAACTGCTCAAGGCCGAAGGCATTCTTGGTGGCTCGTCCACCGGCACCCTGCTCGCCGCCGCGCTGCGCTATTGCCGCGAGCAAACCGAGCCCAAGCGCGTGGTCACCTTTGTGTGCGACACCGGCACGCGCTACCTGTCCAAGGTCTACAACGACCAATGGATGAACGATGCCGGCCTGTTGCAATACAAGCACTACGGCGACCTGCGCGACCTGATCGCCCGCCGCTTCGAAGATGGCCGGGTGATCAGCGTCAGCCCCGACGACACCCTGCTCACCGCCTTCCAGCGCATGCGCCTGGCTGATGTGTCGCAGCTGCCGGTGCTGGTGGACGGCACGCAACTGGCGGGGGTTATCGATGAGTCCGACCTGCTGCTGGGCCTGCACCAGGACGCCACGCATTTTTCCATGAGCGTGGCCAGCGCCATGACCCGCACCCTTCACACCCTGGCCCCCAGCGCCAGCCTCGCCGAACTGCAGGCGGAGCTGGATCGCGGCCTGGTCGCCATCATTGCCGACGCCTCGGGCTTCCACGGCCTGATCACCCGCGTCGATCTGCTTAACCACCTACGGAGATCCCTTGCATGAGCCAGCCCGATAAAAGCGCGTTTGCCACCCGTGTGATCCATGCCGGTCAATCCCCCGACCCGACCACGGGCGCGCTGATGCCGCCGATCTACGCCAACTCCACCTACCTGCAAGACAGCCCTGGCGTGCACAAAGGGTTCGACTACGGCCGCTCGCATAACCCGACGCGCTTTGCCTTGGAGCGCTGCGTTGCCGACCTGGAAGGCGGCACCCAGGCCTTCGCGTTTGCCTCGGGGCTGGCGGCGATTTCTACAGTGCTTGAGCTGCTGGATGCCGGTGCACACGTCGTTTCCGGCAATGACCTGTATGGCGGCACCTTTCGCCTGTTTGACAAAGTGCGTCAGCGCAGCGCCGGGCATCGGTTCAGCTATGTCGACCTGAGTGATCTGTCGGCATTTGAAGCGTCGCTGCAGGACGACACGCGCATGGTCTGGGTCGAGACCCCCAGCAACCCGTTGCTGAGCCTGACCGACCTCAACGCCATCGCCCGCCTCTGCCGCGCCCGCGGCATCCTCTGCGTGGCTGACAACACGTTCGCCAGCCCTTGGATCCAGCGCCCGCTGGAGCTGGGTTTCGACATCGTGGTGCACTCCTCCACCAAGTACCTGAACGGCCACTCGGACGTGATCGGCGGCATCGCCATCGTTGGCGACAACCCCGAGCTGGCCGAACGCCTGGGCTTTTTGCAAAACTCGGTGGGCGCCATCGCCGGGCCTTTCGAGGCGTTCCTGACCCTGCGCGGCGTCAAAACCCTGGCCCTGCGCATGGAGCGCCATTGCCGCAACGCGCTGGAACTGGCGACCTGGCTGGAACAGCAACCGCAGGTGTCACGGGTGCATTACCCCGGCTTGAAATCCCACCCACAGCACGAGCTGGCCACGCGCCAGATGCGCGGGTTTGGCGGGATGATTTCAGTGGATTTGAATGCCGACCTGGCGGGCGCCAGGCGCTTTCTGGAAAACGTGAAGGTGTTCGCCCTGGCCGAGAGCCTGGGGGGCGTGGAGAGCCTGATCGAACACCCGGCAATCATGACCCACGCGAGCATCCCAGCGGCGACGCGCACGCAGTTGGGGATTGGGGATGGGTTGGTGCGGTTGTCGGTGGGGGTTGAGGATGTAGAAGACTTGCGCGCGGATTTGGCCCAAGCCCTGGCGCGTATATAAATCGCCAAAACAGCACAGGTCCATGTGGGAGGGGGCTTGCCCCCGATAGCAGTCTGTCAGTCACTGGGTCAGGTGACTGAACCACCGCCATCGGGGGCAAGCCCCCTCCCACAGGTGACGGCGCCCGGCTCAGGCCCCGCGTTATGGCGTGCATTGGGCTGGCCCCCATCCAATCGCCCGAACACCACAAATCCAAATGTGGGAGGGGGCTTGCCCCCGATAGCCATCTGTCAGCCACTGGATTAGTCGACTGAACCACCGCCATCGGGAGCAAGCCCCCTTGTGTCTTGAGCCAGGATTAGACTGAGGGTGAGAGCGGTGAGTAGCAAGCTGAATGCCCCGAGTGCTTAAAGCACGTGTGGGAGCCCACGCTGCTACTCACCTCTCCGCTCTGGACATGAGCCCGAACAGTTGAACGAGCCCACCTCGAACAGTTACAAGCGTGGGCCAAGCCAGAGCGCTCTCACATTAAGTGTAAGAGGATTTGGCTATGTTTTCCTATCCAGCAGGTATTGATGTTTCCAAGGACAGCCTTGAGGCTCGAGTTAATCAGGTTGACGTTGGGGTAAATTGCGCTAACGCCGAAGAAGATTTCCCTGGGTTGATTGGGTGGCTATTGCTTCACCAGGTTGGTCGCGTGGTATTGGAGGCTACTGGCGGTTATGAGCGCAAAGTCATGAAGGCGCTTCAGGCTGCGGGCCTTGATGTCATCTGCATCAATCCGCACCGAGCCAAGAGTTTTTCCAGGGCGATGGGCAAACAAGCCAAAACCGACCCGATAGACGCAAAGTCTCTTGCGCACTATGCAGCTGTTCTAGACTCGCCAAGCGCCCGAGTTACAAGCCCGGAGCACGATAAGCTGCGCGCGTTGGTCCAGCAGCGGGAGCATTTTGTTCAGCAAAGAGATGACGACAGACGACGCCTGAAAACAGCTTCCTGCGATGCGGTAAAGCCTGCATTACAGAACCATATCGACTATTTGACCGTGGCAGTGGAGGCGATAGATCAACTGATTCGTCAAAGTGCGAACGAGTTAGATAGCGAAAAGGTGGCTCGACTGTGTTCAGTCAAAGGAATCGGGCTGGTTACTGCCACCAGTCTTATGGCTTACCTGCCTGAGCTGGGAGAGATTGGAGGGCGCCCTATCGCGGCACTAGCGGGCCTCGCTCCGTACAACAACGACAGCGGAAGGCATAAAGGTGCACGCCATATTAGTGGCGGAAGGTTTTCAGCCCGTCGCTCACTTTACATGGCCTGTTGGGTGGTTATCCGTGACCAGCCAGAATTCGGGACTCGATATAAGGCGCTACGTGATAAAGGGAAATGCGCCAAAGTCGCGTTGATCGCCTGTATGCGCGTTTTGTTGGTACGTCTGAACGCGATGCTGCGTGACCGCACTGAATGGAAAGAGCGCACCGATTAGCTCGGTAGCAGCAATTTCCTTCAGCATTGCACGGCCTAAGCTGTGGGAGCTTTGCTGCCTATGAAAATGACTTCTGAATTGAATCCAATAAGACAGTTGCTCCCACATTGATTGTGCAAAATCAGGCCTGGATGATGTTGGCCCGCGCGGCATGCAGCTTCTTGTAGCTCTCGATCAAGCGCAAATGCCGGTCCAGCCCTTCGAGCTTCATGCTGGTTGGCGTCAGCCCATAAAACCGCACGCTGCCGTTGACCGAGCCGATCACCGCGTCCATCCGCTCGTTGCCAAACATGCGCCTAAAGTTGGCCTCGTAGTCGGCCAGTTCCAGGTCCTCGTCCAGTTCCATCTCCAGCACCGCGTTCACCGCCTGGTAGAACAGCCCGCGCTCGACGGTGTTGTCGTTGTACTGCAGGAACATTTCCACGCATTCCTTTGCTTCCTCGTGCTGCTGCAACGCGAGGAAGATCAGCAGCTTCAACTCCAGGATGGTCAGTTGGCCCCAGGTGGTGTTGTCGTCGAATTCGATGCCGATCAGCGTGGTGATGTCGGTGTAGTCGTCCAGCTCACTTTCGATCAGGCGCTCGACCAACGCGTGCAGCTGCGCCTCATCCAGGCGGTGCAGGTTGAGGATGTCTTCGCGGAAAAACAGCGCCTTGTTGGTGTTGTCCCAGATCAGGTCATCCACCGGGTAGATTTCCGAGTAGTCCGGCACCAGGATGCGGCAGGCAGTGGCGCCCAGGTGTTCGTACACCGCCATGTACGACTCTTTGCCCATGCCTTCCAGGATACCGAACAGCGTCGCGGCTTCCTGGGCGTTGGAATCTTCGCCAGCGCCGGAGAAGTCCCAGTCGACGAATTCATAATCGGACTGGGCGCTGAAGAAGCGCCACGACACCACACCGCTGGAGTCGATAAAGTGCTCGACGAAGTTGTTCGGCTCGGTGACCGCCTGGGCTTCGAAGGTCGGCTGCGGCAAGTCGTTCAAGCCTTCGAAACTGCGGCCTTGCAGCAGTTCGGTGAGGCTGCGCTCCAGCGCCACTTCCAGGCTCGGGTGGGCGCCGAACGAGGCGAATACTCCGCCGGTGCGCGGGTTCATCAGGGTCACGCACATCACCGGGAACTCACCGCCCAGGGACGCATCCTTGACCAGCACCGGGAAGCCCTGGGCTTCCAGGCCTTCGATGCCCGCCAGGATGCCGGGGTATCTGGCCAGGACCTCGGCCGGGACATCCGGCAGCGCGAATTCGCCTTCGATGATTTCGCGCTTCACCGCCCGTTCGAAGATCTCCGACAGGCACTGCACCTGGGCTTCGGCCAAGGTGTTGCCGGCGCTCATGCCGTTGCTCAGGTAAAGGTTTTCGATCAGGTTGGAGGGGAAATACACCACCTCACCATCGGACTGGCGCACGAACGGCAGCGAGACAATGCCCCGCGCTTCGTTACCGGAGTTGGTGTCGAACAAGTGCGAACCGCGCAGCTCGCCGTCGCGGTTGTAGACTTTCAGGCAGTAGGCATCGAGGATTTCGCTGGGCAACTCATCGTTCGGGCCCGGCTGGAACCAGCGCTCATCCGGATAATGCACAAACGCCGCATTGGCCAGTTCTTCGCCCCAGAACTGGTCGTTGTAGAAGAAGTTGCAGTTGAGCCGCTCGATGAATTCGCCCAATGCCGACGCCAGCGCGCCTTCCTTGGTGGCGCCCTTGCCGTTGGTAAAGCACATCGGCGAATGGGCATCGCGGATATGCAGCGACCAGACGTTGGGCACGATATTGCGCCACGAGGCGATTTCGATCTTCATGCCCAGGCGCGCCAGGATCGCCGACATGTTGGCGATGGTCTGCTCCAGCGGCAGATCCTTGCCGGCGATGTAGGTGCCCGCCTCCGACGTCGAGTTGGGCATCAACAACGCCTGCGCATCGGCGTCGAGGTTGTCGACTTCCTCGATCACGAATTCCGGCCCGGCCTGCACCACTTTTTTCACCGTGCAACGGTCGATGGAGCGCAGGATGCCCTGGCGGTCCTTATCGGAGATGTCCGCTGGCAGCTCGACCTGGATCTTGAAGATCTGGTTGTAGCGGTTTTCCGGGTCGACGATGTTGTTCTGCGACAGGCGAATATGCTCGGTGGGAATATTGCGCGTGGCGCAGTACAACTTCACAAAGTACGCCGCACACAACGCCGACGAAGCCAGGAAGTAATCGAATGGCCCCGGCGCCGAACCGTCGCCCTTGTAGCGAATCGGCTGGTCGGCAACCACCGTGAAATCATCGAACTTGGCTTCAAGTCGAAGGTTGTCGAGAAAGTTGACCTTAATTTCCATGCGGGCACACCAGAATAACGAGCTAAACAAAATGGCCGCCATTATGAAGATTTTCGCCGGGAAGTCTCAGGGTTTCGCGTGCGGGCTGCTGATCGGTATGGCTATGCCAGCAGCGCGTGGCTGTCTGGCATAGCGGTGTGGTGCGGCATTGCGGCTCGTTACAGTTTGTGCGAGCTCAGGCGTTGCGCCAGGCTTTTTCGATTGATTGCCAACTCGCTGCTGACGTCCGGCCCGCGGTAGACCATGGACGTTTCATGGTGCACATAATCGCCCGAGCGCGCCGCGCTCAGCCAATTGAACGAGCCCACACATAAAAGCGCCTCATCGGCCATCACCAGTTTGCTGTGCACCTTGTTGACCACGCGCACCTGCACGTCGTGGTGTTCCAGGGTGGCAAGCGCCTCCTTGAATTCGGCGATTTTACCTTGGTCACCGCCGCAATTGCCTTGGCCAATGGCGGTGTTGAAGCGCAAGTCGGTGTACACCGTTACCGGCACCCCGCGTTGCACGGTGCCGCACATGGCCTGGAGGGCGCCACTCTCGCGCATCCGGTGCAGCCGCACCCACGGCGTGACGATCTGCACCTGCTGCTGCGCCGTTTCCAGCGTCTGCAACAGAAACTGATCGTGTTCGGCAAATTCATGCAGATGACTCAAGCCGGTGCGCGCCGTCAGCAGGTCCGCCCGCGGCTGGAAATCGAACGCCAGCGCATTCTCCGAGCTGTTCAACAAGTAGTGCGCCAGCCGCCCACGTGGTTTGCTGATGGGGATCTGGCTGAACAGGTCCATGTCGCCGAACACCAGAAAACTGTCTTTGGCACGTGATACCGCCACGTTCAACAGGCTGTCGCGCCGGTCGATAAAGGCGCCGTCGGCATGTTTGGAGTACACCGCGGAAAAAATCACCACCGGTCGTTCGGCGCCCTGGAAGGAGTGCACGGTGCCAACCGTCATTTCGCCGTCGCCTTTGCCGGTACGAATGCCCAATGCAGCGCACGCCTCGGCAATCGCCTGCGTCTGAGCACCAAAGGGGGTTATCACCCCGAGGATCTCCCAGAGTTCCTTGTCGTAGCGCTGAGTCAGCTGCTGTTCATTGGCCTTGATCCAGGCAGCGATGGTCAGTGCTTCGAGCAGGTTATGGCGGCTGCCGCCCTGCTTCTGCTGGCACAGGCCGTCGATGTGCAGGTAACCCAGCCCCGGCAAGCCACCCTGGGGTTTGGCGCCGCGCCGCGGTTGCAATTTGCCCTTGTAGCAGAGCGCATTGCAGTAATCGATGATGGAGTCATAGCAGCGGCGGTGTTCATACAGATATAGGCCGCGTGCCAGGTCGCGGTCGTAGTGATAGCGGCTGGTGGACTGCGCAATGGCCATGACGCTGCCACTGGCGGCGCTGCGTCCGCTGTCACAGAAGGCCTCGTATTCATCGTCCACGCGGCTGCGCGACAGCAGGCCGGCGGCGAGCAGATTGCCGATATCCACCGACGGCGGCACCGACCAGATGGGTTCGATTTGCTGAGTGTCGCCAATCACCAACGCCTGCCGCGCCAGGGCAAACGACGGCGCCGCCACCTCGGGCAGCACCTGCCCCGCTTCGTCTACGATCAACAGGTCGATGAAGTTCAGCGCATAATCCTTGACAACACCATTGCCGTCATGGCGACTGCTCCGCAGTTCCGCCGGCAACCGGTAGAACGTCGCGACCACGCAAGGCGTGAGCTTCATCCAGCGCCGCCAGTTTTTTTCCAAGGCTTTGCGGCCGTTTTTATTGCGGTTTTTCAGAATCAGCGGCAATTCATCGGCCACTTCCAACAGCCAGCGTCCCTCCCAGTAATGGGTGGTCAGCAGGAAAATCTCGAAGCGCAACGAGGTGTCCGCCCAGCTGTCGCAGTCGTCCAGGGTCACCTCGGACGCGGGCTTGCCGACAGCATGAGGCAACCGGCCAATCACCGCCTGCCAGTTCAACAACTCGCGCTGTTCGCCTCGCAGCAACTGCCCCACATGCTCACGCCGGGTTTCGAGGATTTTCAGGCTTTGCGCACAATGCGCCACGGTATCGCTTAAGCGGCGCTCGATTTCATGCACATCGCTGGCACTCTGCAGCTGTGCATCAGCTTCATCAATGTGCAGTTTGGCCAAGCGCAGGCGCTTGGCAGCAATCGGGCCAAACCAGCCAAACAGCGTATAAATCAGCGACTCATGGGCCAGGTAGTGCCGGAAGTCTTTCAGGCGTGCCTTGGCGCTTGCCAACTGATCGGACTGCACCCGGCATTGGCCTTCAAGCCCAGCGATTGCCGTGTAGGGGTTATCGCCGAGCAAGGCCTTCAGGGCCTCACGCGCCGCGCTCAATCTTGCCCACCCGTTTTCGATATCGCTCAAGTGCTTCAGACGTAGGTGAATCTGCGCCTGAAGGTTGTCTACGGTGCTCTTGAGCGTGGGCGGCGTCTGCCCGGGGAAGGCGATGGCGGCATGCGCCAGATAGGCCTGCTGCGCCTTATCGACATAAGCCTGCGTCTCCAGCTCCAGGTAAAAGCTTTTGGTCTGGTAAGTGCGGGCCATCTCGGCTTCCGCTGAGGACTTGGGAAAGTAGGCGCCAAAGCTGCGGATATCGGGAAGCCAGCGCCCCGCAAAGGGACCGGTGCCTGCCGAAAAATCCTTACCAAATGCCTTGATGATATTGGTGACCGCCTGATTGTTCGTCGAACTGGCAACAATTATCGGCGGCTCGCCGCCCTCGGCTGCGGCCTTGGCCCAAAGCGATGCGACCACCGACAACAGCAACGTTGTCTTCCCGGTCCCTGGCGGCCCGTTGACCGCCAGGATATCCCCGGCCTCACCCGCCAGCAGGTGCGCGAGGCTGTCGCGTTGGGCAGGTGCCAGCGCGTATTCGTCACCGGCGTGCCCGCCTCGGCCGGCGAACAGACTGTTGGCGGCAAGGCACGGCTCATCGGGCATGCGCTCACGTTGCGCGAAGCGCTCGAACAACGGCACATCCGGCTTGCCAAGGCGCAGGTGATCGTACAGCGCAACGATATTGCGGCTGAAACCGTCGGCCTTCTGCTCTTTGAACACGTAGCAATAGCTGACCGGATCAAAGCCGTCGTCCGCGCCGCTCCAGGCGTTGCAGACCGTCTGGAACATCGTCTTGCAGTAGCGCAGGTAGGTGAGCCATTGCTCGCGGTAGTGCTCGGGCTGGACCTGCGCGCCGGCGGATGGCGGCTCGAACTGCGGCGCGTCCTGCGCGGTCAGGAAGGTATCCAGGTCGTGCTGCGCGCCGATGGTGAAGGCGTCGCGATCCAAGGGTTCGAGGATATCGCGCGGCACCAGCGTGGGTCCGGTCGGATAGATACGCCCGTCGCGGGTGACCGACACCCGGCAGATGATCGGTGTGATGAACGCCGGCAACCCTTTGCGCACCTGGCGGTGCTCCAGGCGCGAGGCGTACACAAACGGGCGTAGGGTGACATCCACATGAAGGGTTTGTGCCGGTTCGCCGGCAAACAGACTGTCTACCTGTTCAACCGGCAAACAACCGACGGCTAATGCACCCAGGGGCACCGCAGCGTAGGTTTGGACATGTTGGGGGGATAACGCGCCATTGCCGTTTTCGGCGTCGGCCAACGAAGTGCGCCAGTAGTTGGCCAGTTTCAGAGAATAGTCGTTCATCGTCCTGATTCAGTGCAGACCGTGACTCACTGTTACGGTCGTGGATAGGGAAGTCGAACCGAGGGTAGCGGTTCAGTGGGCAGGTGGGCAATCACCGGTGTCAGCGAGGCTGCTTGCGGTACATCCCCGTGAAGTAATCCTGCGCGTCCGGCCTGGAGTTGTGGTTGATCACCGCAAAATTCTTCACCAGTTGTATGTGGTACGGCCCGTTTGATTGGGGCGCCAGGGGGCCACGCACGATGATCAGGTTATCGGTTTCCATCGGCACGCGGTGCTGCTCAGTGATGATGACGTTGGAAGTGCCCGCGTCCTTGAGGGTGACGCTGAACTCGGCGATTTCGCGGCCTTGGGCATCGCGCTCGGGCAGGATATTAAGCTCAAGGTCACCGTCGCGGCCCAGGAAGTCGTTGCGCATCTGATAGTGGCCACTGCGCTGGTCGCGGGGCACATCGCCGAGTTTTTTGTATTGCGCAGCGCGGTCTTCCTGGCGCAAATCGATGGCCAGTTCCGGCGTGTTGCGCGTGTTGCCGCTGACCCAGGTGCCGGTGTAGGCATAAGGCGCGACGGTTTGCCGGGTGATGCGCCAGATGCCGGTCCTGCGGCCGTCATCGGCATACTCGTAGAGGTAGATAAACGGTTTGCCATCGTACTCCTCCTGATTGCCCACCAGCTTGATCAAGTCGCCACTGCCGCTTTTGGTATAGCGCAGCTCACCAATCAGTACATCGCCCTGCTGCTGATACCAGATCTGCACCGGGATCTTGCCCTTGAGGGTGCCGACGAGGTACTGCGGGTCTTCGTTGACCGGCCCTTCCAGGCGAGGCGTCTCCAGCCACTTGCCGTCCTTCCATTCACCGGTGGTGCGCAGCATGTAACCGCCGGGCATGCTGGTGTCACTTTCAGCGTACCCCGTAGGCGGGACTTCTGCCTGGGTGTAGGAATTGAGCCGCACCAATTGGCCGTCGCGCATCTGCAGGCGACTGGAGCGGGTCCAGCAGCAACCTTTGTCGGTTTGGGAATGGATAATGCTGTCGCTGGCGGAGACCGAAAACATGCCGCCGAAGTTTTCGTTGGCCAGCTCCGACAACGGCCCGTTGCGCCGCCATTGCGGCTGCTGTGGGTCCTGCAGGTAGACGTCGTAATGGTACTGGCTCTCGTCATCCTCGCTGCTGCCGTTGCGGATCGCCAGGTCCTGACGGCCATCGCCGTCCATATCCGCGAAGTACAACAAGCCGTGCTCCCCGGTTAAGTGATCGGCGTTGGTCTTGCCGTTCTGATCCAGCGGCACATTGCCGGCAGGGGTTTGCAATTGCTGCAGGATGGCGAGGGTGGTTTTGTCGCGCAGGGTGATGACTGCCGGCGCCAGTTGTTGCAGGTCTTGCGGCGCATCGGGGAACAGTACTTCCACCCGGTAGTGCCCGCTCGGATCGTCCACCGAAAACGCGCGCGGTTCGCCCCAGGCGCTGGCGGCGAAGGTAATGGAAAGGCATACAGCGCTGACGAACGAACGCATCCAAAGCATCCTTGCTGAAAATAGGGGCACGCAGTGTAAAGGCAAACGCAGATGGCTTCGAACAAATCGCCATCATGAAAAACGCACAGCGGCCCGCCGTCCATGGGCGGGCCCTGCGCGCGTGCGGATTTTCAGTTTTGTCGATCGCCCTCCTGCACCATCGCGTGCCAGGTTTTGACGCTGGCGCGCTCGTTCATCCTGGCATGCCAGGCCAGCAGCGCATGGCATTCCTCGGGCACGGGCAGCTTGACCAGTGACGCGAATATCAGGCCGCCGAGCACGGCGATGTCGGCCATCGAGAACGCGTCGCCTGCCACAAAGGGCCGAGTCTGGAGGATGGCGTCGAAGTGACGCATGCCGCGTACGGCCTTGTCACCCATGCGCTCGCCCCATTCGGCGTTCTGGTACAGCTCGACATGAGGCCCCAGCCCAGGGGTGGCGTGGTGGAAGTAAACGCTGACCGCATCCATCAATTCGATTTCCGCGCGGCGCGTCATCATGTGAATCAGGCCTTGCTCCGTCGGCGTCTTGCCAGTGAGCTGCGGGTTGCCGTCCAACCTGTCCAGGTATTGGGTGATGGCCGTGCATTCGGCAATCAGCGTGCCGTCCTGCAACTCCAGCACAGGCAGGGTGCCGGAGTAGTTCAGGGCTAGAAACGCAGGCTGTTTGTGCTCGCCTTCCCAGAGGTTGATGGACTCGAACCGGGTGTCTGCAAGCAGCCCCTTTTCTGCCAGGGCGATGCGAACACGCGCTGGGTAAGGGCCGTTGTACCAGTCGTAGATTTTCATCATGGAGCCAGTGGAGCTGTCGGATCGGGTGTGTTGGGATGTCATGATTTTCTCGCCTACCTGTCAAGTGGTAGGTAAAGACTGAGCGCTTTATTCGCGCCCGTCAACCTCTACCTGTCAGTTGGCAGGTAAAATTATTCAGGTGTAGAATCGGCACTGTCACCCAGCCACCGAGGACTCAACACGTGAGCGAAAACGCCCGAGAAGCCATTCTGGAAGCCGCCAAAATCGCGGCGCAGCATTTCGGCTACAGCGGAATCAACTTTCGCAGCATCGGTGAAACGGTGGGGATCAAGAACGCCAGTATCTACTACCACTTCCCGAGCAAGGCCGACCTCGGCGCGGCAGTCGCCAAACGCTATTGGGAAGACACCGCCCACGTGCTCGACGCGATCCACCGCGAAACGCCGGACCCGCGCGAATGCCTGCGGCGCTACCCGAGCATTTTTCGAACCTCACTCGAAAACGGCAACCGGCTGTGCCTGTCCAGCTTCATGGCGGCGGAATACCAGGACCTGCCTGAGCCTGTGAAACAGGAAGTCGTCGCGTTCGCCGAAATCAACGTGGCGTGGCTGGCCGCACGGCTGGCCGAGCTCAAGCTGGGCGATGAAGACACGTGCCAGCGCCGCGCCCGTGCGATTTACACCGCCATCGCCGGCGCACAATTGATCGCTCGCACCCGGGCGGATATTGGTTTGTATGATGAATTGGTGCAGAGCTATCAGGAGGCGGGGTTGTTGCCGGTGTGACGGATTGAAGCCCGGGCACATGGCGCGCAAATCACTGTCCGCCGCCCTGCCCTGGCTGTTATGTTTCGCCCTTCGAACGTCAAAGGACAGACCATGGATCCGTTAGCGATGAACGCGGCGTTGGTGATCATCGACATGCAAAAAGGCATGGCCGGCGCCTCGCTTGGCCGGCGCAATAACCCAGACGCTGAGCGGCACATAGAGCAACTCCTTGGTGCATGGCGACAGGCGCAACGCCCGGTTATCCATGTGCGGCATATCTCTCGTTCCCCTGGCTCGGTGTTCTGGCCAGGACAGCCCGGCTGCGAATTCCAGGACGCGCTGCAGCCCCTCGCCCATGAACAGGTAATGGAAAAAAACGTTCCGGATGCGTTTACCGCTACGGGGCTGGAGCGCTGGCTGCACACACGCTCGATCAGGCAAGTGGTGATCGTTGGCGTCATTACCAACAACTCCGTCGAGGCAACGGCACGCTCGGCTGGCAACCTGGGCTTTGACGTGATCGTGGTCGCGGACGCCTGCTTTACCTTCGACCAGACCGATCTGTCGGGACGGCTATGGCCGGCGGAAGACGTGCATGCGCTGTCGTTGAGTAACCTGGCGATGGACTATGCCAGAGTGGTCGAGACCCAAGCGCTGCTGGGTTGAGCGCTTGTTCGGACGCGCATTTGATTGATCCCTTTCCGATCACAATGGTCACTGTGGCGAGGGAGCTTGCTCCCGCTGGACTGCGCAGCAGTCCCATTCGTTAAGGCTAAGAGCGGGGCCGCTTCGCGCCCCAGCGGGAGCAAGCTCCCTCGCCACAGGTTGTGGGGTTTGTTCTGGCTGGCAGCTATTAAGTTAGCAAATGCATCAATACCCAGCGAGAACGCCTTGCGCTCGCGCATTTGATTGATCCCTTTCCGATCACAACGGTCATTGTGGCGAGGGAGCTTGCTCCCGCTGGACTGCGCAGCAGGCCCATTCTTTAAAGCTAAGAGCGGGCTGCTTCGCGCCCCAGCGGGAGAAAGCTCCCTCGCCACAGGTTGTGGGGATTATTCTGGCTGGGCAGCTATCCAGTTAGCAAATGCATCAAGACGCAGCAGGAACGCCTCGCGCTCGGCGCTGGGATTTCTGGCTTCGAACAGGAAGTACGCGATTTGGGTGATCATTGCCGGGTAATGCTGCCGGAACATTGCTACATGCTCTTCCAGCGTTTGCGGCCACATCGATGCCTCTGGTGAACGCAGCGTATGAGTGGAGCGAATCAACGTGCGCGCAGCTTCGCGCTGTAAGCGCAGACGCTGCTCCACTGCCTCGGCTTGAGCAATAGCTGCACGATAATTGCCCAGCACCTCTGCAAAATCACCATTAAGCGCCAGGGCGATGTCACGGGAGGGTTTGAATAGCTCGAACCGCACCGCGAGGTCATCGCCCCACAGGCATCGGCAATGATGCTTGAGCCAAAACCCCCAGCGGTTGTGGTTCTCCGGCGCCAATGCCTGTGCGCGGTGACCCATGTCGAAATCGACCTTGGTTACACAGGTATGCCGCTGCTCCAGCGCCAGCCGCGCCAGTTCAAGCTGCTCGAGCATGCGCGCGTCGGGGGCATCACGCAGGATCAGGGTGAGATCAAGGTCGGACGCTTCGGCACTGGCATCACCCCTGGCGACACTGCCATAAAGGTAAATGCCATCCAGCCCGAAGGCGGGCTGTGAAAGCGTCGCCACCACATCCGCCAGCAAGGGCTCGAACTCAGGCTGCACGGGCACCGCGCCGACGGTGACAACATAGCCGTTGGCGTCAATACCCATAGGTCGTTCAGCACTCACAGGCGATGCACCTCGATCACCAGCCCCTCCTCCTTACTCGGCACACAAAAGTGGCGGGTGATCAGGTCGAATTCAGCATCGGTGGCGGCGAAATCATGCTCGCCGCTGGCGTTGCGTGCGTGCAGTCGAGCACGGCAGGCGGCGTCGTCCAGCTCCAGGTAATGCAGGCAGTGCGTTACCTGGGCGGCCTGCGCCAGGCCGAGCAGCCATTCGCGATTGGCCAGGGTATTGGCCGGAAAATCCAGCACCACATTCACGCCCGACTTCAGCAGCTCAATCACCAGCGGCTCCACCACACCGCGGATCTGCCGGGCACAGGCCAGGTAATCAGCGATGGTCTTGATCTGCCCGGGATACAGCGTGGCCAGCCAATGGTCTTCGCTGAGCAGGATGGCAGCGTGATCAGTGGCCAGGCGGCTGGCGAGGGTGGACTTGCCGGATGCAATCTTGCCGCAGAGCAGGTGCAGGGTAGCCATGGGACGCTTCCTTTGTCGGGCGGTAAAGCATGCCATGTTTCAAGCCGCGCGTTGCTGCCAATACCGGTAGAACGCCAGGGCGGCCAGGTTCTTGTCCTTGGCTTCGAGCATGATGTCGAAGCGGTCGAGAAACTGCAGCGCGTAGTCGTTTGTCCAGCGATTCCACATTTGCGCGCTGTGGGCGTAGAGGTCGCGCTTGGAGACCACTTGCAACAAGGCCGCCATTTCCAGCTTATGCTCGGCGTCAAAGCCCAGCGCCTGCAGGCTTTCCTGGGGCTGGGAGTAATGCATCGTGGGCCGGACGCCGCGCCAGCTGTCGATCACCTGGGCCACACGTGGGGAGTCGGGGTCGATGTAGTGGTCTTCGTTGATCCAGCAATGGTGAATGTCCAGCACCACCGGTGCGAGGTCGGCGACCTGCAGGCAATGGTCCAGGCCGTAGGTCTTTTCGTCATTCTCAAAGGTGATGCAGTTACGCGCCACTTCGGACAGGCGCGGCCACACCGCCCGCGTGCCCTCCACGCCCAGGCGCCCGGCGATGTGCACGTTGCATTTGAGGTCCTGGAAGCGCCGGCCGTAGCCCATCATGCGGATCATGTCGGCGTGGTATTCAAATTCCGCCAGGCTGTTCTCCACCACGCCGGGGTTTTCCGAGCCCAGCACACAGTACTGGCCGGGATGGAACGACAGGCGAATGTCCGATGCCCGCGCCAGCTCACCGATGGCGGCAAAGCCTTCCTGCAACTGGCGCGCGATGGCTGGGTCCTGATACGCGGCGGCCACTTTCGGGTGGCTGTAGAACGGCAGCAGATCACTGCTCAGGCGCAGCATGCGCAAGGTTGGCGGCAGTTCGGCGACATACGCCAGCAGGCGCAATTGCGCGGCCAGGTTGTGGGTGACCACCTCGACCAGTTTATCCCGCGCCACCTGCGGCTCGACGCTGTCCATCCAGCGCAGTGTGGTGGTGCGCGGGTTGAACGGGCCTTCGATCAACTTCAGGGCGCTGGCGGACGGCAGCCGCTCGGGATGCTTGTACTGGCATGCAAAGCCGATGCGAGGATAAGTCATGGGAACGCCTGTCATAAGCAATCAGGGAAGGGTTAAAGGCTTAGGTGAAGCCTGCGGTCAAGGGTTCGAAAAACATCCCGACACGAACCCTGGGTGAACTTTCTCACAAACAGCGCGCTCCTTTCCTATGCAAAGTCTCTATGCAAAGTCATCGCACGTCTAACCAGGCGTGCCGAACGATAAGGAGCTGCCCCACTCATGACTACCCTCACCGCCTATCGCCGCACGCCGGGCCCGCTGCATGCGACCTTGCTCGCCGGCAGCGGGCCGCTGTTCCTGGGCGCCCTGCTCAGCGACATTGCCTACGGCCAGACCTACCAGATTCAATGGGCCAACTTCGCCTCCTGGCTGATCGCCGGCGCGCTGGTGTTCAGTGGGTTTGCCCTGTTGTTCGCCCTGGTCAATCTGGTGCGCGCCGAACGCAAGGCCGGGCGCCCTGTCGCCTACTTCCTGTTGTTGCTGGCCGCCTGGGTGCTGGGCCTGATCAACGCTTTCCAGCACGCCAAGGATGCCTACGCCATGATGCCGACCGGTCTGGTGCTGTCGGCGATCGTCACGCTGCTGGCCGTAGTGGCCACGTGGATCGGCCTGACTAACCTGCGTTCGGGAGCTACCCAATGAAAACCACCCCCGCATTGACCCTGCTGAGCGCAGCGCTGTTACTCACAGCGTGTGGCGGCGAAGGCGACAATACCCAGGTCCATGGCCCCGACCCCAAGTTGCCGGCTCAACAAAGCAGCCTGCTGCCGAGCATGAAGATCGCCGAACCCGCCGCCTGGGGCGACCAGAAGCCCAAGGTGCCGGAAGGCTACAGCATCACCGCCATCGCCACCGATCTTGCGATTCCGCGTCAAACCCTGGTACTGCCCAACGGCGACATCCTCGTCGCTGAAGGTCGTGGCGGCAGTGCGGCCAAGCTCAAGCCCAAGGACGTGATCGCCAGCCTGATCAAGGCCGAGGGCAACACCAAGGTCAAGAGTGGCAACCGCATCACCCTGCTGCGCGATGCCGACGGTGACGGCACTTATGAACTCAAGACCGTGTTCGCCGAAAACCTCAACGCGCCCTATGGCCTGGCTTACGCCGACGGCAAAATCTACGTGGCCAACCAGGACGCGCTGGTGCGCTTCGACTACACCGAAGGCCAGACCAAAGCCAGCGGCGCCCCGAGCAAACTCACTGACCTGCCCGCGCAGATCAATCACCACTGGACCAAGTCCCTGGCGGTAAGCGAGGACGGACGCCAGTTGTATGTAGGCATCGGCTCCAACAGCAACATCACCGAGCGCGGCATGGAAGTGGAGATCGATCGCGCAATGGTCTGGCAGATCGACGCCGCCACCGGCGCGCACAAGCCTTACGCCACCGGCCTGCGCAACCCCACCGCGCTGAGCATCCAGCCGGGCACGGGGCAATTGTGGACAGTGGTCAACGAGCGCGATGAACTGGGCCCGGACCTGGTGCCGGATTACCTCAGCTCGGTGCGCGAAGGCGCCTTCTACGGCTGGCCCTACAGCTACTGGGGCCAGAACGTCGACCCGCGTGCGCAGCCGCAAAACCCGGCCAAGGTGGCTGCGGCGATCAAGCCCGATTACAGCCTGGGCTCGCACGTTGCGGCACTCGGTGTGGATTTTTCCATCCCGGCCATGGGCGAAAAATTCGCCGACGGAGTATTCGTTGGCGAACACGGCAGTTGGAACCGCGATAACCCGGTGGGCTACAAGGTGATCTTCGTGCCGTTCAGCAACGGCAAACCGGCCGGTGAACCTGTGGATTTCGCCACCGGCTTTCGCGGCGACGATGGCAAGACCCGTGGTCGTCCAGTCGGTGTGACGGTGGACCCCAAAGGCGCGCTGATCATTGCCGATGACTTGGCCAACACGGTCTGGCGAGTCACGCGTAATCAGTAGACCGATAGGGCCGGAGCGGCTTGCCCGCTCCGGCCCATCCACTCAGAGATCGGTGATTTCCTTGTGGCGCGGCACCAGGGTCTTCATCACGCTCCATGCCACCAGGTACGCCAGGGCGCAGATGGCAAACATGATCATGTAGCCGGTGTGGATGTCATTGATGGACTTGTAGTAGTCAAATACCCAGCCGCCGATCTTGGTCATCACTACCCCGCCCAACCCCCCGGCCATGCCGCCGATACCCACCACCGACGCGACGGTTTTCTGCGGGAACATGTCGGACACCGTGGTGAAAATGTTGCACGACCACGCCTGGTGCGCCGACGCGCCCACGCCGATCAGCAATACCGGTACCCAGAAGCTGATGTAGCCCAACGGCTGCGCCAGCAACACCACCAGCGGGAACAGCGCGATCACCAACATGGCTTTCATGCGGCCGTCATAAGGCGCGTCGCCGCGCGCCATGAAGTAGCTGGGAAACCAGCCGCCACCGATACTGCCAACCATGGTCATGCTGTAGAGCACCGCCAGTGGCATCACGATATCGGCGCCCTTCATGCCGTACTGCGCCGCCAGGTATGTGGGCAGCCAGAACAGGAAGAACCACCACACCCCGTCGGTCATGAACTTGCCGAAGGCAAAGGCCCAGGTCTGGCGATAGGTCAGCAACTTGAACCACGAGACTTTTTTCGCGGGGGCGCCAGCAGGGGCTGGTGTGAACGGCTGTACCGTCTGGTCACTGCGAATGTAGGCCAGTTCTTCGGCCGACAGGCGCTTTTGCTGCTCGGGTTTTTCGTACACCGCGGCCCACACCGCCACCCAGATGAAGCCGAGCATGCCAATAACCATGAAGGCGGCTTCCCAGCCCCACATGCCGGCGATCAATGGCACACAGATGGGCGCCAGGATCGCGCCCACGTTGGCGCCGGAGTTGAAGATACCGGTGGCGAAGGAGCGTTCTTTCTTGGGGAAGTACTCGGCCGTGGCCTTGATCGCGATGGGAAAGTTGCCCGCCTCGCCAATCGCCAGCACCGCGCGTGACAACATGAAACCGGCAATCGACACCGGAATCACCGCCAGGCCGATGGCACTGCTGACCGCTGCAATGCCCTCGCCCATCTGCACCGAGAACGCATGCATGATCGCGCCGGTGGACCAGATGCCGATGGCCACTACATAGGCGGCCTTGGTGCCGATCTTGTCGACGAACCGGCCGGCAAACAGCATGGAAATCGCGTAGACGAACTGAAATACCGCCGCGATGTTGGCGTAATCGGTGTTGCTCCAGCCAAATTGCGTGGAAAGTTGCGGCGCCAGCAGGCTGAGCACCTGGCGGTCGAGGTAGTTGACGGTGGTGGCGAAAAACAGCATCGCGCAGATCGTCCAGCGATAGCTGCCGACCGCCTGGCCAACACGATGGGCACTGATGGGCTCGTTCAGATTCATGGCATCACTTTTTATTTTTGTTAGGTAGGACATATGTAACGTCATATGTCGTCGTACAACTGTGGCTTTTATATCGAGGTGTTTGAACAGTGTCAATCTGAAAGATTGCCGTCAGCGAGGATTTGCGAAGGTGTAGAAAATGTCAGAAGTCGGTAGTTGTAGGATGACTAATGCGCATCACCAGGCTTGGCGCTTTCCCGGGCACATCCTCCAGCACGCCGAATGGCTGCATGCCGATCTTCTCCAACACTCGGATCGAGGCGGCATGGTCCGGTCGAACCAGCCCGAAAACCTCCGGCAAGCCCAATGTTTCAAACGCCAGCACCAGGGCGTCGCGCCCCACCTCGGTGGCATAGCCCTGCCCCCAGGCCTCGACCGCGAAGCGATAACCGAGGTTGATGCGCGGCACCGTCAGGTAGTTGAGCGGCGCAATGCCGCCAAAACCGATGATGTACTCGGGCGCCTCACGCCGCGCAATCGCCCACCAGCCATAGCCCAGGGCAGACCATTGGTCGAGCCAGCGATCCAGCAGGCGCTGGGCGTCATCGATACTGACCATGGGGCCGGAAGGATTGAACAGATTGGTCTGCGGGTCGCCGAAGATCGCGAATAATCGCCCGATGTCAGCAGGCTGTGGTTGGCGGTAGATGAGGCGTGAAGGGTTGTTTGGCATACACATGACGCTCCTATTGGGCGCATAACGCTGCGAACCCAGTTTAACCAGCAAGTACAGGCCCTGTAGGCACACAGCTGGACAATGTGGGAGGGGGCTTGCCCCCGATGGCGGTGGGTCAGCTTCAAATATGCTGACTGGCACACCGCTATCGGGGGCAAGCCCCCTCCCACATTGGAGTTTCCAGGTGGCTCGCAGAACGACATTTGGTTAATTCGAGAAAAAGTAGCCCAGTGGGTGAATTATTTCGTATCCGCTTGTATCTGAAGTGACAGAGTGGTGCCATCGCGGCGATGGCACCTCCCCGTTCAGCTTCTAGAGTGGCCCGCATGAAATTACGTAAGAAACGCGTCAAACCCATTGGTTTGAACGACATCACCATTGTCGACGACAACAAGATGCGCAAGGCGATCACCGCCGCCGCATTGGGCAATGCCATGGAATGGTTCGACTTTGGCGTCTATGGGTTCGTCGCTTATGTGCTGGGCAAGGTGTTCTTCCCCGACGCGTCCCCCAGCGTACAAATGATCGCTGCCCTGGCCACCTTCTCCGTGCCCTTCCTGATTCGTCCATTGGGCGGCCTGTTCTTTGGCGCGCTGGGTGACAAGTACGGGCGGCAGAAAGTCCTGGCCGCCACCATCGTGATCATGTCCCTGAGCACCTTCGCCATCGGCCTGATTCCCGGCTATGCATCCATTGGCATCTGGGCGCCGATCCTGTTGCTGTTGTGCAAAATGGCCCAGGGTTTCTCGGTGGGCGGTGAGTACACCGGCGCGTCGATCTTCGTCGCCGAATATGCCCCGGACCGCAAGCGCGGGTTCCTCGGCAGTTGGCTGGACTTCGGCTCGATTGCCGGCTTCGTACTCGGTGCCGGCGTGGTGGTGCTGATTTCCACCGTGCTCGGCGAGGCGGACTTCGAGGACTGGGGCTGGCGCCTGCCGTTCTTCCTGGCACTGCCATTGGGCATCATCGGCCTGTACCTGCGCCACGCGCTGGAAGAGACCCCGGCATTCCAGCAACACGTGGACAAGCTCGAACAAGGCGACCGCGAAGGTCTGAGCCATGGCCCCAAGGTGTCGTTCAAGGAGATCGCCACCAAGCACTGGCGCAGCCTGCTGACCTGCATCGGTATCGTCGCGGCCACCAACGTGACCTACTACATGCTGCTCACGTACATGCCCAGCTACCTGTCGCACAACCTGCACTACGCCGAAAACAGCGGTGTGCTGATCATCATCGCGATCATGGTCGGCATGCTGTTCGTGCAGCCGTTCATCGGTTTTGTCAGCGACAAGATCGGTCGCAAGCCCTTCATCATCGCCGGCAGCATCGGCCTGTTGTGCCTGTCCATCCCCGCCTTCATGTTGATTACCAGCGGCAAGACCGGCCTGATCTTCAGCGGCCTGCTGATCCTGGCCATCGTGCTGAACTTCTTTATCGGCGTGATGGCCTCCACGCTGCCGGCTATGTTTCCTACCCATCTGCGCTACAGTGCATTGGCCAGCGCGTTCAATGTGTCGGTATTGATCGCCGGTATTACGCCAACGGCAGTGGCCTGGCTGGTGGAAAGCACCAATGACCTGTACATGCCCGCTTACTACCTGATGGTGTTCGCTGTGGTTGGCCTGGTCACTGGCCTGACGATGAAGGAAACCGCGAATAAACCCCTGCGCGGCGCGGCCCCGGCAGCTTCCGACATGGAGGAAGCCAAGGAGCTGTTGCAGGAGCACCACGACAATATCGAGCAGAAGATTGAAGACATCGACGCCGAAATTGCCGCGCTCCAGGCCAAGCGGGAGAACCTGGTGCAGCAGCACCCGCGGATTAATTAACACCTGACTGTGCGTGGTCGCTGCCCGCGACCACGCATTGGAGTGCTCACATGGATTCAAGCGTCACCCCTGCCCAATCGCTACTGAGCGCCGACGAGCGCGCCGCCATTGCAGAAATCGAAGCGACGACCAACATCCTTAAACTGGTCACCCGCCTGACCGGAATGCGTTTTGCCGGCATCGCCAAATTCACCGACCTGGAATGGGTGGTCTGCTCCGCCTACGACCCCATGCAAATGGGCATCCACGTCGATGACGTACTCGACCTGGAAACCACCCTGTGCAGTGAGTTCTGCATCGACCCTCAAGCCTTGTTCGTGCCGCAGATCAGCCAGGACGGCCGCTTTGCCTCGCGCCCGGTGGTCAAGCAATACGCCATTGAGAGCTATGCCGGCGCGCCGATCTTCCTGCCCGACGGGCGCCTGTTCGGTGCGCTGTGCGCGCTGGATTCGCGTGCGATGCTGTTCGACGACCCCAACCTGCCGGAAACCCTGAGCCTGTTCGCACGGCTGATCGGCTGCATCTTCTACGCTAACCTGGCCCCGGCAGACCACTGACACCCGACCAGTCATGCAGGAGCGAGCTTGCTCGCGAAAAACGTCCAGGCAACGCGTTCATTCTGAATAAAAGCGGGAGGGCTGAGTGCTTCGCGAGCAAGCTCGCTCCTACAAATAGCCTTGGTATTACGCCTTGCCCCGCAGCGCGGCCATGTCGCGCTTGGGCGGCACGCCAAACAGCCGGCTGTACTCACGGCTGAACTGCGACGGGCTTTCATAGCCGACCTTGAACGCGGCACTGGACACGTCCTGGTGCTCGTTCAACATCAAGCGTCGCGCCTCGTTCAAGCGCAACCATTTCTGATATTGCAACGGACTCATCGAGGTGAGCTGCCGAAAGTGATGGTGAAAGGTTGCCGCACTCATTTGCACGCGCGCGGCCAGTTCTTCCACGCGCAGTGCCGTATCGAAATTCAATTTCAGCCAATCGATGGCCTTGGCGATCCGATAGCCCTGCCCGTCCACCGAACAGATCTGGCGCAGCCGGCCAGCCTGGTCACTCTTCAACAAGCGGTAGTGAATCTCGCGCTGGATCAACGGCGCCAGCACCGGTATCGCTTCAGGCTCATCGAGCAGCGCCACCAGCCGTACGAACGCCGTCAGCATGCCGTCGGTGACCGTGCCGATGCCCACTCCCTTCATCATCGCGCGCTCGCGCGTGGGCGGCAGGTCGCCCTGGGCGATCAGTTCGGCGAGCATGCGCAGGTCCAGCTTGAACATCAGCCCCAGGCACGGCTGCTCGGGGCTGGCGACCAGCACTTCGGAATTGGCCGGAATATCCAGCGACGTCAGCAAAAATCGCGACGTGTCGTAGGTATAGCCTTCGCCGCCGACCCACAACTGCTTCTCGCCCTGCACCACCAGCACGATGCTCGGCTCGACCATGCACACCACCGGTGCGGCCGGCTGTTCGCGGCGATAGAACCCAAGACCGGCAATCGGCATCGGGAAGTCGCCGGGCGACGGGACGCGAGCACCGATGCAGTCGGTCAGCGCGTCCAGCGCGGATTGATTGGTCGACATGGCGGCCCCTTTCAATTTTTCACTTAACTGTTCTTGAGCGGACTTTACCTGCGCCTGTTCCTTGCGTCTTCGTCAGACTATGAAACTCAGAGGATCAGGCAAGTAATCCACTCAAATGCACTACAGAAGCACTGCTGCCATGGGGAAAATGCCCGGACACTTCACAAGGAACATTCCTATGAAACGCCTCTTGCTCGCGCTGGGTTTGCTGGTGACCTCCCTTTCCTCATTAGGAGCCGATATGTCCAACGGTGCTGACAACTTCTACAAAAGCGACAAGGTGACAGCCGAGAACGTCACCTTCAACAATCAATACGGCCTCAAGGTTGCCGGCACGTTGTTCACGCCTAAAAACCTTGCCGCCGGCTCCAAGAACGCGGCGATTGTGGTCGGCCACCCGATGGGCGCCGTGCGCCAGCAAAGCGCCAACCTCTACGCCACCAAAATGGCCGAACAGGGCTTTGTCACGCTGTCCCTGGACCTGTCGTTCTGGGGCGAAAGCGCCGGCACGCCGCGCAACGCTGTGCTCCCAGACATGTACACCGAAGACTTCAGCGCCGCCGTGGACTTTCTCGGCACCCGCCCGCTGGTCGACCGTGAACGTATCGGCGCCATCGGCGTGTGTGGCAGCGGCAGCTTCGTGATCAGCGCGGCGAAGATCGACCCGCGCATCAAGGCCATCGCCACCGTCAGCATGTATGACATGGGCGCGGCCAACCGCAACGGCCTCAAGCACGGCGTGACCCTGCAGCAGCGCCAGCAGATCCTGCGCGAGGCGGCCAACCAACGCTATGTCGAGTTCCAGGGCGGCGACACCGTCTACACCGGCGGCACGCCACAAACCCTCACCGGCAACGCCGTGGGCGATGAGTTCTACGACTTCTACCGCACCCCGCGTGGCGAAGTCACCCCGGCCGGCGCATCCAAGCTGACCACCACCCGGCCGACGCTGACCAGCAACGTGAAGTTCATGAACTTCTACCCCTTCAACGACATCGAGACGATTTCCCCACGCCCGCTGCTGCTGATTGCCGGGGCTGACGCTCACTCCCGTGAATTCAGCGAAGACGCCTACCAGCGCGCCGCCGAGCCCAAGGAGTTGCTGATTATCCCGAACGCAGGGCACGTCGATCTCTACGACCGGGTCGGCCTGATCCCGTTCGCCAAGCTCACCTCCTTCTTCCAGAGCCATTTGAAGTAATGTCCAAGACTGTTCAAACCCAACACTGGGGCGCCGTGCTGGCCATGTCACTGGCGGCCTTCGCCCTGGTAGCCTCCGAGTTCATGCCGGTGAGCCTGCTGACGCCGCTGGCCGCCGACCTGCACATCACCGAAGGCCAGGCCGGGCAAGGCATCTCGGTGTCCGGGGTGTTTGCCCTGCTCACCAGCCTGGTGATCGCCTCGGTTGCCGCACGGGTGGACCGCAAACGCCTGTTGATGGCGCTGACGCTTTTGATGATTGTCTCGGGCAGCGTGGTGGCGTTCGCGCCGAACTACCTGGTGTTCATGCTCGGGCGTGCGTTGATCGGCGTGGCGATTGGCGGCTTCTGGTCACTGTCGGCGGCCACGGCGATGCGCCTGGTGCCAGAGGCCCAGGTGCCGCGTGCCTTGGCCATCGTCAACGGCGGCAATGCCCTGGCGACGGTGATCGCGGCGCCGCTGGGCAGCTTTCTCGGCGGGATC
This sequence comes from Pseudomonas sp. MUP55, assembly GCF_034043515.1. Taxonomy (NCBI): domain Bacteria; kingdom Pseudomonadati; phylum Pseudomonadota; class Gammaproteobacteria; order Pseudomonadales; family Pseudomonadaceae; genus Pseudomonas; species Pseudomonas sp. MUP55. The sequence continues at coordinate 2,703,680 of NZ_CP138214.1, read as the reverse complement.
ATCGGCTGGCGCGGGGCGTTTTTCTGCGTGGTGCCGGTGGCCGTGATTGCACTGGTGTGGCTGCTGGTGAGCCTTCCCGCCCTGAAAAACCCGACCGAGACCAAATCCGCCAACGTGCTGCGCTTGATGAAAAACCCGGCAGTGGCCTTGGGAATGGTGGCCGTGAGCGTGTTCTTCATGGGCCAGTTCATGCTGTTCACCTACCTGCGGCCGTTCCTGGAAAGCGTCACCCGGGTCGACGTGACCACGCTGTCGTTGATGCTGCTGGTGCTTGGCCTGGCCGGCCTTACGGGTACGTTCCTGATTGAACGCTTCCTCAAGCACAACCTGTACCCGACGCTGATCGCCATCCCGGTGATCATGGCGGGCATCGCGCTGGCGCTGGTGGAGTTCGGCGGTTCGACCATCATGACCAGCGTGTTGCTGGGCAGCTGGGGCCTGGTGGCCACCGCCGCACCGGTGGGCTGGTGGACGTGGTTGTCGCGCACCTTGCCTGACGACGCCGAGGCCGGCGGCGGGTTGATGGTGGCCATCATCCAACTGGCGATTGCTGCGGGCGCCACGGTCGGCGGCGTGGCCTTCGACCTGCGCGGCTACCAGGCGACGTTCGAGCTGAGCGCGGCATTGCTGGGGGTCGCCACCTTGCTGGCGTACCTGGCGTCACGCCACCCCCGGCCTGCGCCTGTGACCAGCAGCGCTACTTGAGCGGATGGGGTCGATACGCAGGTTGGCAGGCTGCGCCTTTGATAACAGCGGCACCGGCAGGATGGCCAGTTGATCCAGGATCAGGCTAGCATAGCTCCTGAAACAATTAGAAATGGGCTGGCAGTTCACGTAGTGTCTGGCCCTGTTCGCTGCCTTGTATGGAATGCCTGCATGTCGACCCTCACCGCGACACCCGCTGCTGCAACCACTGCCCCACAGATAAGCCCGTTGGTCATGCGGGTGCTTGGCGCCTGCGCCCTGGCGCACCTGATCAACGACTTGATCCAGGCCGTGCTGCCATCGATCTACCCGATGCTCAAGGCCAACTATGGCCTGACGTTCACCCAGGTCGGCCTGATCACCCTGACCTTCCAACTGACCGCATCGCTGCTGCAACCCTGGATCGGTTACCACACCGACCGTCATCCCAAGCCCTGGCTGTTGCCCGCCGGCATGGTGTGCACCCTGGTCGGCATTCTGATGCTGGCGTTTGTCGGCAGCTTCCCGGCCATTTTGCTGGCGGCGGGGCTGGTGGGTGTCGGCTCGTCGACCTTTCACCCGGAAACCTCCCGCGTGGCACGCCTGGCCTCGGGCGGGCGCTACGGCCTGGCGCAGTCGACGTTCCAGGTCGGCGGCAACACCGGCAGTGCGTTCGGCCCGTTGCTGGCGGCGGCCATCATCATTCCCTACGGCCAAAGCCACATCGCCTGGTTCGGCCTGTTTGCGGTATTCGCAATCCTGGTGCTGTATGGCTTGAGCCGCTGGTACCGCCACCACCTCAACCTGTTCAAGCTCAAGCAAGGCAGCAAGCCGACTCACGGTCTGTCCAAGGGCCGGGTGACCTTCGCCCTGGTGGTGCTGGCGCTGCTGGTGTTCTCCAAGTATTGGTACATGACCAGCCTGACCAGCTACTTCACGTTCTACCTGATCGAAAAATTCCAGCTGTCGGTCGCCGGTTCCCAGATGTACCTGTTCCTGTTCCTCGGCGCAGTGGCCGTGGGTACCTTTGCCGGCGGGCCGATCGGCGACCGGATCGGCCGCAAGAAAGTCATCTGGTTCTCGATTCTCGGCGCCGCACCGTTCACCCTCGCCCTGCCCTACGTCGATCTGTTCTGGACCGCCGTGCTCAGCGTGGTCATCGGGTTCATCATCGCCTCGGCGTTTTCGGCCATCGTGGTATTCGCCCAGGAACTGGTGCCGGGCAATGTCGGCATGATCGCCGGGATATTCTTCGGCCTGATGTTCGGTTTCAGCGGGATCGGTGCGGCATTGCTGGGCCTGCTCGCGGATAACCACGGTATCGAATACGTGTACAAGATCTGCTCGTTCCTGCCGTTGACGGGCATCCTGACGATCTTCCTGCCGTCGACCAAAGGCATCTGAGCCCTGCGGGAGGAGCTTGCTCCTGATGCCAGTCAGTCAAGGCCTACACCCTACCTGTGGCGAGGGAGCTTGCTCCCGCTGGACTGCGCAGCAGGCCCATTGTTTGGGGCCGCTTCGCGGCCCAGCGGGAGCAAGCTCCCTCGCCACAGGAGCGGTGTTCGGCTTAACTAAGTGGCATCAGGAGCAAGTGCCACACAGGTTTCTAGCGTTCGGTGCGTCGTGTAAAACCATTGACGACGATATACAGCAGCGGCCCCACGGAAACGAACACCGCCGTCAGCAAAAAGTAGGGCAGCACTGAAGCCACCGAGCGCCCTTTGCTCCGCGCATCCCGGTACATCCACACACACGCCAGTATCGCCATCAGGTAGAGGTCGATCACCACCTGCGCGGTATCCGGCCGCGACATCAATTCCTGTCCAAACGCGATCAGCGATTGCTCGGCCGTCAGCATCGTGGCGGCGGTGTACAACGAAAACCCGAGCAATCCGGCCAGGGCGATATAGGGTCTGGGCATGTTCTCCTCCTTGGAGCGCGATGTGGATGATCAAGCCGCTTACCATAGCAGTAAGCTGGCACTCGCAAATATCTGTACGTAGACTGCCGCCATACCCCCACCTGAAGGCGGCGAAAAAAAAGTGATGCACGTTACCGAAGTTTCCATTGCCCAATTGCGCGCTGCGCTTGAATCCGGCCAGACCACTGCCGTTGAACTGGTCCAGGCTTATCTTGCGCGAATCGAGGCCTATGACGGCCCGCAGACCGCTACCGCCCTCAATGCCGTGGTGGTGCGCAACCCCGACGCGTTGAAGGAAGCCGAGGCGTCCGATGCACGCAGGGCGAACGGCCAGACGTTGGGGCCGCTGGACGGCATTCCCTATACCGCCAAGGACAGTTACCTGGTCAAGGGCCTGACCGCCGCGTCCGGTAGCCCGGCGTTCGCCAAACTGGTCGCCCACCGTGATGCCTTCACCATCGAGCGCTTGCGGGCCGGTGGCGCTATCTGCCTGGGCAAGACCAATATGCCGCCCATGGCCAACGGCGGCATGCAACGTGGCGTCTATGGCCGTGCCGAAAGCCCTTACAACGCCGATTACCTCACCGCGCCGTTCGCCTCCGGCTCGTCCAACGGCGCCGGTACGGCGACGGCAGCCAGCTTCGCCGCGTTTGGCCTGGCCGAAGAAACCTGGTCGAGCGGTCGCGGCCCGGCCTCCAATAACGGCTTGTGTGCGTACACGCCTTCCCGTGGGGTGATTTCGGTACGCGGCAACTGGCCGTTGACCCCGACCATGGACGTGGTGGTGCCCTTTGCGCGCACCATGGCCGACCTGCTGGAAGTGCTAGACGTGGTGGTGGCCGAAGACCCGGACACCCGTGGCGACCTGTGGCGCCTGCAGCCCTGGGTGCCGATCCCCAGCGTCAGCTCGGTACGCCCGGCGTCCTACGCCGAACTCGCCGCAGGCAGCGCGGCTCTGGCCGGCAAACGCTTCGGCGTGCCGCGCATGTACATCAACGCCGACCCCGAGGCCGGCACCAGTGAAAAGCCCGGCATTGGCGGGCCGACCGGGCAGAAAATCCACACCCGTGCCTCGGTGATCGAGCTGTGGCAAGCCGCGCGCAAGGCGCTGGAAGCCGCCGGAGCCGAAGTCATCGAAGTGGACTTCCCCTTGGTGTCCAATTGCGAAGGCGACCGCCCCGGCGCGCCCACGGTGTTCAACCGTGGCCTGGTGTCCAAGCAGTTCCTGCACAATGAGTTGTGGGAACTGTCGGCCTGGGCGTTCGATGACTTCCTGCGCGCCAACGGCGACCCGGCGCTGAACCGCCTGGCGGATGTCGATGGCCCGAAAATCTTCCCCCACGACCCCGGCACCCTGCCCAACCGCGAAGACGACCTGGCCGCCGGCATGGACGAATACGTGCGCATGGCCCAGCGCGGTATCACGCCGTGGAACGAGATCAGCACCCTGCCCGACGGCTTGCGCGGCCTGGAGCAAACCCGCCGACTGGACCTGGAAGACTGGATGAGCGACCTGGGGCTCGACGCGGTGTTGTTTCCGACCGTGGCCGATGTCGGCCCGGCCGATGCCGATGTCAACGAAGCCAGCGCCGACATTGCCTGGAGCAACGGGGTTTGGGTGGCCAACGGCAACCTCGCCATTCGCCACCTCGGCGTGCCCACCGTCACCGTGCCGATGGGCGTGATGGCGGACATCGGCATGCCGGTCGGGCTGACGTTTGCCGGGCGTGCCTACGACGATTCGGCGCTGCTGCGCTTTGCTTCGGCGTTTGAAGCCACCGGCAGCAAACGCATGATCCCACCGCGCACGCCGCCGTTGTCAGCCAGCTGATCACAGCCCCATGCAGGAGTGATCGTTCCCACGCTCCGCGTGGGAACGCAGCCCGTGACGCTCTGCGTCACCCCTGCAGCTGTTGGCGGAACGCGGAGCGTCCCAGGAGGCATTCCCACGCGGGAGCGTGGGAACGATCTGTAACGGGAGCAAGCTCCCTCGCCACAGGCCTTGACTGACTGGCATTGGGGCTTACCCCCCTCCCACACGTTCGGCCGAACTCCAACTCGATAGCCAAGTAATTTCAGAATATTTCCAGCTCCCCCTTTTCTTTGCCTGCTTATTTAATGCATGGTTGTACGACGACAGACCTCGTCATGTCGTCCCCACAACAATAAGGAATTACCCATGCAAAACGTCAAAGCGCTGATCGGTTTTCTGTGCCTGTTCTCCGGCTACGTCGCAGCCGCACCGGCACCCGCCGAGAAGGATGTGGCCCAGGCGGTGGATCAACTGACCCAGGCCATGTTGCACCTGGACCTCAAGCAGCTTCACGCGCTGACTGCGGACACCCTCACCTACGGCCACTCCAGCGGCAAGGTGCAGAACAAGGCGCAGTTCATCGAAGACCTGGAAACCCACAAGAGCGCGTTCAAGACACTGGAAATGCAGAACCAGAGCATCACCCTGAACGGCGATACCGCATTGGTGCGCAACCACTTCCACGCGCTGGCGGTGAACAGTGGTGTCGAAGTGCCGACCGACATCGATAACTTCCAGGTCTGGCAGAAGCAGCACGGCAAATGGCTGCTGATCGGGCGCCAGGCTTACAAATACTGACCCTTGCCGGTGAGCCGTTCAGCGACGGCTCACCATTGCACCACCTTGCGCACTTTGATCAACGCCTCGCGCAACGCCGCCATCGACACCGACCCCAACGCCAGTCGCAACGCATGGGGCACATGGGCCGAGACCGCGAAGGGCTCGGCAGTGGACACCGAGATACCCTCGCGCTGCAGGCTCATGGCGACCTGATCGGCGCGTGCCTCTTGCGCCAGCGGCAGCCACAGAAAATACGACGAGGGATGACTGATATAGCTCAGCCCGTTCAGCACCTGCGCAGCCAGGCGCTGCCGCGCCTGGGCGTCCTCGCGCTTTTGCGCCTCCAGTTGCGCGACAGTGCCATCTTCGATCCAGGCCACGGCCAGCGCACTCATCACCCCCGCCACGTTCCAGGTGGTGGCCATGACCGTGCGTTCCAACGCCTTGACCCAAGCCGGTGGCGCCGCGATAAAACCCACGCGCAGGCCAGTGGCGACACTCTTGGAAAACCCACCGACGTACACGGTGCGCTCCGGCGCCAAACTCGCCACCGGCGGCGGTGCGTGTTCGGCAAGGAAGGCGTAGGCAGCGTCTTCGATAATCATCAGCTGGTGCTGCCGGGCAATCGCCACCAGTTGCTCGCGTTGCGCCAGGCTCATGACCCAGCCCAGCGGGTTATGCAGGGTCGGCATGCTGTAGACCGCGCGCACCGTGCGCCTGCGGCACAAGGCCTGCAGGTAATCCAGGTCCGGGCCGTTGGCGCTGGCCGGGATGGCGACGATTTCCAGGTGCAGGGTCTCGGCCAGTACCTTGAAGCCCGAATAGGTCAAGGCGTCGACGGCAACCACATCGCCGGGCTTGAGCAACGCCATCATGGCGACCGCCAGGCCATGCTGGGCACCGCTGGTCATCAGGACCTGTTCAGCCTGCACCGCCAGCCCGCGATGCAACAGGTGCCGCGCCACCGCCGCGCGCTCGTGCAGGCGGCCGGCATGGGGCTGGTAGCGCAGCAGCGCCTCCAGGTCGCCAGACAACGCCAACTGACGCAGCGCGCTGCGCAAAAGCTCTGCCTGGCCGGGCAAGGACGGGTAATTGAAATTCAGGTCGAGCAGGCCCGCCGCGACGGGCATCTGCCCACTGCCCTGCCCCGGCGGCAAGGCGATTTCGCGCACAAAGGTGCCACGCCCGGTTTCGCCGCTGACCAACCCCATCGCTTCCAGCTCGGTGTACACGCGGCTCGCCGTGGCCAGTGCCAGGCCATGCTCGGCGGCGAGTTGGCGATGCGTGGGCAGGCGTGTGCCGGGCGGCAGCTTTCCCGAACGGATGTCCTCGGCGAAGGTGTCGACCAGCGACTTGTAGCGGGCGCGCGGCATCGTAGATGTATCCATGACAATTTTTTGATTGTCACAATCTTCAACCCTAGGATGGCCTGCACGCAACTTCCCTTTTTCGGACAGCCCCCATGGAACGCTCCTCCCCCCTCGGCACCCTGGACAGCAGCACTCAGGGCTGGATCAACGGCTTTATCGGCGTAGTGATTTTCAGCGGTTCGTTGCCGGCCACGCGCGTGGCGGTGATGGAATTCGACCCGGTGTTCCTCACCATGCTGCGCGCCACGCTGGCGGCCATCCTGGGCCTGTGCCTATTGCGGTTGTTCAAGGAAAAACGCCCCACCGGCGCGCAATGGGCGCCCTTGATCATCGTCGCGTTCGGCGTGGTAATCGGCTTTCCGCTGCTGACTGCGCTGGCGCTGCAGTACGTGACCTCCGCGCACTCCATCGTGTTTATCGGCCTGCTGCCGCTGGCGACGGCGATCTTCGGTGTGCTGCGCGGCGGTGAGCGACCGCGTGCGGTGTTCTGGTTGTTTTCGCTGGCGGGCAGTGCGCTGGTGATGGGTTACGCCTTCGCCCAGGGCCTGAGCGCCGCGCCCGCAGGCGACGTACTGATGCTGTTGGCGGTGCTGGTGTGCGGTTTAGGCTATGCCGAAGGCGCCAAGCTGTCGCGCAGCCTGGGGGGCTGGCAGGTGATTTGCTGGGCGCTGGTGGTGTCGTTGCCCGTCGTCGCGCCGTTGAGCCTGCTGCTGGCGCCCGCGTCGTTCAGTGGCATCAGCCTGCCGGCCTGGCTGAGCCTGGGGTATGTCGCGCTGTTCAGCATGTTGATCGGCTTTGTGTTCTGGTATCGCGGCCTGGCCCAGGGTGGCATCGCCGCGGTCGGCCAGTTGCAGTTGCTGCAACCGTTCTTTGGGCTGGCGCTGGCGGCGGGCCTGCTGCATGAGCAGGTCAGCCTCGGCATGCTGCTGGTCACCGTCGCGGTCATCGGCTGCGTGGCCGGTGCAAAGCGGTTCGCGCGCTAGCGTCACGGCCCAAGGCCTGCTAAACAGAAGTGTCGCCCCTGCTCTCACAAGGACTTTGCATGCACAGCGCTTCGCTTCAGGACATCACCGCACCCGAAGGCATCTGTTACGGCTGCGGCGCCAGCAACTCCCACGGCCTGCATATCAAGAGTCGTTGGCACGACGATGGTGTCCACGTCGTCGCCGAACATCTGCCGCAGTCCAAATACAGCGGCTGGCCGGACCTGGTCTACGGTGGCCTGATCGCCATGCTGGTGGACTGCCACTCCAACTGGACCGCCATGGCCTACCACTACCGCGCCGAACAGCGTGAACCCGGCAGCCTGCCGCGCATCGACTGCGTGACCGGTAACCTGGGGATCAAATTCATCAAGCCGACCCCCATGGGCGTCACGCTGACCCTGCGCGCCCGGGTCGAGGGCGAGGTGGCGCGCAAGACGCGGGTGATCTGCGAAGTCTATGCCGGCGAGGTGCTCACGGCCGTTGGCGACTCGGTGTTCGTGCGGGTCGACACCGGCCAACTGGCCGCCGCCGCCCATGGCCGCACGGACTGAACCTTAACTACATTGACGCAACCGCTGATCGAGGACTGCACCGATGACTCGTCTGACCGCCAAAGACTTTGCGCCCGAACTGCTGGAACTCTATGACGGCTACGCCCACGGCAAGCTCAACCGCCGCGAATTTCTCGACCGCGCCGCGCTGTTTACCTTCGGCGGCCTGACCGCCTCGGCCCTGCTCGCCGCCCTGAGTCCCAACTACGCCCTCGCCGAACAGGTGAAATTCACCGATCCCGATATCGTCGCCGACTACATCACCTACCCATCGCCCAAGGGCAATGGCACGGTACGCGGCTATCTGGTGCGTCCGGCCAAGGCCGCCGGCAAATTGCCCGCGGTGGTGGTGGTGCATGAAAACCGTGGCCTTAATCCGTATATCGAAGACGTTGCGCGGCGCCTGGCCAAGGCCGGGTTCATCGCCCTGGCACCGGACGGACTGACATCGGTGGGCGGCTACCCCGGCAACGACGAAAAAGGCGTGGCCCTGCAGCAGACCGTCGACCCGACCAAGCTGATGAACGACTTCTTCGCCGCCATCGAGTGGTTGATGCACCACGACAGCAGCACCGGCAAAGTCGGCATCACCGGTTTCTGCTATGGCGGCGGCGTGACCAATGCGGCGGCGGTGGCCTACCCGGAATTGGGCGCGGCCGTGTCGTTCTACGGACGCCAGCCCGAGGCCAAGGACGTGCCGCGCATCAAGGCGCCGATCATGCTGCATTTCGGTGAGCTGGATGCGCGCATCAATGAGGGTTGGCCAGCGTATGAACAGGCGCTGAAGGCTGCGGGTACGACCTACGAGGCGTTTATCTACAAGGGCGCCAACCACGGCTTTCACAACGATTCGACGCCGCGTTATGACGAAGCGGCGGCGAACCTGGCCTGGGAACGAACCCTGGGATGGTTTCGCAAGTACCTCGCCTAGACACAATCAAACGGTGGGAGGGGTGCTTGCCCCGATGCCCGTCAGTAAAAGCGAACATCGTACCCGTGGCGAGGGAGCTTGCTCCCGCTGGACTGCGCAGCAGTCCCATTGTTTGGGACCGCTTCGCGGCCCAGCGGGAGCAAGCTCCCTCGCCACAGGTTAGCGCTGCTGCTTCTTAGCCAGGGTTGCCCACCTCAGCCCGCACTGGCTTGCAACCACGCCTTGAACGCCAGCATCGCCGGCGTCTCGGCCCGCGACTGCAAGCGTGTCAGCCAGTAACTGCCGGTGGTAATCCCCGCCTCGAATGGCTGGCGGATCACATCACTTTCCAGTTGCCGTGAAAACATCGTCGGCGGCGCAAGGGCCACGCCCACGCCTTGCAGCGCTGCTTCCATCATCGCCAATGACGAATCGAACACGATGCTGCGCGGCACCAGGGTGTCCGCCGGCAGTCCGGCGGACTGGAACCACAGGCTCCATTCATCGGCGCGGTACGAACGCAGCAACGTGTGTTTCAACAGGTCGGCCGGCGTGTGCAACTGCTCGGCAAGGTGCGGCACGCAGAGCACGCTGAGCGGTGCTGCCAGCAATTGGCAGGCCTCGGTGCCGTGCCAGGCGCCGGCGCCAAAACGGATCGCGTAATCCAGGCCTTCGGCGGCCACGTCCACGCGGTTGTTGTGGGTGGACAGGCGCAGGTCGATAAACGGGTAGCGGCTCTGGAAATCCGGCAAGCGCGGCAACAGCCAGCCCACGGCAAAAGTACCCACCGCGCCTACCGCCAGCACTTCACGGTAATGCCCGGCCTCGAACTGGCCCAGGGTATGGGCGATGCGGTCGAACGACTCGCGCAGCACCGGCAACAGGGTTTCGCCTTCACGGGTGAGCATCAGCCCGCGCGGCAGGCGCTTGAACAGGGTGACATTGAGTTGCGCCTCCAGGCTTTTGACCTGATGACTGACTGCCGCCTGAGTCACACATAACTCGATGGCAGCCCGGGTGAAGCTCAGGTGCCGGGCGGAGGCCTCGAAGGCGCGCAGGGCGTTGAGGGGCAGATGGGAGCGCAGCATGTTGACCCTAGCTTTTCTAATGGCTCGTGCAAGATATCATCGTTTGTACCCAGTTCGCTTCAAGCCTAAATTGGCGGCGCCCGCGCAGGCTCTCAGCCCTACTCAATCGATTACATGGAAGCGAAACCACTATGCACCAAGAATTCAGTCACAGCCCCCTAAAGCTAATGGCTTGCGCGTTACTGCTGGTCGCCGGCCCGAGCATGGCTGCCACCGACCTGCGCCAGGTCGTGGACAGCCGTGTCCAACCGCTGATGCAACAACAGGGCATCGCCGGGCTGTCGGTGGCCGTGGTGAGAAACGGTCAGGCGCAATACTTTAACTACGGCGTCGCCTCCAGGGAGGGCAAGCAGCCGGTGACGCAAGACACCCTGTTCGAAGTCGGCTCGGTGACCAAGACCTTCACCTCGACGCTCGGCGGCTATGCCCTGGCACGCGGCAAGCTCAAGCTGTCAGATAACGCCAGCCAGCACTGGCCGGAGCTGGCCGGCAGCGCGTTCGACCACATCAGCCTGTTGCAACTGGCGACCTACACACCGGGCGGCCTGCCGCTGCAATTTCCCGAGGCGGCCGACAGCCCCGCGACCATGCTCGATTACTACAGGCACTGGCAACCCACCGACGCCCCCGGCACGCGACGCCTCTATTCCAACCCGAGCATCGGCCTGTTCGGCTACCTCGCGGCCAAGAGCCTGGGCCAGCCGTTCAACGTCGCCATGGAGCAAACCCTGCTCCCGGCGCTGGGCTTGAAGGACACTCACGTCAACGTACCCACAGGCAAGCTCAGCCGCTATGCACAAGGCTACGACAAACTGGAAAAACCCGTGCGCGTGGGCGCAGGCGCACTCGACAGCGAAGCCTACGGCATCAAGACCAGCACCCAGGACCTGGCGCACTACGTGATGCTGAACATGCACCCCGAAACCCTGAGCCAACCGCTGCAGCAGGCGATCGCCACCACCCACACCGGCTACTACACCGTTGACGGCATGACCCAGGGCCTGGGCTGGGAACGCTACCCCTACCCCATCGCCCTGCAAGCGTTGATCGACGGCAACTCAACGTCGATGGCAATGGAGCCGCACACGGTCAGCTGGCTGAAACCGGCGCAGGCGCAGCCGGCCAATGTGCTTTACAACAAGACCGGCTCCACCAACGGTTTTGGCGCCTACGTGGCGTATGTCCCGAGCAGGGACATCGGCGTGGTGGTCCTGGCCAACAGGAACTACCCGAATGCCGAGCGGGTGAAGCTCGCTTATGAGATTTTGAGCGCGCTGGGTCAATAACCAACGAAGGTATACCCCTACGTCGCGGCCACCACTGTCTGCGACGTTCGACTTTATCTGAGTACCTGTTTGTAGTAATCGTCATCCGGCTCAGGTTGGAAATGGATACTGAGTAAAAACCGTTCCAGCGCATGAATATCGACTGTGCTATTTCGTTGCTTGATAGCATCTAGATAGCGCAAAAGCTGCCCATAAGTATCCTCCATCAAGCGCAGGGCAGCGTCAAATACACCGGCGTCTCCATAACTGCGGATGATCTGTTTTTTCTGCTCTGAAGTGAGCGAGCCTTTTATTAATGCCTTACCTGCCAGGATCATCAGGAAAGACTTCGGCCCTCCCTCCAAATCCATAGCGAATCCTTTCTTTTCGAAATGCGGAATATGATTGATATCACAATAATCGTTGGTGTAACGGTAGTAGATACCCATCAGCAACATCATGCGTTTGAGCAGCGAATACGTCTTGGGTTCCAACAGCTTTAGACATTGACAAGCCTTTAACGGAAATACAAAAAAACAGCCCGTATTGGCTTGCGCAATACGCCCATATTCTTCAAGGGTGGGTAACGTATTACCGGCACTTACCTTGGCATCAAGGTATTGCCCTACATGCAGCTGCTCAAGGCTTTGTATACCGGCACGTACCACGTTTAGATCATTGAGCTCAGTCAGGATTCGAAGGCCATCCAGGTAACCGAACATTCCCGACACCAATGCGACCTCTGCACCATAATGCTTCCATACTGCAGGGATCCCGCGGCGTAACGCGTCACCGTCAAGCAAATCGTCATGTATCAGTGACGAAAGGTTCATTTCTTCGATGGCCGCACAGAGGGCGTGAGTCTGGGCGGAAGGTAAACCGTACAGCGCTGAGAGCGCCCATGTGAGTTCTGTTCGCACAAGTTTTCCAGGGACGCGTTCTTGATACCTGAAGGGCTCAAACCACTGGGCTCTGGCGTTTAAGTACCACTTACCATCGAATGACAAGCAGGAATGAATCATCTTACAGGCCTCGTTGTTGATAGTCTGAGAGCGTTTACTCTCTCCTTCTTCCGCGACGCTATTCACGCGTAAAGACCTTCAACTACTCGCAGGCCACTGCTTTACGAAAGCACCATTGACGCTTATCTGAACACTAGACTTTTCCCGCGAAAACTCAACTAAATGACACAGTCAAAATTCTATAACTTTCGGCACACTAATTCCAAATACATATAAGCCTTGCGTTCAACCGACCTATATTGAGTACTGAACACTAACGTCACCGCCCTACTCGACGACACACTGTCCTATGAAAGCCCCATTAACACCGATTAATCTCAATAAGCAACCAGCAGCCATTGGGGCAAACCGACGCGCCCACGAAAAGGGCGGGCCGCATCTCGCCCAGCCGACCATTGCCCCCTTTCATTTACCTGTTGAGCTTGAGACGGCGGATTTTCCTCTTAGCCCTTTTACGGAGCAGGCTCAGCAGCACACACGCCAGTGGCTCAGGAACATGGGGTTGGACAACACACCTCGTACGGCCCATCTATTGGATATTTACATTCCCGGTACCTACGCCGGTTACATGTGGAGTGATGCGCCGCTTGAATTATTGCTCATTCTTTCTGATCTGGTGGGCTGGTTCAGTTGCCAGGACGATCTTGCCGACGAAGATTGCAATGACCCGGAAGCCCTCGAGCGCGTGATTCGTGATGTCTACGCCAGTGCTTTCTCACGCACCACCACGTCCCGAGAACCGTTGGCCTGCGCCCTTGCAGATATCATGCGACGTGCTTCACGCTTGATGCCTGCGCTCTGGAAACAGCGAGTTGCCGAGCAATACCTAACATACCTGGTGCCCTGCACTACCGCATTGATGCATCGCATCCACCACTCGCAACCCGGGGTAGAAGGTTATGAAACCCTCTGGCAAAACGCTGGAGGCTTTCAAGTCTGCCTGGAGTTCACCTATTGGGTGCAAAACGTTCACTTATCCTCAGCGCTGTACTACAGCTCCCCCTGGCAGGAATTGCGAAGCCTGGCCCTGAATCTACTCAAGGCGGTTAACGATTTACTGTCTTTTCAGATCATGGAAGACCCTGATGAAGACATCTACAACTTACTGACTCACCTAAGACACACCCAAGGCTATTCGGCGCTGCAAGCCGCAAACGAAGTGTCACAACGCATCGGACAGTGGGCAAAAAGGTTCGCAGCGGCACAAGCGGAGCTGCCCGCACACCTGAACGCCTTGGGCTATGATACCCGCGCTCAGGAGCAAGCGATGACTTGTGCTCAAGCCCTGCATAACCAATGGCGCGGCAACATTGCCTGGCACTTGGCAGTGCCGCGCTATCGGGAAATACGCTTCCAGGGGCAGTAACCAGCGACCTTGATGCAACGCTTAACAGTCCACGCCCGCCGCATTTGCGTTAACAGTCTTTGACAGTTTCCCGACAAAGCACTCAAAGATTGCGCGCCGCCACGGCCTTAGCATTCGAGCCTCCAAACCACCCTTCGGATGCTCGTCATGTTTCGCACGCTACGCGGTATACCGCTGCTGGGTTGCCTGTTGGGCACCCTCGGTTGCCAGGGGCAAGCGCCAGCCCCGCCGTCGATTCAGAAAGGCGATTACGCCACCATCATCCGCTACCTGCAAAGCCGTATTCCGCGGGAGATGGCCCGGGACAATGTGGCGGGCTTGTCGATTGCCCCGGTCCACGGCCAGCAACTGATCTGGGCCAGCGGCTTCGGCCTGGCCGACAAGGCCCATGGCGTGCCGGTGACGCCCAACACGGCCTTTCGCGCCGGGGGTATCTCCACGCTGCTCACCGCCACGGCGACACTGCAACTGGTGGAGCAACAGCGCCTGGCGCTGGACGCTCCGCTGCAGCACACCTTGCGCGAGTTCCATGTGCGTTCGCGGTTCCACAGCGACCAGGACGAGGCGGATCGTGCGATCACCGTGCGCCGTTTGCTCAGCCATCAATCCGGCTTGCCCAGCGAACATCTGCGCGACCTGCACAGCACTTACGCCATGGGCCAGATGCCGCAGCGCGTTTCCGGCGTGTGGCTGAGCAGCCCACCGGGTTCCCAGGTGGCTTACTCCAACCTGGGCTATGCCCTGCTGGGGGCGGCGATCGAGCGCAGCAGCGGCAAAAGCTTCGAGGCGCAACTGCAGAGCAGCCTGCTCAAGCCTCTGGAGATGAACCAGTCGAGCTTTGTCGGCACCGCTGCACAACTGAACTACCGCGCCCTGGGCTACGAAGAGGGCAAGGCCAGCAACGACGCGCAGATACGTGACCTCGCCGCCGGGAGCCTGTGGGCCAGCCCCAAGGACCTCAGCCACTACGTACAAATGCTGTTCGCCAACGGTGTCTACAAAGGCAATCGGGTGCTCAACAGCGCTTCGATTGACCAGATGTTCACCCAGCAGAACACCGGCAACGCCCTGGATTTTGATTGCCAGATGGGCCTGGGCTGGTTTCTCGCGCCGTGCGGTGATGAGCCTGTCGGCCCCGGCATCCGTGCCTATCAGCACAGCGGTGGCGGTGATGATTTCGCCGCGCAATTGAGCGTGCTGCCGGACGAGCAACTGGCCGTGATCATCATGGCCAACGACAGCAATGCCCAAGACATGGTGGTGGCGTTGTCCACCGACATCCTGCGCCTGATGCTTAAGGCGCAGACCGGTAAGTCGGTGTGCGCCGACGACTGCCAGGCACCGAGCCACGGCCTCAAGCTGCGCCAGGTGTCGGCGGCGGTCGACCGCAAGCGCCTGGCCGGGTTTTATGCGACTTCCTGGGGCGTGTTCCGTATCAGGGATGATCACGGGCGCCTCTCCGGCGAACTGGGCGGGTGCGACTTCGAGCTGCTGCGCGACGATCAGGGCTGGTTGCGCGCGCAAAAGAAAATTCTCGGCTTCTGGCTCAAGGACCTTGGCGAACTGGGCCGTGTGCAGCTGGACGTGGTCCGGGTACAAGGCCGCCAGATCCTCACCGTGCGCAGCCATGGCCAGCGCCTTGCCGTGGGCGAACGCATTGAGCCACCGCCGCTGCCCATGGCGTGGGCAGACACCGTCGGCACCTACGAGGTGCTCAACACCCACGAGCCCGATGCACCGGTGAGCGGCATCAGCGTGCGCCTGGAAGAAGGTTTTTTGGTGGTGCGCGGCCAACTGCACGATGAGCCGTTGACCGACTACATCCTGCTGCCCGTCGATAACGCCCACGCGGTCGTGGCCGGCAGCGGCTACGGCCTGGGCGACACCGTCAGCCGCCAGATCAATGGCCTGAGTGCTTCAGGCTACGCCTTCAAACGCATGCAATCGCCCCTCAAACGCTTGAATTTCTAACCTGGATGAACCGCCTGATGCGGAGCGTGCCGATCAACGAAAACACGCGCTTCTCGACGTTATTGGATGTGCAGTATCTGGCGGACAAGGCAGGCAAGCGCGCGATTGTGGAGCAGCGCTTGCAGGCGTCGGTGATGGGTGCGCTGGAATACGCGTTCTAGCTGAGAAGCAGCAGAAGCGAGAAGTCACCTGTGGCGAGGGAGCTTGCTCCCGCTGGGCCGCGCAGCGGCCCCAAACAATGGGCCTGCTGCGCAGTCCAGCGGGAGCAAGCTCCCTCGCCACAGGTACATCAGGGTTTGTTCCGTCCTGTATTACCCGGCGTACGCCCAGGTCATCCGAAACGATGCCCCACCCCACTCCGAATCCAGCACTTGCACCTGCCCGCCATGCCACTGGCTGACGCGCTGGACCAACGCCAGACCGAGGCCAAAGCCACCGGTGCGGCGGTCGCGGCTGGCGTCCAGGCGCATGAAGGGTTCAAAGACCTTGCCCCGGCCCTCCAGTGGAATGCCAGGACCATCGTCGTTAACCCGCAACTCGTAACCGCTGCCGAACTTGACCAGCGACACCTCAACCCGACGCTCGGCATAACGAATGGCATTGCGCAGCAGGTTGATCACCGCGCGAGCCATGAAGCGCGGCTCGATGCGAATGATATCGACCTCACAGGTGCGCAACGACAACTGCACCCCCGCGGCCTCGGCCTCCAGCGCCACGCTGCCGATCACGCTGTCCAGCCAACTGTGGGCCTCGATGTTTTCGCGGGTGACCTGGGTCGCGCCGCGCTCCAGGCTGGCGTAGGTCAGCAGTTCGGAGACCATTTCCTCCAGCTCGCCAAGGTCGGCGTACATGTCGGCGATCAGTTCGCGGCTTTCACGCGGGTCGGCCTGCTGCTTGAGTTGGTCGAGTTCAAAGGACAAGCGCGCGATGGGTGTGCGCAGTTCATGGGACACCGCGTTGGTCAGTTCGCGCTGGTTGGCGATCAGGCTTTCGATGCGCTCGGCCATCTGGTTGAAGTGCCCGGCCAGCGCGCGCACGGTGGAGCGGCGCGGCAACAGGATGCGTGAGCCCAGGTCGTTGTCGCCAAAGCGCTGCGCCGCCAGCCGGATGTGCTCCAGGTCGCGCCAGTGCGGGCGCACCCAGAAATACAACACGATGGCCAGGCTCACGCCGAGGAAGCCATAGGCCCACAGGTACAGCCATTTCGGCTCTTCCGGCAATTGGATTTCGAGCAATTGCGGGCCATCGTCGATGGGCGCAAGGAACTTCATGAAGTCCTCGCGCACCACCACCTGGTCGCTTGCCAGGAGTGCCTGTTCGCGCTCACTCAAGTGCTGGCTGTCGCGCTCAACCAGCCGCAAACGCAGCCCGTAATGCGGTTGCAACTGGTCCAGACGCGCCTGGCGCGCCTCTCCCTGCACCGGCCGCAGTTGCTCCACCAACGCCCACGCCGGGCCGCGCAGGGCCTCGCGGTTATAGGTTTCGTTGGATTCGGGCATGTACGCGTCGAGGCCATAGTTGACCAGCCAGATCGCACCGGCCAGGCCGAGCGCGAGGATCAGGTACAAGCGCAGATACAGGCGCAGCATTCAGACCTCCCACGCGAACGGATTGAACAGGTAGCCCTTGCCCCAAATGGTCTTGATGCACACCGGTTCGCGTGGGTTGTCATTGAGCTTGCCGCGCAGTTTGCTGATGTAGACATCGACGCTGCGGTTCAGGCCGTCGAAGGCAATGCCGCGCATGCGGTTGAGGATGTCGTCGCGCGAGAGGATGGTCCCCGAACTGCTCGCCAGCAGCCACAGCAGTTCGAACTCCATGGTGGTGAGGTCGATCTTCTCATCGCCCAGGCGCACCACCCGGCAACTGCGATCGATCGACAAGCGGCCGAATTCCAGGTAATCGCGCACCGTCGGCTCGGGTACCTGCCGCCGCTGCAGCGCACGCAGGCGCGCCAGCAAGACCGGCGGTTTGATCGGTTTGATCACATAATCATCGGCACCGGACTCAAGGCCCAGGATATGGTCCAGGTCATCTTCCTTGGCGGTGAGGATCACAATGGGTGTGTCGGACACATTGCGAATCTCGCGACACACATGCAAGCCGCTCTGGCCCGGCAGCATCAGGTCGAGCACGACCATTTTCGGCTTGAACTCCAGGAAGGCCGCCAGGGCAAGATCGCCCCGGTGCACCACCCGCACCTCGAAACCATGCTGCGACAGGAAATGCGCGATCAGCCCTGCCAGCTTTTCATCGTCCTCGACGATCAGCACCTTGCCCAGACCCAGGTTTTCCATAAGTTCTCAGTGTAGAAATGCAGATTGAAAGGCCGGCATTATAGGTGGCAAGCTGGCCGACCGGAGCAGCGGCCGCGTGCGGTGCCGGGAAGCTTCATGCTTTTAAGAGTTTTTAACAAATAGCCTGCACTCTTTTACGCCATTGACAGGGAGCTTCATGCGCAAGGATTACCTGGCGTTCTTCATTTCGCTGTTCCTGTCGCGGCTGGCGGACCAGATCCTGCTGTTCATCGTGCCGCTGATCGTGTTTCAGACCACCGGCAGTGTGTCTTGGGCCGGCCTTGCATTCTTCGTCGAATCACTGCCGCGCTACCTGGCATTCCCCGTGTGCGGGGCGTTGTGCGACAGGTTCTCACCCGTGCGCATCCTGCATATCAGCCAAGTGTATCGGGCCCTCGCCTGTGGGGTGGCGGTGGCGCTGCATGGGCTGTTCGACGGTATTCACTGGCTGGTGATCCTGTCCGCGTTGTGCGGGGTGCTGACCACTCAGGGCATCATGGCGCGGGAAGTGCTGATGCCGCATATCTTCCAGCACTACACCTACGCCAGGACCTTGTCCTACTCACAGATCGCCGACCAGAGCGGCCTGGTACTCGGGCCGTTGATGGCGGCGCTGGTGCTGCAGGTCTGGGCATGGCCCTGGGTGGTGCTGGGGGTCGCCGCGCTGTTTGTGCTGGCGGACCTTGCGATGCGGGTCTGGCAGCGCCACACCGCGGTTAACCTGCAGCCTCCCGCGCAGCAGCACGTGGGGGTCTGGTTACAACCCCTGCGCATCGCCTTCGGCCACATCGGCAACCTGGTGGAGTTGAAGCGCATCATCACCCTGGCCATCGGTGTGAACCTGATCGTGGGCGTAACGCTGGCCACGTCGGCGGCCATGGTCACCGGGCAATACGCGGCGCACAACAACGCCTACGCCCTGCTGCAAGCGGCGGGCGCGCTGGTCACCGTGGTGATTCTGTTCTACCTCGCACGGTCGACCCTGGCGCTGAAGGTGCTCGGCGGGCTGTCGTATTCGATGATTGCCGTCGGCGCGCTGATTACCGCCATCAGCCCCAACGTATGGGCATACGCGGTGGGCTTTTTGCTGGTGAGCGGTTTCGACAAGATGTTCAATGTCTACCTGCGCAGCACCCGGCAGCGGGTGATTCCGGTGCAGGACTTCGGCAAGACGGTGGGGGTGATCACCTTGCTCAACAACCTCGCTCAACCCTTGGCGGGCTTGATGATTGCCGTGCTGGCTGCACCGTTTGGCACACAGACGGTGATCCTGCTGTTGACCGGGATCACCGCTTTGATCGGCGTGGCTGTGGCCTCAGGCTGGCACGCCACTGTGAAAGCGGAACTCGACGTCGGCTGACTCGATCAAGTCCTGCTCGGCCGCCCTCACCCGCTCGATCACCTGGGCGATGTCCTTGGCGTCGCCGTACTGGTACGCCAATTTCAAGTAACCCTGAAAGTGCCGCGCTTCGCTCTTGAGCAAACCAAAGTAGAACTTGCCGAGTTCTTCGTCCAAATGCGGCACCAGCGCTTCGAAACGCTCGCAACTGCGCGCTTCGATAAAGGCCCCGACCACCAGAGTGTCCACCAGTTTAACCGGCTCATGGTTGCGCACGACCTTGCGCAAACCCGAGGCGTATCGCCCAGCCGACAGCTGACGCAGTTCCACCTTGCGCTTTTTCATCAGGCGCATCACCTGCTCATGGTGCACCAGTTCTTCACGGGCCAGGCGCGACATCATGTTGATCAGGTCGATATGGCCGTGGTACTTGGCGATCAGGCTCAGGGCGGTGCTGGCAGCCTTGAATTCGCAGTTCTTGTGGTCGATCAGCAGGGTGTCCTGATCGGCCAGCGCGGCCTGGACCCAGGCGTCGGGGGTGCGGCAGCCGAGGAATTCGTGGATTTCGGGCAGGATCATCGGGCTCACGGGCAAAGGGTGACAAAAAGGCCGCCGATTATACCGACCCCGCCGCAGACCACCAGCCATGGCCCTTGATGTGCATCAACATGACGCCAGGCGCGCAGCAACTATAGTTGTTGCAGGCCCCTTCCTGGAGAACCGACCATGCAAGCCATCCGCAGCATCCTGGTGGTCATCGAGCCCGAGCATTCCGAAAGCCTGGCCCTCAAGCGCGCCAAGCTGATCGCCGGGGTGACCGACGCGCACCTGCATTTGCTGGTGTGTGACAAGAAGCACGAGCATTCGGCGCTGCTGAGCGTGCTCAAGGCCGGCCTGCAGGAGGACGGGTATAGCGTCACCACCGAACAAGCGTGGAACGACAGCCTGCACGAGACCATCGTCGATGTGCAGCAGGCCGAGGGCTGCGGCCTGGTGATCAAGCAGCACTTTCCCGACAGCCCGCTGAAAAAAGCCCTGCTGACCCCGGCAGACTGGAAACTCTTGCGCTATTGCCCCACGCCCGTGCTGCTGGTCAAGACCGCTACGCCTTGGGCTGGCGGAGTGATTCTGGCGGCCATCGACGTGGGCAATACCGACAGCGAACACCGTTCATTGCACAACTCCATCATCGACCATGGCTTTGATATTGCCAGCCTGGCCAAGGCGCAGTTGCACGTGATCAGCGCGCACCCATCGCCGATGCTGTCGGCGGCGGACCCGACGTTTCAGCTCACCGAAACCATCGAGGCGCGTTACCGCGAGCAGTGCCGGGCCTTCCAGGCCGAGTTCGACGTGGATGATGCACACCTGCATATCAAGGAAGGCCCGGCGGATGTGCTGATTCCCCATATCGCTCAGCAGTTGCAGGCAGCGCTGACCATTATCGGCACCGTGGCGCGCACCGGCCTTTCCGGGGCGCTGATCGGCAACACGGCGGAGGTGGTGCTGGATGCGGTGCAAAGCGATGTGCTGGTGCTCAAGCCGCAGTCGCTGATGGACCACTTAGAAGAACTGGCCACTCAATCCTGAAGCAATGAAGATCAAATGTGGGAGGGGGCTTGCCCCCGATAGCAGTGGTTCAGTCGATTCATAAGTGGCTGATACACCGCCATCGGGGGGCAAGCCCCCTCCCACATTTTGATCTGTGCGGTCAGGTAGATAGCGCATCTTTGAGGAAACCCGGGGCGATATAGCGCTGGTAATGCGCCTCGGACAAGATAAAGAACTCGCGGTCAATCGCATCGCGCAGGTCCGGCAGGGGCCAGTCGCGAAACTCCGGCAGCAGCACCATGCCATAAGCCTCCAGGTTATTGATCACCCGCGCTCCACGCGCAATCAGTTGATAGGCCCAGCAATATTCCGATTGGTGCGGCACGAAACGAATCTTGCGTTGCTCCAACTGCCCGCGCAGGGTCTTGGGGTCGAAAATCTCCACCTTCCCGGCCATCACCTGCACCAGCAATTGCTCGAGCCTGAGCCAGACCGCGCGCTTTTCTTCTTCGTTATAGCCATTCCACAGGATCACTTCGTGGTGAAAGCGCTTGCAGCCGCGGCACACGAGATCGCCGTAGACCGTGGAGCACAGGCCGACGCAGGGGGTCTTGATGGTTTGGTTGGGCATGGGCGAAACACACAGATCAGCGAAACAGTGCGCCATGTTAGCCCTTTGTCTAAGGTTGATCACCCTGCAAACTTGGTGACGCAACTTACCTTTAGATTTTTTTTGCCGTAGAATCACCCGGCCTTGTAAGGCGCCAATAATCCGCTGGAAGCTGTTTTCAAAGCGTCACGAGCACAGTCGTTCCTTCAGAACGGTGTTGGCGATGGTGAATGACTCGGTAGGTCAACGCCCTCGCCAACCCTCATCAGCTCCGTTCTGCAGGCGTAAAACTTTGAAAGCAGCTTCTGTAAGGAATGCCGGCAGCGCTGGCTTTGCGGCCCAAAAAGCCCCCGAGCGCATGCGTGCCGGCCGTTCCTGGATGAGCGTCCCGTGGGACCACTGATGAGGGTAATAACTGTGCTTGAAGCCTACCGCAAACATATCGAAGAGCGTGCAGCCCTGGGTATCGTTCCCCAGCCGCTTAACGCCGAACAAACCGCAGGCCTGGTCGAGCTGCTGAAAAATCCCCCGGCTGGCGAAGAAGAATTCCTCGTTGACCTGATCACCAACCGCATTCCACCGGGCGTTGACGAAGCTGCCTACGTCAAGGCCGGCTTCCTGTCCGCCCTGGCCAAGGGCGAAGCCACCTCCCCCCTGATCGACAAGAAACGCGCTGTTGAACTGCTGGGCACCATGCAAGGCGGCTACAACATCGTGACCCTGGTCGAGCTGCTGGACGACGCCGAGTTGGCGCCTGTCGCGGCTGCCCAGCTCAAGCACACCCTGCTGATGTTCGATGCGTTCCACGACGTGGCGGAAAAAGCTCGCAACGGTAACGAACATGCCAAAGGCGTGATCCAGTCCTGGGCTGACGGCGAATGGTTCCGCAACCGTCCTACCCTGGCCGACAAGATCAGCCTGCGTGTGTTCAAGGTCACCGGCGAAACCAACACCGACGACCTGTCCCCTGCCCCGGACGCCTGGTCGCGCCCTGACATCCCGCTGCACGCCCTGGCCATGCTGAAAATGGCCCGTGAAGGCATCGTACCGGACGAGCAAGGCAAGACCGGCCCGATGAAGCAGATCGAAGAGATGCGCGGCCAAGGCTTCCCGATCGCCTACGTCGGTGACGTGGTCGGTACCGGTTCCTCGCGTAAATCGGCGACCAACTCCGTGCTGTGGTTCTTCGGCGACGACGTTCCCTTTGTTCCGAACAAGCGCGCCGGCGGCTTCTGCTTCGGCAGCAAGATCGCTCCGATCTTCTACAACACCATGGAAGATGCGGGCGCCCTGCCGATCGAGTTCGACGTGTCCAACATGAACATGGGCGACGTGATCGACCTGTATCCACATGCTGGCAAAGTCTGCAAACACGGCACCGACGAAGTCATCACCACCTTCGAAATGAAGACCCCGGTGCTGTTGGACGAAGTCCGCGCCGGCGGCCGTATCCCGCTGATCATCGGTCGCGGCCTGACCGACAAGGCGCGTGCCGAACTGGGCCTGGGCCCAACCGACCTGTTCAAGCTGCCTGAAGCGCCTGTCGACACCGGCAAAGGCTTCACCCTGGCACAGAAGATGGTCGGCAAGGCCTGCGGCCTGCCGGAAGGCAAAGGCGTTCGCCCTGGCACCTACTGCGAGCCGAAGATGACCACCGTGGGGTCTCAGGACACCACCGGTCCTATGACCCGCGACGAACTCAAGGACCTGGCGTGCCTGGGCTTCTCGACCGATCTGGTGATGCAGTCCTTCTGCCACACCGCGGCCTATCCAAAGCCGATCGACGTGACTACCCACCACACCCTGCCTGACTTCATCATGACCCGTGGCGGTGTATCGCTGCGTCCAGGCGACGGCATCATCCACAGCTGGCTGAACCGCATGCTGCTGCCGGACACCGTCGGTACCGGTGGTGACTCCCACACCCGTTTCCCGATGGGCATCTCGTTCCCGGCCGGCTCCGGCCTGGTTGCGTTCGCCGCCGCCACTGGCGTCATGCCACTGGACATGCCGGAATCGATCCTGGTGCGCTTCAAAGGCAAGATGAAGCCTGGCATCACCCTGCGTGACCTGGTGCACGCCATTCCTTACTACGCGATCCAGTCGGGTCTGCTGACAGTAGAGAAGAAAGGCAAGAAGAACGCCTTCTCCGGGCGCATCCTGGAAATCGAAGGCCTGAACGACCTGACGCTGGAACAGGCGTTCGAGCTCTCCGACGCCTCGGCTGAACGTTCGGCTGCCGGTTGCACCATCAAGCTGTCCAAGGACTCGGTCACCGAGTACCTGAACTCCAACATCACCCTGCTGCGCTGGATGATCGGCGAAGGCTACGGCGATGCACGCACCCTGGAACGTCGCGCCCAAGCGATGGAAGCCTGGGTTGCCAACCCGGAGCTGATGGAAGCCGATGCCGACGCCGAATACGCCGAAATCATCGAGATCGACCTGTCCGAGATCAACGAGCCGATCCTCTGCGCGCCGAACGACCCGGACGACGCCCGTCTGTTGTCCAGCGTTGCCGGTGAGAAGATCGACGAAGTGTTCATCGGTTCGTGCATGACCAACATCGGTCACTTCCGCGCAGCCGGTAAACTGCTGGAGCAGGTCAAGGGCCAGTTGCCAACCCGTCTGTGGCTGTCGCCGCCGACCAAGATGGACGCTCACCAGCTGACCGAAGAAGGCTACTACGGCATCTACGGCAAGGCTGGCGCGCGCATGGAAATGCCGGGCTGCTCGCTGTGCATGGGTAACCAGGCACGTGTAGAGCCGAATTCGACTGTTGTGTCGACTTCGACCCGTAACTTCCCGAACCGTCTGGGCGATGGTGCGAACGTCTACCTGGCCTCGGCCGAGCTGGCGGCAGTGGCCTCTACCCTGGGCCGTCTGCCGACTGTTGAAGAGTACATGGGCTACGCGGCGAAACTGGACACCATGGCCAGTGACGTCTACCGCTACCTGAACTTCGACCAGATCGCCGAGTTCCGCAAGATCGCAGCAAGCGCCAACATCCCGGTGATTCAAGCTTAACGGTGTGTTGATGTAAAAAACGCCGCGTATCGCAAGGTACGCGGCGTTTTTTTGTGCCTGGAATACAAACAAATGTTGGGAGGGGGCTTGCCTCCGATAGCAGTGGTCGAGTCAATTCATAGTTGACTGATACACCGCCATCGGGGGCGAGCCCTCTCCCACATTTGGGTCTCTCCCAGCCCATCGCAGCGAAACGCAAGCTGGAGATAAGCGGCGTTATCCCTGGAATACAGCCTCAGCAGCACCACCAAACACATGTGGGAGGGGGCTTGCCCCCGATAGCAGTGGCCCAGTCGATTCATAGTTGACTGACACACCGCCATCGGGGGCAAGCCCCCTCCCACATTTGGATCTTTGTAGTCCTTGGAGGCTGTGTTGGGCCTTAAGCAGCCAGCAAGTAAACCAGGGTAGTAATCGCCACCCAGCCCATCGCAGCGCAAGCTGAAGATACGCCGCGTTTTATCCCTGGAATTCAGCCCCAGCAGCACCACCAAACACATGTGGGAGGGGGCTTGCCCCCGATAGCAGTGGTCCAGTCGATTCATAGTTGACTGATACACCGCCATCGGGGGCAAGCCCCCTCCCACATTTGGGTCTCTGTAGTCTTTGCAGGCTGTGTCAGGTCTTAAGCAGCCAGCAAGTAAACCAGAGTAGTAATCGCCATCCAGCCCATCGCAGCGAACCGCAAGCTGAAGATACGCGGCGTTTTATCCCTGGAATACAGCCTCAGCAGCACCACCAAACACATGTGGGAGGGGGCTTGCCCCCGATAGCAGTGGTCCAGTCAATTCATAGTTGACTGATACACCGCCATCGGGGGCAAGCCCCCTCCCACATTTGGATATCTGTAGTCCTTGGAGGCTGTGTCAGGGCTTAAGCAATCAGCGAGTAGACCAACGCTGTAATCGCCACCAGGCCCACCGCAGTGACAAACACATTCGACGCCTGCCCACGGTACTTGGCCATGGCCGGCACCTTGCGGATGGCGTACATCGGCATCAGGAACAGGATCGAGGCAATGACCGGCCCGCCCAGGGTCTCGATCATGCCCAGGATGCTCGGGTTAAGCGTGGCGACGATCCAGCACACCACCAGCATGAAAGCAGCGGTCATGCGGTCCAGCGTCTTGGCTGCCGGGCGGCGACCCGTTTTCAGTACCAGGCCCTTGAGGCCCTCGCTGGCACCGATGTAGTGGCCCAGGAACGACTTGGCAATTGCCACGAATGCAATCAGCGGCGCGGCGAAGGCAATGGTCGGGTTGTCGAAGTGGTTGGCCAGGTACGACAGGATCGACAGGTTCTGCGCTTTCGCCTCGGCCAACTGCGCCGGCGACAGGGTCAGCACGCAGCTGAACACGAAGAACAGCACCATCGCCACCATCAGCAAGTGCGCGCGAGACAGGATCTGCGAGCTGCGCTCGTCGGCGTGCACGCCATACTGACGCTTCTGGTCCACCGCGAAGGCCGAAATGATCGGCGAATGGTTGAACGAGAACACCATCACCGGAATGGCCAGCCATAGGGTGTTGAGCAGGGCCGACGGTGCAGGGATCTCACTGGCAGTGCTGAGAATACCGCCCGTCCAATGCGGCACCAGATACACGGCAAGGAACAGCAACGCGACAATGAACGGGTACACCATCAGGCTCATGGCCTTGACGATCACCTGTTCACCACAACGCACCACCGCCAGCAGGCCGAGGATCAACACAAACGCCAGGATGGCCCGAGGCGGCGGCATGATGTGCAGTTGGTGTTCCATGAAGCTGCTGACGGTATTGGTCAGCGCCACACTGTAGATCAGCAGGATCGGGAAGATCGCAAAGAAGTACAGCAAGGTGATCAGCGCGCCGGCCTTGAGGCCGAAATGCTCTTCGACCACGTCAGTGATGTCGGAGCCTTCACGGCCGGACAGTACGAAACGGGTCAGCCCGCGGTGGGCAAAGAACGTCATCGGGAAGGCCAGCAGCGCCAGGATCACCAGTGGCCAGAAGCCCCCCAGGCCCGCGTTGATCGGCAAGAACAAGGTACCGGCGCCGATGGCGGTGCCGAATAGCCCAAGCATCCAGGTGGTGTCCTGGCGGCTCCAGCTTGTGAGCGTTGCAGGTGTCGTTGCATAGCGTTGGTCGACGCTATTGGCCTGATCATTCATCCGGTCGGATCTCCGCATTCACACGGCCGGGACGAGTCAGAAAAACCTGACAGGCAGCGCCCCGACCTCAACAGGGGCGCGATTGTCCGGGATTCTCTCGAATAAGCAAAGACTTAGCTGAGCAGCGGTCAGGCGGTGCAGCCGACCGGGCATGCCCCGCAGGGCGTTGATCGCTTTAAAAACCCGTGTGCGCGTTGACAGCCTCGCACCTGCCCCAGCATGATCCAGGCATGAACCCTCTTCAGTTGTGCCTCACCCGCACCACCACCACGACCGCTTATGGCGGGTCGTGCGGTTGCTGTGGGGGATCAAACTAGCGACACCCCGAAGTTACCCAAGGCCCCGCCAGCAATGGACGGGGCCTTTTTTGTGCTCCGCCATCCGGCACTCAAAAGGAGCAACACCATGGCAACCGCCCTGCTGATCATCGACATGCAAACCGGCCTGTACGACGGACCGCAAAAACCCTTCGAGCGCGAACGGGTGCTGCACGCCATCAACCAGCTGATCCGGCGCGCCCGCACAGCCAGCGCCCCCCTCTTCGTCGCGCGCCATACCGGCCCGGCCGGTTCGCACATCGAAGCCGGCAGCGCGCTGTGGCAGCTGTGGGAAGGCCTGGATGTCGACCAATCCCGCGATCACCTGTTCAACAAGACCCGCCCCAGCTGTTTCCTGGGCACCGACCTGGCGCAACAGCTGGCACAGGCGCAGGTCGATGAACTGGTAATTGTGGGCATGAAGACCCAGTTCTGCGTCGACACCACCAGCAGAGTCGCGGTAGAACTGGGCTTCTCGGTGGTGTTGCCGGAGGACGCCCATACCTGCATGGACACCCCGGCGTTAGCGGCCGAGGCGATCATTGAACACCACAACGCCACGCTGGCCGGGGCGTTTGTGAAGCGCGTGCGCGCCGCTGACGTCACCTTCTGAAGGTGCGGGAGCGAGTTCAAGCTCGCTCCCGCAGCAACCTACGATCCTTCTTACAAATCACGCATACTCATGCGCTCAAGCACTTCAGGAAGAACCCTGCGATGACTACCACTGTTCTGGTCCTGGTTGAGACCATCAATGAATACCTGCAAATCATCGAGAGCAATGATTTCCATGTGATCCTCGCGCCCACGCCTGCCGAACGCGCCCAGGCGATCAAGACCCACGGTGGCCAGATCAAGGCCGTGCTCACCCGTGGCCCGCTGGGGCTGTATGCCGATGAAATCGCCGCGCTGCCGCTGCTGGAAATCATCTGCGTGATCGGTGCCGGCTACGAACATGTCGACCTGCAGGCCGCCGCCAACCGAGGCATTGTGGTAACCAATGGCGCCGGGGTGAATGCACCGTCGGTGGCCGACCATGCCATGGCCTTGCTGCTGTCTCTGGTGCGCGGCATTCCCCAGACTGACGCCGCCGTGCGCCGTGGCGAGTGGCCAAAGGTGATGCGCCCTTCCCTGGGCGGCAAGCAGTTGGGGATCCTCGGGCTGGGCGCGGTGGGCCTGGAGATTGCCCGGCGCGCGTCCCTGGGGTTCGGCATGGAGGTGAGCTACCACAACCGCCAACCCCGCGATGATGTGGATTACACCTACTGTTCAACCGCCGTGGAACTGGCGCGCACCTGCGATTTTCTGATCCTGGCCACGCCCGGTGGCGCCAGCACTCGCCACCTGATCGATCGCCACGCGCTCGATGCCCTGGGGCCCAACGGCTATCTGGTCAACATCGGCCGGGGCAGCGTGGTGGTGACTGCCGACTTGGTGGCTGCGCTGGAACAGCGGCGTATCGGCGGCGCCGCCCTGGACGTATTCGACGACGAACCCAAGGTGCCCGACGCGCTCAAGCGCTTGAGCAATACCGTACTGACGTCCCATGTGGCCGGCCTGTCGCCGGAAGCGGCTCACGATACCGTGCAACGGGTCGCCGACAACCTGGTGGAATACTTCGCCGGTCGCCCGGTACTCACACCGGTAACCCTGCCGTCGCGCAACGAATAGCCCGTCCCCCCAGGTGACCGGCTGCTGGAGTGGATCAAGCCTGCTGATCATCCCCCAACACGCTAACCTATTAAGCGGCCCCGACCTTGTCGCTGGGCTGCGGTGCGCATTAGATTAGCCAATAGTCCAAGGCCTCAAAAATAAGCAGAAGGGATAAGCATGGCGCTTAACGACCAATCGACCCAGATTCGCCCCGGCGAAGAACTTGATGCCAGCCTGATCGATCCCTACCTCAAGGCCCATATCCCCGGCCTGCACGGCCCCCCCAAGATCAGCCAGTTCCCCGGCGGCGCGTCTAACTTGACGTATCTGCTGGAATACCCGGACCAGGAATTCGTGTTGCGTCGCCCGCCGTTCGGCCACAAGGCCAAGTCTGCCCACGACATGGGCCGTGAATACCGCATCCTCAACCAACTCAAGGATGGCTTTCCGTACTGCCCCAAAGCCTATGTGCATTGCACCGACGAGACGGTGATCGGCGCCGAATTTTACGTGATGGAGCGGGTCAACGGCATCATCCTGCGCTCGGACCTGCCGGCGGGACTGGGCCTGGACGCGAGCCGCACCGAAGCCTTGTGCAAGAGCTTTATCGACAAATTCGTCGAGCTGCATCAGGTCGACTACAGCGCCTGCGGCCTGGCCGACCTGGGCAAGCCCCAGGGTTATGTGGAACGCCAGATCCGTGGCTGGAGCGAGCGCTACGAAAAAGCCCTGACCCCCGATGCGCCGCGCTGGGAAGTCGTGCGCGCCTGGCTCAACGACAAGATGCCGGCCGATCACCCGACCTCCAGCATCGTGCACAACGACTATCGCTTCGACAATGTGATCCTCGACCCGCACAACCCGATGCAGATCATCGGGGTGCTGGACTGGGAGCTGACCACCCTGGGCGACCCGCTGATGGACCTGGGCAACACCCTCGCCTACTGGATCGAAGCCGCCGACCCCGCGCCCGTGCAACTGATGCGTCGCCAGCCAAGCAATGCGCCCGGCATGCTCACCCGCCGCCAGTTCGTCGACTACTACGCCGAACGCTCGGGCATCCAGATCGACAATTTCGACTTCTATTACACCTACGGCCTGTTCCGCCTGGCCGGCATCGTGCAGCAGATCTACTACCGCTTCTTCCACGGCCAGACCCAGGACAAACGCTTCGCCCAGTTCATCCACATGAACAAGCTGCTGGAGCAGATGAGCCTGGCGGTCATTGGCAAGTCCGCCCTCTGATAACAATCACAAGGAACCCCTCATGTCCAAGACCCACCTGTTCGACCTCGACGGCAAGGTTGCTTTCGTTTCCGGCGCCAGCCGTGGCATCGGCGAGGCCATCGCCAAGCTGCTGGCCCAGCAAGGCGCCCACGTGATTGTTTCCAGCCGCAAACTGGAAGGCTGCCAGCACGTCGCCGACGCGATCATCGCCGACGGCGGCAAGGCCACCGCGATTGCCTGCCATATCGGTGAAATGGAGCAGATCACCCAGGTGTTCGCCAGCATCCGTGAACAGTTCGGCCGCCTGGACATCCTGGTCAACAACGCCGCGACCAACCCGCAGTTCTGCAACGTGCTGGACACCGACCTCGGTGCGTTCCAGAAAACCGTCGACGTGAACATCCGCGGTTACTTCTTCATGTCGGTGGAAGCCGGCAAGCTGATGCGCGACAACGGCGGGGGCAGCATCATCAACGTGGCCTCGATCAACGGCATTTCCCCGGGGGTATTCCAGGGCATCTATTCGGTGACCAAGGCCGCCGTGATCAACATGACCAAGGTGTTCGCCAAGGAATGCGCCGCGTTCGGTATCCGCTGCAACGCGCTGCTGCCAGGCCTGACCGACACCAAGTTCGCCTCGGCGCTGGTCAAGAACGACGCGATCCTGAAAATGGCCCTGGCACAGATCCCGCTCAAGCGCGTGGCCGACCCCAGCGAAATGGCCGGCGCAGTGCTGTTCCTGGCCAGCGATGCGTCGAGCTACACCACCGGCGTGTCGCTGAACGTGGACGGTGGTTTCCTGTCCTGATAGCGCCTGGTTTCTTCGGATCGATTTGCGCGTAACCTTGGCGCAGATCGATCTGTCCCAGGATGAAACATGGAACTGCACCTCGTCATCAACGGCCGCAAGGACCTGGCTGCCCAGCTTTACCAGCAACTGCGCGAAGCCATCGCCACCGGGCGCCTGTCAGCCGGCGCGCAGTTGCCGCCCAGCCGACTGCTCGCCGAGCAACTGGGCGTTTCGCGCAAAACGGTATCGGACACCTACGCCACCTTGACGTACGAAGGCCTGCTGGTGGGCCGGATTGGTCGGGGCACCTTCGTCAACGCGTGGGCACCGCAGCAAGGCCTTGTGCAGACCGCCACGGACCTGGCCTGCGCCGCCAACCTGGGCAAATGGGCGTCGCTGCCCTCGCCCATGCGCCACCCCGCCCGCGACGACATCCTGCGCTACGAATTCATCGGTGGAGCAACCACACGCAATCAGTTTCCCCAAGAAGAGTGGCGGCGCTGCACCCAGGATGCGCTGCGCCGCATCGCCCAGAACAGTGGGTTCTACAGCCAACCCGAAGGCCTGCCCGCACTGCGCGACGCCATTGCCGGGCACATCGCGTTTTCTCGCGGGGTGAACTGCCGCGCTGCTGACATCGTGGTGACCAATGGCGCGCAGCAGGCGCTGGACCTGATCGCCCGCGTGGTACTCGAACCCGGCAGCATCGTCGCGATGGAAGACCCTGGTTACAGCCCGGCGCGTCAGTTGTTCGTGGCGATGGGGGCCAGGGTCGCCAGCGTTCCGGTGGACGCACAGGGCATTCAGGTCGACCAGATCCCTGATGGCACGCGACTGGTGTACGTGACTCCGTCCCACCAGTTCCCCCTCGGCATGCCCATGAGCCTGGCGCGGCGCAAGGCCCTGCTGGACCGTGCCATCGAGCTCGGCGCGATCATTATCGAAGACGACTACGACAGCGAGTTCCGCTACCAGGGCCGCCCCACCGACTCGCTGCAAAGCATGGATACCCGAGGCGTGGTGACTTACGTCGGCACCTTTTCCAAGACCCTGCTGCCTGAGCTGCGCCTGGGCTACGCGGTGCTGCCGCCGGCGATCCATGGCTCCGTGCTCAAGGCCAAGCAATTGACCGATCAGCACAGCTCCACCCTGCCGCAATGGGCGCTGGCCAAGTTCATCAGCGAAGGTTACCTGCTCAAACATATCCGCCGCTGTCACGGCGTGTATGCGGGGCGTCGCGAGCGGATTCTGCAGCGCCTGGCGGGCGACCTGTCGCCCTGGTTCGAGGCAGTGCCGACGGTGGCGGGGTTTCATCTGGCGGCACTGTGCAAGGTGCCGGTGGATATACCGTTGCTGATGGAACGAGCGCGCAAGGTGGAGGTGGGCCTGTACCCCCTGGATGGGTTTTTTCACGATACGCCGGTACGCTCGGGGCTGATTCTCGGCTTCGGGGCCATCGAAACCCTCGATATCGACCCGGCGCTGGACAAGGTACGCGACATCCTGCAGCAGATTGGCTAGCGGGTTTTCCGGCGGATTGGTCATTGGTCGACCGCGCCCGTGGGCGTAGGGTGAACACATCTCGAACTATGTGGAGCCCCCTCATGAAACGACTGCTCGCCGCCGCCGCGATACTCACTTCGCTGACTGCCTTCGCCCATGAACCGGTGTACAACCAGGAAACCCTCAAGGTGCTGCAAGAGCACGCCTTGACCAACGTGCCCGGCAAGAAAACCATCATGCTCACCGTGGACTACGCCCCCGGCCAGGCCACCGTGCCCCACAGCCACACCGGCACTGCCGTGGCTTATGTGCTGGAAGGCCAGATCATCTCGCGGGTCAACGACGGCAAAGCGATTACCTACAAGGTCGGCGATTCGTTCTACGAGCCCGCAGGTTCGCGGCACTTTGAATCGAGCAACGCCAGCCAGACCCAGCCCGCCAAGTTGCTGGTGGTGATGGTGCTGGATGACAAGGCCGAGGTGCTGACGCCGCTTGCAGCATCAAAATAGAAAATGTGGGAGGGGGCTTGCCCCCGATGGCAGCGTGTCAGTCGCTGAATAAGCCAACTGATGCACCGCTATCGGGGGCAAGCCCCCTCCCACATTTTGAATGGTGTGATTCAGGCTTTGCGTGTCAGGCAAGGCTCTTGCTGACCACCTCAAACACATCGCTGGACAGCTCGCCCGAGCCAAGAATGCGCTCCAGCTGCGCCTTCATCAGCACTTGCCGCGCGGCGTCGTATTTGCGCCAGCGCGTCAGGGGTGCCAATTGGCGCGAAGCAATCTGTGGGTTCAGCGTATTGAGCTGGATCACCAGGTCCGCCAGGAAGCGGTAGCCCGAGCCGTCCGCGGCATGGAAGTTGATCAGGTTCTGCCCGGCAAACGCGCCAATGAGTGCGCGCACTTTGTTCGGGTTCTTGATGGTGAACGCCGGGTGCTCCATCAACGCCTTGACCCGCGCCAGCCCGCCCGGCAGGGTGCTGCCGGCCTGCACGCTGAACCACTGGTCCATGACCAGCGGGTTGTCCTTGAAGTTCTCGGCAAACACCGCCAGCGCCTGGGCTTTTTCCGTTTCGAACGGCGAGTTCACCAGCACGGCCAGGGCCGTCAGGCGCTCGGTCATGTTGTCGCTGGTGTCGAACTGGTCCAGCGTCGCCGCCAGCACTTCAGGCTTGGCGCTGAGCATCAGGTAGGACAGCGCGATGTTCTGCAGGGCGCGGCGGGCAAAGTGCTCGGCCTCGGCCACGTACGGCGTCTGGCGGGACAGGTCACGGTTGGCCTGATAGCGCAGCCACAGGCCTTCGAACAGGTGGTCGGCCAACTGCTTGCGGGCAAATTCGCGGGCGGCGTGGATGGCATCGACGTCCGCCACTTCGCTGATTTCAGCCAGGTAGGCTTCGCTCGGCAAGGAGAGCATTTCGGCGACCATGGCCTGGTCCAGGCTTTCGTCGCTCAAGACCGTGCGCAATGCCTCGATCAGGCATTGATCCAGCTTCAGCGGTTGCCCTGCCTGATGTTGACCGATCAGTTCCTGCAACACCTGAACCGACAGCTGCTGACTGGCGTCCCAGCGGTTGAAGCCGTCGCTGTCGTGCTGCATCAGGAACATCAGTTGGTCGCGGTCATACGGGAAGCTCAGTTTCACCGGCGCCGAAAAGCCACGCAGCAACGAAGGCAACGGCTTTTCTGCGACATCGACAAAGGTGAAGGTCTGCTCGGCTTCGGTCACCGAGATCACACGGGAAGTACCGCCTGCCGTCGCTTCACCGGCCAGACGCAAGGCAATGCCAGCGCCCTGGCTGTCCAGCAGGCCCAGCTCGACCGGGATCACGAACGGCAGCTTTTCCACCTTGTCCGGGGTTGGCGGGCAGCTCTGGCGGAAGGTCAGGCTGTAGGTCTTGGCCCCTGCGTCGTAGGACTCGCTCACCGCCAGACGCGGCGTGCCGGCCTGGCTGTACCAGCGCTTGAACTGGCTGAGGTCCACGCCGTTGGCGTCTTCCATGGCCTTGATGAAATCGTCGCAGGTCACGGCTTGGCCGTCGTGGCGCTCGAAATACAGGTCGCTGCCTTTGCGGAAACCTTCGGCGCCGAGCAAGGTGTGGATCATGCCGACCACTTCCGAGCCCTTTTCGTACACGGTCAGGGTGTAGAAGTTGGAGATTTCGATAAAGCTGTCCGGGCGCACCGCGTGGGCCATGGGGCCGGCGTCTTCGGCGAACTGGTGAGTGCGCAGGTACGCCACGTCCTGGATGCGCTTGACTGTCGCCGAGTTCATGTCGGCGGAGAAGCCCGAGTCGCGGAACACGGTGAAGCCTTCCTTGAGCGACAGTTGGAACCAGTCGCGGCAGGTCACGCGGTTGCCCGACCAGTTGTGGAAGTACTCGTGGGCGACGATGGCTTCGACGCGCTGGTGCGCGGCATCGGTAGCGGTTTCGGCGCGGGCCAGTACGGCGCTGGAGTTGAAGATGTTGAGGCCCTTGTTCTCCATGGCGCCCATGTTGAAGTCGTTGACCGCCACGATCATGAAGATGTCGAGGTCGTACTCGCGACCGTAGGTTTCTTCGTCCCAGCGCATGGATTTTTTCAGGCTGGTCATGGCGTGCTGGCACTTGTCGATGTTTTCCGGCTCGACGTAGATGCGCAGCGCCACCTCGCGCTGGGTCATGGTGGTGAAGCTGTCTTCGACACACCAAAGGTCACCGGCCACCAGGGCAAACAGGTAGGCCGGTTTCTTGAACGGGTCTTCCCAGGTCGCCCAGTGCCGACCGTCTTCGCCGGGGCCGCTGGCGATCGGGTTGCCGTTGGACAGCAGCACCGGGTAGCGGTGCTGCTCGGCGATCACCGTGGTGGTGAACACGCTCATCACGTCCGGACGGTCCAGGTAGTAGGTGATCTTGCGGAAACCTTCGGCCTCGCACTGGGTGCAGAACATGCCGCTGGATTTGTACAGGCCTTCCAGGGCGGTGTTGGTTTCCGGGTGAATCTTGACCGTAGTGTCCAGGGTGAAGGTTTCGTTGTTGGGCTGCAGCGTCAGGTGGCTGTCGGTCAACTGGTAGTCGGCGGCCGTCAGCGCCTGGTCGGCAAGGTTGACGCTCAAAAGCTCCAGTTGCTGCCCATCGAGCACCAGCGGCGGCAGCCCCGCGCCGCGCTCGGGATTGCGGCGCATCACCAGCTGCGCGTGGACCAGGCTGTGGTCCTCGAACAACTCGAAGGTCAGGTGCGTCTCGTCGATCAGGTAGTCCGGCGCCTGATAGTCCTTCAGGTAAATCATCTTCGGTTGTTCGGTGCGCATGGGTGGCATCCTTCTACTGATGCACGGCGAGCTGGTAGGCCGTGTATTTACGAATATTGATCACGCCGGTGTCGAAGATCAGGTACTGGCCCTTGATTCCCAGCAACGTGCCTTCGGCAATCGGATTCTTGTCCAGGTTGAAGCTGACGATCTTGGCCGGGTACTGCTGCACCGGGTAACGGATTTCGATCGGCTCGATGTCGGCAATGGTTTGGATGGCCTGCAGGCCAAAGCGTTCCTGCAAACCGAGCAAGCCCTCGGCGCAGGAGGCGAACAATTGATCGCGTACCTGCTTGAGGTCCACGGTTTGCGCATCGCCCTTGAGCAGCGCGCGCCAGTTGGTCTTGTCGGCCACCTGGCTGCGAAACAGATCCTCGACAAAACCCGATTGCTGGCGAGTGGCCACGCGCATGATCGGCAGCGCCTGGCTGGCACCCTGGTCGAGCCAACGGGTCGGCAACTGCGTGGCCCGGGTGATGCCAACCTTGATCCCCGACGAATTGGCCAGGTAGACCACGTGGTCGGTCATGCAGAAGGTTTCACCCCAGCCCGGATCGCGGCAGGTGCCGGCCTCGTAATGGCAACGTTCGGGGCTCATGATGCACAAGTCACACTGGGCCAGCTTGGTCATGCACGGGTAGCAATAGCCCTGGCTGAAGCTGGTCTTGGTCTTGCGGCCGCAATGGCTGCAGTGAATGGCACCGAGGAACTCCAGGCGAATATGCGTGCCGATCAACGGATTGACCGGCACCTCGGTATCGCCCAGACGAAATGCGTATTGAACGGTCGGCTCACCCAGTTGCGCCGACATTTTGCTGACTGCACCGCGACCAATTTCAATCAATGGATCGCATCCGACTTGAACAGGATGTTCGGCACCGGTGCCGATTTCGACGCGCATTCCTGCGGGCCCATGTAGCCGGTGCGCTGGTCTTCGGGCAGGTTCTGGATTTCCCAGGCGATCACCGCCTGCAGCGACAGCTCACGCTGCTCGGCGGTGAGCTTGCGCCCGTCCGACCACTTGCCGATTTCCACGGCGAGCTTGAGGCTCTCGTAGATGTCGGGGGTGATGTTTTCGATCATTTCAGCAAACGATGACATGTGAACAACCTCTGAGGTTCAGCAAATACGTGGGTGACGAGGCCAGGCCC
The DNA here is from genome assembly GCF_034043515.1 of Pseudomonas sp. MUP55. Lineage (NCBI taxonomy): Bacteria > Pseudomonadati > Pseudomonadota > Gammaproteobacteria > Pseudomonadales > Pseudomonadaceae > Pseudomonas > Pseudomonas sp. MUP55. The sequence continues at coordinate 2,667,049 of NZ_CP138214.1, read as the reverse complement.
ATCAAAAATCCTTGGAGAGCTTGACCTGCACAAGCTCCTTGTCGAGCAAACGTCGGAAAATTTGCGGCGCCGCGAAAGTGTAGGCGGCAAATGCCAGCCAGAGCCAATTGATCGTCTCGGCCACTCGCGGATAGCCAATGTCTGTCAAGGTGATCACCGCCACTTGATAGACCACGAACATACACAACAGCAGGATGACGGCGTGGGTGGCGCTACGCTCGTTCATCCAGCTGTTAAAACGCCACCATGCGCCAAGGAACACATTTTCGCGTGCCTTGACGGCCGTCAGCAGGTGCAACGCCGCAACGTTGGTTGCGTTTTCCTGCAGGGCCCAGATCGCATGGTCACGAGCGCCGTTGATATCACCTTCGCGCAGCAACAAATGCCCAAGCACCACCACCGCCGACGCATTCGAAGGGTCAGCCTGCAGCGCGTGACGTGCGAATTGATAAGCTTGGTCCCAACGGTTGCTGGCATGATGGAACTGCGCCATCGCCACTAGGTTGGCAGGGTCATCGGGGCCCAGTTCCAGGGCTTTTTCCAGCGGTTCGCGGCTCTGCGCGAGGCGTCCGGTCAACTGATAAAGATCCGCCAGGCACCGGTAATTAACCGGGTTGAGCGGTTCCATATCCAACAGTCGGTTCACATGCTCCTGCGCCTGTTTGAACTTGCGTGAGGCGATAGCCACCTGTGCTGCCGCATAGTGTGCAAGCGGTAATTGCGCATCCAGAGCCAAGGCCAACTGCACTTCGCGCTTGGCGGCATGCAGGCGACGCATGTTCATCAAGCAGATCGCCAGCAGGGCGTGGGCTTCAGCCGAATCGGGGTCATTGGCCAGCAACTGGCGCAGCGCGTCGATTGCGCCGTCGTTGTGGTCAGCCTGCAAGCGTTGGTAAGCCAGTTGTAGCAGATAGTCGGTATTCATCAGCTCACCACCAGATACCACAGAGTGTAGGGTAGCCATTTGACGACCATACCTTTAAGCACGAATCCACCGATCAACGCCAAAGGCAAACCAAAGCGGCTCAATTCGCCGCCGTAGTACTGGTAAATCTCGATAGTGGCGTTTTGTTGCATGTACAGCACGTAGCCCAGGAGCAGTTTCCACACCACAAGCACCAGCAAGGCGTACTGGATCTGCGCCTGAGTCTGCAGATAACCCCCGCCTACCAGCTGCAGCAGCACAAAACCGATCAGTACGCTGCCCACCAACGCCACACCGGCCAGCAACCACTCGCGCACGCGCGTCGGGCTGCCAATGGCGATGGAGTTGAACACGAACCACGGCAAACCCAACCATGCGCCGCCCAGCATCAAGCCAAGCAACGGCCAGAGTGGCGAAACCGCCCACTTAGCCAAGGCGCCCGGCCGAGGTTCATCTTCGATACGATAACCACTATATTGCGCCATCAGCGGCCCTTCCCGTGTTTGTCGAGAAAAGCCAGTACTTCGTCGTACTGATTGCCTTCATTGGCATAACGCGCGTAATTACGAGCAGTGGTCAGCCATTCCAGTGTGGTGGCACGCACCGCCTTCAGGGCCTGCTTGAAATGCCGATCGCAAATTGGCTGCTCTGCGCCGCTCTCGATAGACGCCTCTATGGCCTCATCGGCGGCGGTTTCCACCAACTCGCTGAGGTCTGCGCCAGAAAAGCCCGAAGTGTTCTTGGCTAAAAAGGCAAAATCTATGTCGTCAGCCATAGGGCGACCTTTCATCATCGCATTGAGCATGCTTTCACGTGCAGGACGGTCCGGTGGCGGCACAAACAGCACGCGGTCAAACCGGCCGGGGCGACGAAAGGCCGAGTCCACCGACCAGGGTACGTTGGTTGCGGCGAGGATCAGCACGCCGTGGTTGTCGTTGGTAAAGCCGTCCATCTCGGAGAGGAACTGACTCACCAGCTTGGACGATGTCGACTCGCGGGTATTGGCGCGTTTACCACCCAGCGCCTCGACCTCGTCGAAAAACATTACCGCTGGCGCCTGCGCCCGTGCCTGTTCGAACAGTGCGTGCAACTTGCGCTCGGACTCGCCGATGTACATGTCAAGAACGTCAGAAATCGCCACGTTGAAAAACGTTGCCTTGCACTCGCCAGCCGTGGCGCGGGCCAGCATGGTCTTACCGCAACCCGGTGGACCATACAGCAGCACACCGCCGCCGACTTTCTTTCGAAAACGCTGGAACAAGCCGGGTTTCTGGTAAGGCAGAATGATTTTTTTGTGGATGGTCTTCTTCAGCTCATCCAAACCGCCAATGTCATCAAAGGTCAGGGTTTCGTTTTCCGGCACCAACAGGCGTACCACTTCGCTCTGGTCGGTTTCATCATTGGAGATCACACGCAAGCGCGGGCGGCCTTCGGTGCCGGGAAAGTCAACAACAGACACATTCAATCGCCGCCACAATGCCATGTCTTCCAGGGCAGGATTGGCGTCCACCGCTGCTCGGTATTCCGCCTGTGCTTCCTTGAGGTTTTCCAATGCCGCAAGGACACGGGCCTTGAGCAGGCGCGCGGGCGGATCACTCCCTTCGATCAGTGGCAATGCCTTTTGCGCCTGACCGTCGGCCAATAGCAACTGCGCCGCCGCAAGCTTCAGGGCAGAGGCGTCTTGCCATTGAGAAAAATCGGAGGGCAATAAATTCAGCCCGCGCGCATGCTCGCCACGCTCTAGGCAGGCACCGAGCAGCACTGTCAGCAGCGCGACGTTACCGGGGGCGGCGGCCAGGGCAGCCTCTAACTGGTCGAGTGTCGAATCATCCATGGAGGTTCCTCAAAAGTGCGTGTGCAACGCGCAGGGGCTCATAGCACCACCTCCGGTCGCTCGACATCGACCCACACAAACTTGCGCGGGTCGAGGCGTGTTTCCTGGTCCAGTCGATACGCCACCAACTTGCCGTACAGCACCGCGCTGTAGTCCAGGCAGGCCAGGTTCGGGCGGATCGGTGCCGGTTTGCCGCTGCGCCAGTAATGGCCGACGAACAACAGCGGCTGGTCGGTGCCATAGCGCAGCAGGCTGTTCTTTTCGGTGGACGTCAGGGGCGTGCGTGCCACGGGCTCGGGCAAGGCGTCGGGCTGGAATACGATGTCGCCGTAGGTTTTCGGGTCGTCTTCCCAGAATTTGGTGCGAAAGAACGAGCGCGTCAGGCCATCACCACCGGTCAGGGTGAGGCCGTGCGGCAGGCGCATGTCGGTGCCGCGCAGCAGGCGATCGAACGCGTTGCAGGCAAAGCTGCCCGGCACGGCAGCGGCCTGCAGGAAATGTGGGTCGATGCAGCCATCCGGGAACGTGGCGCGCAGCGGCTGGATGAAGCCCTCGTCCCAGCACGCATGCACCACACGGAAACGCCCGGCGTCGACGAACAGCGGCATGTCGTAGAACCAGCCGAGGAAGTCCTGCCAGTCGGCCGGGTACTGTTCGAACTGGGTCAGGGTTTCCTGGATCAGCCGCCCATGGCGCGCCGTGTGCTCGCGCACGAATTGCTTGCCGCTGCCCGGCAGTGCCGGTGTGGTCCAGCCCAACGCATTGAACTCATGGTTGCCCATGATGCACAGCGCCTGGCCGGCCTCGGTCATGTCGTGGACGATGTGCAGCGCTTCGCGGATGCGGGGCCCACGGTCGATGATATCGCCGAGGAACACCGCCATGCGCGACGGGTGGCGCCAGGTGCCGCCCTGCTTGTGGTAACCCATCTGGTCGAGCAAGTGCTCCAGGGTATGGGCGCAACCGTGCACGTCACCAATCAGGTCGTAGCTACGCGCGGGATCGAGCATCAGTCGCCTCCACCCCCCAAGCGGCTGCCCCAGCCCAGCTTGGTGCGGCACACTTCGTAGTAGTTGTGGTCCAGCGGGTGGATCAACCGCAACTTCTGTGCCTTCTTGCTCACGGTGATGGTGTCACCGGGGGCGCAGGTGAAATGGTTCTGCCCGTCGCAGGAAACTTGTGGGTAGATTTGCATATCCTTGGACACCACGATTTTCAGCTCACTGTTGCCATCGACCACAATCGGCCGACTCGACAACATATGGGGATACATCGGCACGATCACAATGGCATCCAGCTTGGGATGCATGATCGGGCCACCGGCCGACAGCGCATAGGCGGTGGAACCGGTAGGCGTGGCGACGATCAGGCCGTCGGCCTTCTGGCTGCAGACGAACTGGCCGTCGATATACAGCTCGAACTCGATCATCCGCGTGGATTTGCCGGGGTGCAGCACCACGTCATTGAGGGCGTCGCCCTGGCCGATGGCCTCGCCATGACGGCGCACTTCGGCTTGCAGCAGGAAGCGGTTCTCCACCAGGTAATGGCCGTCGAGCACCTTGGCCACTTCGACTTCCAGCTCATCGGGCCGGATATCGGTCAGAAACCCCAGGCTGCCACGGTTGATCCCCAGCACCGGCACATTGTGCCGCGCCAGCGCCCGCGCCGCGCCGAGCAGGCTGCCGTCGCCGCCGACCACGATGACCATGTCGCACACTTCGCCAAGCATTTTGCGCGAGGAAGTCTGCAGGCCGTGGCCCGGCAGGATTTCGCCGATGGTGTCTTCGAGGATCACGTGCAGGTGGCGTTCCAGCAGGAATTTTTTCAGCCGGCGGACGGTGTCCAACACCTGGGTACTGCCCAGGCGACCGATAATGCCGATATTGCGAAATTGCTCCATGGGGCTCCTGCGGGCGTAGGGGTGTGGCAAAAAGAAACGATTATGGGCGAAAGGCCGCGTCAGGCAAAATCCTTTGTCGCCGCCGAGCCTCGATGACAATGGTTCTCAGGCCGGTGACAGGCACCCGCGCCCGACTTAAGAGGCTATGCTCGCACCATGACTCTGTTCCCTGACTTGCACGCCCTGCTCCGCCAACTGCGGCACCCCGAAGTGCGTGACCTGGCGTGGGTGATCCTGGCGCCACCGATGCTCGCCCGCACGCCCTGGCCGCAGCGCCATCCCCTGGCGGGCAGTGACTGGGTACAGGCGCCGCAGCTGCTGGAAGCCTGGTTGCGTGCGCTCGATCAAGACAGCAGCGCGCTGCAACACTGGCTGAGCCTGGCGCGCACCCGGCGCCTGGGCCTCTATTATGAACGCCTGTGGCAGTTCGCCGTGCAACATGCGCCGGGGGTGGAGCTGCTGGCGGCCAACCTGCCGATTCGCCGCGCCGGCCACACCCTGGGGGAGCTGGACATGCTGCTGCGCGACCGCGACGGCGTGCACCACCTGGAGTTGGCAATCAAGCTCTACCTCGGGCCACAAACGGGGAACGGCCAGGACACCGCGCAGTGGCTGGGCCCCGGCTGCCATGACCGGCTCGACCGCAAACTGGCGCACCTGGCCCAGCATCAATTGCCGATTTCGGCGCGCCCGGAAAGCCGTGAAGCCCTGGCGGCGCTGGATATCCAGCAGTTCGACGCGCACCTGTGGCTGGGCGGGTACCTGCTTTACCCGTGGCCAGGCCAGGCCGACGCGCCCCTCGGCGCTCATCCGCAGCATTTGCGTGGACGCTGGTTACATCAGCGTGATTGGCCGGACTTTGTCAGCGCCAGCGCCGCAGGCCGCTGGCAACCCCTGCCCCGGCATGCCTGGCTGGCGCCGGCGCATTACCTGACAAGCGAGGTATGGAGCGAGGAGCAGATGCAGGGCTGGCTGGCAGACCTGGACCCGATGGCGCCGGCGCAGTTATTGGTGCGGCTGGTGCCGAACGGGGACGATTGGGAAGAAGCCGAGCGGCTGTTTCTGGTTGCCGATCTTTGGCCGAATGTGCCGGGGGCTGGCTGATAGATAGGTGGTGCGGGTGAGGGCCTCATCGGGGCAAGCCCCCTCACACAGGGGAATGCATTCCAAATGTGGGAGGGGGCTTGCCCCCGATAGCGGCGGGATTGGCACTACATACTGTCGATATGCCGGTAATCCAGCTGCAACCCCCTCGCCAACTCCTGCGCCCGCCCCAACCTGATCGGCCCGCGCTCGATGTCCACCAACAACCCCGGACACGCCAGCCGCGGCAATCCATCGATCACCTTGAGCCGCCCATCAGTAATCACCAGCAACCGCTGCTGCTCCACCGGGTAACGCTTACGCCGCGCCACCAGCCAATCGGCCGCCTCGGTCAAGGCTGCCAGCAACGGCGTACCGCCACCGGCGCCCAACTGTTCCAGCCAACCCGTCAGGCCTTTGGCCGCCTTCAAGCCCTGCACCTGCCACCTTGGCGACTGCCCGCTGGCGGTCAACAACGCCATGCGCGCCCGCTGCCGATAGGCGTCATCAAACAACTGCGCCAGCAGGCCCTTGGCATCGCTCAACGCCTGGTGCTTACGAGTGGAAGCCGAGGCGTCGACGATCACCAACCACAGTTCCTGGGCCGACCGGCTGCGCAGGTGCCACAGCAAATCCTCACGGCGCTGCGGCCTGCCACCGAGCAAGGTGCCCGGCCAGTTGATCTGACCCGAGTGCGCACTGCGCGCCTTGCCTTGCCTGCCGCTGTCCAAGCGCCCCGCCTGGGGCCGAGCATCCGCCCCCGCGTCAGGTCGGGGGCGAATGCCTAGGGCTTTTTTGGCCAGGCAGGCACGTCCCGACGAGCGCCGGTGGGCAGCGCCGGTGCCGGCATGTCGCCCCATTGGCCTTGGCCGGGCGAGGTGTTCGAGGGTTTGGGGGCTTGCCCCTGATCGGGCGCGCTCGCCGCAGGCGGCTGCTCCTGGCGGCGGTGACGCAGGGCAAATTCAGCGACCGCGTCAATATCTTCCTCGGCGATCGCGCTGGCACCGCGCCAGGCCGCATGGGCCCTTGCGCCGCGCAGCCACACCAGGTCGGCGCGCATGCCGTCCACACCCGCGGCAAAGCAACGCTGGGTAATCTGCGCCAAGGCGGCGTCATCCAGCTCGATACTGTCGAGTCGCGCACGGGCCTGGGTGCAGCGTTCGCGCAACGCCCCTTGCGGCTCGGCCCACTCCTGGCAGAACGCCGCGGGGTCCGTGTCGAAGTCCAGACGACGACGGATGATCTGCCCACGCTCGGTCGGCAACGTCTGCCCACTCAACGCCACGTTGAACCCAAAGCGGTCGAGCAGTTGCGGACGCAATTCACCCTCCTCCGGGTTCATCGTGCCGATCAGCACGAAGCGCGCCGAATGCCGATGGGAGATGCCGTCCCGCTCGATCAGGTTGGTGCCGCTGGCGGCCACGTCCAGCAACAGATCGACCAGATGGTCGGGCAGCAGATTGACTTCATCGACATACAACACACCGCCATCGGCCTTGGCCAGCACGCCAGGGGAAAACTGCGCGCGGCCCTCGCCCAGCGCGGCGTTCAGGTCCAGGGTGCCGACCAGTCGCTCCTCGGTGGCGCCCAGGGGCAAGGTGACGAACTGACCACTGGCGAGCAGGTCCGCCAGGCCACGGGCCAGGGTCGACTTGGCCATGCCACGCGGGCCTTCGATCAGCACGCCGCCGATTCGGGGGTCGATGGCGGTCAGGCACAGCGCCAGTTTCAGCGCGTCGGCACCGACCACGGCGGCCAGCGGGAAATGAGGGGTATCGGTCATCAGCTGTCTTCTTCTATATCCAGCAACAGGTTTTCCAACGCTTCGCGGTAGGCGCCCGGCTCTTGCCACATGCCGCGCTGCTGGGCTTCGAGCATGCGCTCGGTCATGTCGCGCAGGGCATCGGGGTTGTGCTGTTGCACAAAGGCCCGGGTGTCCGGGTCAAGCAGGTAGGCGTCGGCGAGCAAAGCGTACTGGTGATCGTCGATCAACGCGGTGGTGGCATCGAAAGCGAACAGGTTGTCCACGGTCGCCGCCATCTCAAACGCGCCTTTGTAGCCGTGACGCTTCACGCCTTCGATCCATTTCGGGTTGGCTGCACGGGAACGGATCACCCGAGTGAGCTCTTCCTTCAAGGTACGGATCTTCGGCAGGTCCGGCTGGCTGTGATCGCCATGGTAACTGGCGGCCTTGGCGCCGCTCAGGGTTTCCACGGCGGCGAGCATGCCGCCCTGGAATTGGTAATAGTCGTTGGAATCGAGCACATCGTGTTCGCGGTTGTCCTGGTTCTGCAGCACCGCCTGCACCTGGCTCAGGCGCTGGGCAAACTGCTCGCGGGCCGCGGTGCCTTCATCAGCGCCACCATAGGCGTAGCCGCCCCAGTTCAGGTAGACCTCGGCCAGGTCCTCGCGGCTTTGCCACAGGCGACCGTCAATCGCACCCTGCACGCCCGCACCATAAGCCCCCGGCTTGGCCCCGAAAATGCGCCAACCGGCCTGTTTCGCCGCGGCCTCTTCGTCCAGGCCCGATGCGCACAACGCTTCGCGTTCACTGCGCACCCTGGCGGCCAGCGGGTTCATGTCATCCGGCTCGTCCAGCGCCGCCACCGCCTGTACCGCCGCGTCGAACAGACGGATCAGGTTGGCGAACGCATCGCGAAAGAAGCCGGAAACGCGCAACGTCACGTCAACGCGTGGGCGGTCCAACAGGCTGATCGGCAGGATCTCGAAGTCATCCACGCGCTGACTGCCCGTGGCCCACACCGGACGCACGCCCATCAGCGCCATAGCCTGAGCGATATCGTCACCCCCGGTGCGCATGGTGGCCGTGCCCCACACCGACAGGCCCAACTGGCGCAAGTGGTCGCCGTGGTCCTGCAGATGCCGCTCAAGTATCAGGTTGGCCGACTGGAAACCGATGCGCCAGGCGGTGGTGGTCGGCAGGTTACGCACGTCCACCGTGAAAAAGTTGCGCCCCGTGGGCAGCACATCCAAGCGACCGCGACTCGGCGCACCGCTGGGGCCGGCCGGCACAAAGCGCCCGCTCAAGGCATCCAGCAGGCCATGCATTTCGGCCGGGCCGCAGGCATCCAGACGCGGCGCCACCACCATGCGCAGGCTCTCGACCACGGCCTTGACGTCCTCCCAGCCGGGTTCTTCCAGCTGTTCCAGCGGCCCCTCCAATGCCCGCTCGATCAGGCGCGCCGCGTAGAGTTCCAGACGCTCGCGGGTGTCACCGGCGGTGCGCCACAACTGCGCGTCGAGGGTGCGCAACACCTCGGGCCGACGCCCGGTCCACGGCTCGGCGAGCGCGCAGTCCAGGGGGTCGAAACCCAGCTCGAAGGCCTTGGCCAGCACCCGCAACAGGCTTGACTGCCCGCCACGGCCATCGCCACGGGGAATGCGCAGCAAGGCCAGCAAGGTGTCGATACGCAAGCGCCCCGCCGGCGACTCGCCGAAGATATGCAGGCCGTCGCGGATCTGCGATTCCTTCAGGTCACACAGGTAGGTGTCCAGGCGCGGCAACCAGATGTCGGCATCGGCATCGCCGTCCAGCTCGAGCTCCTGGTCGATCTGGGTTTCGCGCACCAGTTTGAGAATGTCTTTCTGCAGTTCGAGCGCGCGGCGCGGGTCGAGCAATTGCGCTTCGTAGTATTCGTCGGCCAGCAGTTCCAGGTTGCGCAGCGGGCCATAGGTTTCGGCGCGGGTCAGGGGCGGCATCAGGTGGTCGATGATCACCGCCTGGGTGCGACGCTTGGCCTGGGCGCCCTCGCCCGGGTCGTTGACGATAAACGGGTAGATATTCGGCAGCGGCCCGAGCAGCGCATCCGGCCAGCAATGTTCCGACAGCCCCACACCCTTGCCCGGCAGCCATTCGAGGTTGCCGTGCTTGCCCACGTGGATCAGCGCGTGGGCGCCGTAGGTATGGCGCAGCCAGAAGTAGAACGCCAGATAACCATGGGGCGGCACCAGGTCGGGGTCGTGATACACCGCACTCGGGTCGACCTGATAGCCACGCGCCGGCTGGATACCGACGAAGGTCTCGCCCAGGCGCAGGCCGGCGATCATCAGCCGGCCGTCGCGGCACATCGGGTCCTGCTGCGGAGCGCCCCAACGCTCGAGCACCGCCTGGCGATTGGCTTCAGGCAGGCGCTGGAACATGGCGTCGTAGTCGTCCAGGCCCAGGCTCTGATGACAGGGGCGCTGGTCGAGGCTGTCCAGGTCATTGGTGACGCCGCCCAGCAATGCATGGATCAAGGCCGTGCCGCTGTCCGGCAAGATGGCGGGCACGGGATAGCCTTCGGCCTGCAGCGCACGCAGGATGTTCAGCGCCGCCGCCGGCGTGTCCAGGCCCACGCCATTGCCGATACGGCCATCGCGGGTGGGGTAATTGGCCAGGATCAAGCCAACGCGTTTGTGCGCATTCGACACCCGCGCCAGCTCGACCCAGCGGCGCGCCAGTTCGGCGACAAAATCCATGCGTTCGGGCACGGCGCGGTAGCACACCACGTCCGACTGGCTGCGCTCACTGCGCCAGGCCAGGTCCTTGAAGCTGATCGGCCGGCTGATGATGCGCCCGTCCAGCTCCGGCAAAGCAATGTGCATCGCCAGGTCGCGCGGGCCCAGGCCTTGCGCGCTGGCCTCCCAGCCGGGCTGGTTGTCCTGCGCGCAGATCGCCTGAATCACCGGGATGTTGCGGCGAAACGGGCGCAGATGCGGCGCTTCGGGACTGGACTGGGCAAAGCCGGTGGTGTTGAGAATCACCGCCGCCTGCACGTCATCCAGCAGGTCCTCGACCACCGCCAGGCAGCCTGGCTCCTTCAAGCTGGCCACCGCGATCGGCAACGGGTTAAGACCGGCCGCTTGCAAACGCTGGCAGAACACATCGATAAACCCGGTATTGGCCGCCTGCAAATGCGAGCGGTAGAACAGCACCGCCGCCACCGGGCAATCGGCGCGCCAATCGGCTTGCCAGTTTGCAAGCTGGGCGTTGGCGGTATGCGGATGGTAGATCGAGGTGCGCGGCAAGCTTTGCGGCTCAGCCCAGGCATAGTCGCGCCCCAGGTAGCCGCTGGCCAGGCAGCGATAGAAATCCAGCGCATTCCCCAACCCACCTTGGCGCAGGAACTGCCACAGGCGGTCACGCTCGGGTGCACCGACGCTACTCAGGCCGCTGAGTTCCGGGTCCGGGCGATCATCCCCCGGGACCAGGATGAGCGTTACGCCGCGCTCGGCCAACGCCTTCAGGCGCTCGATGCCGTAGCGCCAGTAACCGATGCCGCCATGCAGCGAAATCAGGATTACCTTGGCGTGGCGCAACACCTCGTCGACGTACAGGTCGACTGAGGCATGGTTCTGCACTTGCATCGGGTTGGCCAGGCGAAAACTGGGGTAATCCTCGGGCAACTGCCGCGCTGCCTCGGCAAGCAGCGCCAGGCTGGAGTCGCCGCTGCACAGGACCACCAGCTCGGCGGGGGTTTGTCCAAGGTCGGCGATATTGTCGTCCGCGACGAAGCCGCCGGGCTGGGTCCTGAGCAGGTGCATGGGTCAGGCGCTGAGGGCGGCGCGCAGTTGCGCTTCAAGGCCGGCCGCGTCAAGCGCCTGGCCGATCAGCACCAGGCGCGTGGTGCGCGCTTCATCGGCGCCCCAGGCGCGGTCGAAATGCTTGTCGAAACGCGTGCCCACGCCCTGGATCAGCAGGCGCATCGGTTTGCCTGGAATGGCGGCGAAGCCTTTGACGCGCAGGATGCCGTGCTGCACCACCAGTTGCGTCAGGGCGTCGAGCAACAGGGCTTCGTCGGCTTGCGGCAGGTCGATGGAGATGGAGTCGAAGGCGTCGTGGTCGTGGTCATCCTCACCGTCGTGGTGATGGTCGTGATGGCTGTGGCGGGCGTCGATATGTTCTTCGGAGCCGGCGCCCAGGCCGATCAGCACGTCCAGAGGCACGCGTCCGCTGCTGGCTTCGATGACCTTGACCGCCGGCGGCAGCTCCTCGGCCACTTCCAGGCGCACACGGGCCAGGTCTTCGGCGCTGATCAGGTCGGCCTTGTTGAGGATCACCAGGTCGGCGCTGGCCAGTTGGTCGGCAAACAGCTCGTGCAGTGGCGATTCATGGTCCAGGTTCGGGTCGAGCTTGCGCTGGGCGTCGACCTGGTCCGGGAACGCGGCGAAGGTGCCGGCAGCCACGGCCGGGCTGTCGACCACGGTAATCACGGCGTCGACGGTGCAGGCATTGCGGATTTCCGGCCACTGGAAAGCCTGGACCAGCGGCTTGGGCAGCGCCAGGCCCGAGGTTTCGATAAGGATATGGTCAAGGTCGCCACGGCGGGCCACCAGTTCGCGCATCACCGGGAAGAATTCTTCCTGCACGGTGCAGCACAGGCAACCGTTGGCCAATTCGTACACACGGCCGTTGGCTTCTTCTTCGGTACAGCCGATGGAGCACTGTTTGAGGATTTCACCGTCAATGCCCAGCTCGCCGAACTCATTGACGATCACCGCAATGCGGCGGCCCTGGGCGTTGTCGAGCATATGGCGCAGCAGCGTGGTTTTGCCCGAACCGAGAAAACCGGTAACGATGGTGACGGGGAGTTTGGCCAGTGTTTTCATCGGATGCCCTTTGGGGCGGGCATACGGGACGATAGGCCCTGCGACGGCGCGCAGCAGCAGATTTCGTCACCGGATCACCCCGCCCGGTTGAATTGAAAAATCGTTTGCGAGGCAGGTCTCCTGGCTTGGGGCTTGCGGGTCTTGCGACCGGCGCTGGCTGCGCCTTCCCGCCGTATCGGCAGTGGCGTGGCAGTCAGTTGAACCCTTCACAGTTGCGGGGGCAGCCGCGGCTTGAACCGCGTTCCCTTCTTAGCTTCGACCTGGGCCGAAGAACCTCGAGCGAGCAAGGCTACGCAGTGCGGGGCAACAGGTCAACGTGATGAGGTTTGCGATGACGTAATTTGAAGTATTGCCTTGCGCTGGGTTACTGCCCGTGAAACAGCGGACATCGGGGCTGACGTATTAATTTGAGTATTTTCTCGAAGGCCCGCCAGGAACCCTTTGCCGACCAGCGCCACACAGATATCGCGTAGCCAAGAACATCGCCGATCCGAACACGTGCAGCGTCACATGAGTGGGCGAACTTAACTTATATCACCTGAGAATCAGACATGTTTGTTACCCCAGACACTACCCTGCTCCCCCCGCCGCAACTAAACGAAACATCGCGTGCGTCTGCACTGCACTTGTCGGCCGCGCCCCCGCGGCCTTATGAATCCTTGACTGATCAGATGCTGATGAAAGCATTGTTGCCTCACGCCAAGGTACTTGACCCCTATCACAACAGCGCCGTTACGTACCACGACCTCAAACGACTGTCAGAAGAAGGCATACAACCAAATGGTCAGCGTGCCACATCAGACCTGATTGCCTTGGTCCACGAATTACTGCAACGCGACGAGCTGACAAGTGACCTCGACATAGCGTCCGGTGCCGGGTACCAAAATGGCACGATAAAACTGGATTCAATGGCCAGGACAGCAGGCGATTTTTCCAGTGCCAGCGATCACCAACTGCTCCTGGCGGCTGGGAAATACCATAAAGCGTTTGATTCAACTGGCAACGGTTACGTAAATTTCAATGAGCTGAAACAAGCAGCAGGATTAGTACACAGTGATCGGTACTTTTCCGACGAAGCAAAAAGCGTCGCCAGCACACTATTGAACCGCCCGGAACTTCTTAAAAAGCTGGATATTGGTGTTGGCTTCCTGGGATTTGCAGGCAAGGAAGACCAACGGTATGACCTGGACAATCTAAAGTATCTAACACGCAACGCTTCACAAGAATTCAATCATCCCTTCAAAAGCCGCACAGACTGACAGGGCTACCAACACGGGTTACGTATGCCCCGTTGTGTTTATCGTGATGAAGCCAGGTCACTCACCTGATTTGACTCGTCTGAGCTGCTCATGGTCTTCTACACACCTTGTTTCGGGTGCCCTTCACAGGGTGAAACGGGAAACCGGTGAGTCACGCGTTGTGACGAGTCCGGTGCTGCCCCCGCAACGGTAAGCGAGCGAAGCGTCAAATCCACTGTGCCTGTGCATGGGAAGGAGATGCTTGAAAGGCCCAGTGCCCCTCGCAAGCCCGGAGACCGGCCCGAAAATTTCAGATAACAAACCCGCGGTGGGCGGGCGCTGTTCATAACCCTGCGTGCCCGGCTCGCGGGGTTTTCATGCGCTCGTTTCCCGCAAGTACCTGAAAGGGACGCGCCATGTCGATCATCAGCAGCACTTCGCCCACTTCCAGCAACGCCTCCACGCTGAGCCAACGCCTGAGCGCCGCAATCGGGGCATCGATCCTCGGTGCGTGCCTGGTGTACTTTGCCGGCTTCTCGCATATCGAGGCGGTGCACAACGCCGCCCATGATACCCGCCACAGCGCCGCGTTCCCGTGCCACTGAGGGCTGCCGAGATGATCAAGCATATTGCGCAAACCGCAGGTTTCACCGGCTTGCTGGCCGCGCTGCTGCTGACCCTGCTGCAAAGCTTTTGGGTGGCGCCGCTGATTTTGCAGGCAGAGGCATTCGAACAGACTCCGGCGACCACACAGGCGGTGCATGAACACACGGCCGATACCGCCGCGCATACCCATGATGCCGCGGCCTGGGAGCCCGAGAACGGCTGGCAGCGCGTGCTGTCGACCACCGGTGGCAACCTGGTGGTGGCGGTCGGTTTTGCCCTGATGCTGGCCGGGCTCTATACGCTGCGCCCGCCGACCCGCACCGCCCAGGGATTGCTGTGGGGACTGGCCGGTTACGCCACCTTTGTGCTCGCTCCTACCTTGGGCCTGCCCCCGGAACTGCCAGGCACCGCCGCTGCCGACCTGGCCCAGCGTCAGATCTGGTGGGTTGGCGCTGCCGCCTCGACCGCCGCCGGGATTGCGTTGCTGGTGTTCGGGCGCAGCTGGCTGCTCAAAGTGCTGGGCGTGGCGATTCTAGTGGTGCCCCATGTGATCGGCGCACCACAACCCGAAGTGCATTCGATGCTGGCCCCGCAAGCCCTCGAAGTCCAGTTCAAGATCGCTTCACAGCTGACCAATGTTGCATTCTGGTTGGCGCTGGGCTTGTTCAGTGCCTGGCTGTTCCGCCGTCAGCGCGACGACCAATACCCGGCATGAGCCTGGTTGTCGGCCTGGGCTGTCGGCGCGGCTGTGATGCTCGCGCCCTGCTGGAGCTGGTTGACAACGCCCTGGGCGAAGCAGGTGCTGACCGCCAGCACATCGGCGCATTGGCAACCATTGAGCAAAAAAAGCATGAGCCAGGGCTTTTGGCACTGGCTCAGGTACTAAACGTGCCGCTGCTGTGGTTCAGTGCCGCGCGCCTGAGCGCTTATGAACACCGCCTGAGCCATAAATCGGCCGTCGCCTTTGCCCATACGCAGTGTTACGGGGTTGCCGAGAGCGCCGCACTGGCGGCGGCCGAACAGCTCGGCAACCCCACTGCCCCGCTGCTGGTCACTCGCCGCAAGAGCGCACAGGCCACCGTTGCATTGGCTTGCGTGGGCTGCAACGCGGATAATCACCGCATCCGATCTTGAGCACTGTTCATGCTCACGCGATTCAACAGGAAGATTGCATGACCGTTTATTTCATCGGCGCCGGCCCCGGCGACCCGGAACTGATCACCGTCAAAGGCCAACGGCTGATCCGCAGCTGCCCGGTGATCATCTACGCCGGCTCGCTGGTACCCGCCGCTGTGCTGGAAGGTCATCAGGCGCAGCAGGTGGTCAACAGCGCACAATTGCACCTGGAACAGATCATCGAGCTGATCAAGACGGCCCATGCCGCAGGCCAGGACGTTGCGCGGGTTCACTCCGGCGACCCCAGCCTGTACGGGGCAATTGGCGAGCAGATCCGTCATTTGCGTGAATTGAATATCCCTTTCCAGATCATTCCGGGGGTCACCGCGGTAGCGGCTTGCGCTGCGCTGCTGGAAACCGAATTGACCCTGCCGGATATCGCCCAGAGCGTGATATTGACCCGTTACGCCGACAAGACAAGCATGCCCGCCGGTGAGGACTTCGACAGCCTGGCGCGGCACGGCACCACCATGGCGATTCACCTGGGGGTCAATCATCTGGACACAATCGTCGCCCGGCTGCTGCCGCATTATGGTACCGACTGCCCGATTGCCGTGGTGCACAGGGCGACCTGGCCGGATCAGGATTGGGCCATTGGCACGATGGGTGACATCGTCGGCAAGGTTGAGGCAAAGGGCTTCAGGCGCACCGCATTGATCCTGGTGGGTCGCGTGTTGACCAACGACAGTTTCAGCGAGTCATCGCTTTACCGTGCCGGTCACGCTCACCTTTATCGTCCCGAATAAACATCAGCACGCTAGATTCTTTATCAGGAAAATGGCGTAATTCGTTGAATTTAAAGCAATAAAAAACGGCGCTCACGGTGCGCCGTTTTTTGTTCGCAGTGAACGCCTTACTCAGTAGTAGGCGTTTTCTTTCTGCGTGTGGTCAGTCACGTCACGTACGCCTTTGAGCTCAGGAATGCGCTCAAGCAGGGTGCGCTCGATGCCTTCACGCAAGGTTACGTCCGCCTGGCCGCAGCCCTGGCAGCCGCCACCGAATTTCAGCACCGCGATACCGTCTTCAACCACATCGATCAGACTGACCTGACCGCCGTGGCTGGCCAGCCCCGGGTTGATCTCGGTTTGCAGGTAGTAGTTGATGCGCTCGTTGACCGGGCTGTCGGCGTTGACGTTCGGCACCTTGGCGTTCGGTGCCTTGATGGTCAACTGGCCGCCCATGCGGTCGGTGGCGTAGTCGACCACGGCGTCGTCAAGGAAGGCTTCGCTGAAGGCATCGATGTACGCGGTGAAGCTTTTGAGCCCCAGGGCGGTGTCTTCAGGCTTCTCTTCACCAGGCTTGCAGTAGGCAATGCAGGTCTCGGCGTACTGGGTGCCGGGCTGGGTGATAAAGACGCGGATGCCGATACCTGGGGTGTTCTGCTTGGACAGCAGGTCAGCCAGGTAATCGTGGGCGGCGTCGGTAATGGTTATGGCAGTCATGGAAACTCCTCACAGGCTTGCCGGCAGTTTACGCCAAATTATTACACAGGTACAAAGTCCTAGTGTTTTTGTCGGAAAAGCCCAACTGACGCCGTCAGAGGTTTTCATAGCGATTCATATCCAGCACGCCCTCTTCTACCGGCGTCGTTTCGCGGATGTACTGCGAAAGGTCATGAAAATACTGCCAGAACTGCGGATGACTGCGGCGCACACCCCAACGATCAACGATTTTCTCAAAACCCTCGGCGTCCTTGGCGCCTTCCATCGCCGCCACAAACGCCGGCACCTGCTGCGCGGGCACATTGAACATGAAATTCGGGTAGCTGCTGAGCACCCCCGGATAGATCGTCAGCGTGTCCAGCCCCGGCTGATAGCGATACGCCTCACCCAGCAGGAACGCCACGTTGCTGTGGGCGCGGTTGCGCAACAGGCTGTAGACCATGCGCTTGCCGCCGGGGGTCTCGATCCGCAGCATGGTGGCTTCGGGCAACTGGTCGATCACCTTGAGGCCCGCCGCCGGGCGCGAGGTCAGGCGACTCAGTGCTTGCTCGGCGTCTTGCAGCGCCGGGTCGATGCCGTCACGGGAGCAGAACGCGCCGGTGCAGCGGTTGATCGGGTCGGGGCTGGCATTGAGTTGGCCGTAGCGGGTCAGCAATTGATTGGCGAAGTCGCGCTTGGGGTCTTTCTCGCTCAGATGCAGACCGCTGGGCTTGCTGTCGTCAATCGCCTCGTAATCCAGCCACAGTTTGAGCTTGCCGCTGTTCTGGTACCAGTCGTCCATAAAGTCTTCGCGGGTGTCGGCGGGCATCAGGCGCAGGAAGTTCTGCTCGGCACCGTTACGGATCAAGTCGAAGTACAAGCGGGTCTGGGCCTGGTGGGACACGTTGCCGAACACGTCAAAGTTCACCGCCAATTGGTAATAGGTGCGCTCCAACAGCGGATAGTCGAACAGCCACATGGTCTGCGGCACTTCACCGATCAAACCCTTGGTCACCGAGGCGCTGTCAAAGTGACGGAAGATGCTCAGCAAGGCGTTGTCGTTGCCCGCCCACAGCGTGGCCCAACTCGGTGGCGGCAGGTCGGCATAATTGTCACGGCGCAGCGCTTCGTACTGGTTGCGCTTGTCGCGATACGCCAGCCACAGGTTCAGCACGCTGCCCACGTCGTCATTCTGCCCAGGCATCGCCAGCAGCGGCGTGGCCTGGCCGCGATACCGTGCATCGGTGATGTACAGGTCGTGGTCCGGGTCCTGGAACAAGGTCCAGAAGTTATCGCGAATCACATCCGTCGCAATCTGCCCGCGGCACACCGGGCCGCGTATGAAGGTACGCACGAAGTATTCGGCGTTATCGAGCATGAACTGGTAACGCGCCTTGGCCGGGATGGCTTCAAAGGTGGCGAACGGGTTGGCCCGACTGCCGGGGCCATAGCCCGGCAAGGCGGTCACTTGCCAGTCACCGGCGTAGAACAGCGCCTTGATGCGCGCCAGTTTCGCGGCGCTGAACGGGTAAGTGATGTGGGTTTTGTGCACGATCACGCCCTGCACCGGCCACAGGCGGTAGTACACCCGGGTGCCGGGGTCGTCGTTGGGGCGACGCGTGGCGATCAGGTCGATGGGCTGTCCGCTTGGCGTGCGCGAGCGAACCCATTGAAAGTAGTGCCCCGGCTCACCGTTTTCGAAATAGATGTGGGCGAGGAACAAATGTTCGAACAGCCAGCGCGCCACCAGACTTTCGCGGGCGCCCGCCTGGTTGAACAGGGTTTCCCACTGCTGTACCTGCAGGGCTTCCTTGGCGCTTGGCGCCAGGCTCTGCTCGTCAAGCGGCGCGCCGGAAGCCAGCCAGCGTTGCAGCGTCTGGTACTGCGGGTCGGTCAGGCCAGTGACAGCCAGCGGCATGCCCTCCTTGGGATGGCTGCCCGCGTAAGCATTGAACTCGCCGGGGGCCGCGCACAGGTTGGCGCGGTTCAAGCCCAGCACAATCTCGTCGGGCAGCTTGGCATTGGGTTGCAACGGCGCGTTATGGCCCAGTTCCAGCATGCGCGCCATCAGCGCCGCCTGGCTGCCCTGGGCGTCCAGTACCGAATAGAAGCCCTTCTGCTGCCAGGCCTGCTTGCCGAACGCGTCGTAGAACAAACGGGTGGTGGGCGTGGCCGTGCTGCGCTCGCCGTCATACACCGGCATTTTGCTTGCACCCCGCGCAGCGCCCTCGGCGCTGCCCAGGTTGAGCTGGCAGGCCGAGTCGTAGCAGGCGTGGCAGGCCACGCACTTCTCGGTGAAGATCGGCTGAATATCGCGTGTATAGGAAATCGCCTGAGCGGGACGGTTTGCCGGCACAACTTGCGCCTGCGCTGTACTGGCTATCAAGGCCAGGACGGCGCTGACGATCAAACGAAGTGACATGTATCCGGTCCCGATTCAAGGTATGCGGTGCTGAAAGTGGCGGTGATTCTACCGGGCCATGACGGCCGGCAACATGAGCGATATTCATGCAGAACCGCGCATGCTCAAAATCGGCACAGGTTTGTTATGATTCATGCCTCCGTAATGCCTGACCAGAGTAGTCCCATGTCCGATCGTAGCGTTCGTCTGCAAGCCCTCCACCACGCCCTCAAGGAACGTATCCTGATCCTCGACGGCGGCATGGGCACGATGATCCAGAGCTATAAGCTTGAGGAACAGGACTACCGTGGCAAGCGTTTTGCCGACTGGCCGAGCGACGTCAAGGGCAACAACGACCTGCTGGTGCTCACCCGCCCTGACGTGATCGGCGGGATCGAAAAGGCCTACCTGGATGCCGGTGCCGACATCCTGGAAACCAACACCTTCAATGCCACGCGCATCTCCATGGCCGACTACGGCATGGAAGAGCTCGCCTACGAGCTGAACGTAGAAGGCGCGCGCCTGGCGCGTAAGGTGGCCGACGCCAAGACCCTCGAGAACCCGGCCAAGCCGCGCTTCGTCGCAGGCGTGCTCGGCCCCACCAGCCGTACCTGCTCGCTGTCGCCGGACGTGAACAACCCCGGCTACCGCAACGTGACCTTCGATGAACTGGTGGAGAACTACACCGAAGCCACCCAGGGCCTGATCGAAGGCGGCGCCGACCTGATCCTGATCGAGACGATTTTCGACACCCTTAATGCCAAAGCCGCGATCTTCGCGGTGCAGGGCGTGTTCGAGGCGCTGAACCTCGAACTGCCGATCATGATTTCCGGCACCATCACCGATGCGTCCGGGCGCACCTTGTCCGGCCAGACCACCGAAGCCTTCTGGAACTCCGTGGCCCACGCCAAGCCCATCTCGGTCGGTTTGAATTGCGCCCTCGGTGCCAGCGAACTGCGCCCCTACCTGGAAGAGCTGTCGAACAAGGCCAACACCCACGTTTCCGCGCACCCCAACGCCGGCCTGCCCAACGAATTCGGTGAGTACGACGAACTGCCTGCGCAAACGGCCAAGGTCATCGAAGAGTTCGCTCAGAGCGGCTTTCTCAACATCGTCGGCGGCTGCTGCGGCACCACGCCCGGCCATATCGAAGCCATCGCCAAGGCCGTGGCCGGTTATGCGCCGCGTGCCATCCCGGACATTCCCAAGGCCTGCCGCCTGTCCGGCCTGGAGCCGTTCACCATCGATCGCAGCTCGCTGTTCGTCAACGTCGGCGAGCGCACCAACATCACAGGTTCGGCCAAGTTCGCCCGCCTGATTCGTGAAGACAACTACACCGAAGCCCTGGAAGTCGCCCTGCAGCAGGTGGAAGCCGGCGCCCAGGTGATCGACATCAACATGGACGAGGGCATGCTCGATTCGAAGAAGGCCATGGTGACCTTCCTCAATCTGATCGCCGGCGAACCGGACATTTCCCGCGTGCCGATCATGATCGACTCCTCCAAGTGGGAAGTGATCGAAGCCGGCCTCAAGTGCATCCAGGGCAAGGGCATCGTCAACTCCATCAGCATGAAGGAAGGCGTGGAGCAGTTCATTCACCACGCCAAGCTGTGCAAGCGCTACGGCGCGGCGGTGGTGGTGATGGCGTTCGACGAAGCCGGCCAGGCCGACACCGAAGCGCGCAAAAAGGAAATCTGCAAACGCTCCTACGACATCTTGGTCAATGAAGTGGGCTTCCCGCCGGAAGACATCATCTTCGACCCGAACATCTTCGCGGTGGCCACCGGTATCGAAGAGCACAACAACTACGCCGTCGACTTCATCAATGCCTGTGCCTATATCCGCGACGAGCTGCCCTACGCGCTGACCTCCGGTGGCGTGTCCAACGTGTCGTTTTCGTTCCGTGGCAACAACCCGGTGCGCGAGGCGATCCACTCGGTGTTCCTGCTCCATGCGATCCGCGCGGGCCTGACCATGGGCATCGTCAACGCCGGTCAGCTGGAGATCTACGACCAGATCCCGGCCGAGCTGCGCGATGCGGTGGAAGACGTGGTGCTCAACCGCACCCCGGAAGGCACCGATGCCCTGCTCGCCATCGCCGACAAGTACAAGGGCGACGGCAGCGTCAAGGAAGCCGAAACCGAGGAGTGGCGCGGCTGGCCGGTGAACAAGCGCCTGGAACACGCGCTGGTCAAGGGCATCACCACGCATATCGTCGAAGACACCGAAGAGTCGCGGCTGTCGTTTGCGCGCCCGATCGAGGTGATCGAAGGCCCGCTGATGTCCGGCATGAACATCGTTGGCGACCTGTTCGGCGCCGGCAAGATGTTCCTGCCCCAGGTGGTCAAGTCCGCCCGGGTGATGAAGCAGGCCGTGGCTCACCTGATTCCGTTCATCGAGCTGGAAAAAGGCGACAAGCCGGAGGCCAAGGGCAAGATCCTGATGGCCACGGTCAAGGGCGACGTGCACGACATCGGCAAGAACATCGTCGGCGTGGTGCTGGGCTGCAACGGTTATGACATCGTCGACCTCGGCGTGATGGTCCCGGCGGAAAAGATCCTGCAAGTGGCCAAGGAACAGAAGTGCGACATCATCGGCTTGTCCGGCCTGATCACCCCGTCCCTGGATGAAATGGTGCACGTGGCCCGCGAGATGCAGCGCCAGGACTTCCACCTGCCGCTGATGATCGGCGGCGCGACCACCTCCAAGGCGCACACGGCGGTGAAGATCGAGCCCAAGTACAGCAATGACGCGGTGATCTACGTCACCGACGCCTCCCGTGCGGTGGGCGTGGCGACACAACTGCTGTCCAAGGAATTGAAGGCCGGCTTCGTCGAGAAGACCCGCCTGGAATACATCGATGTGCGTGAGCGCACCTCCAACCGCAGCGCCCGCACCGAACGCCTGAGCTACCCGGCGGCGCTTGCCAAGAAGCCGCAGTTCGACTGGAGCAGCTATACCCCGGTCAAACCGACGTTTACCGGCGCCAAGGTACTGGACAATATCGACCTCAACGTTCTGGCCGACTACATCGACTGGACGCCGTTCTTCATTTCGTGGGACCTGGCAGGCAAATTCCCACGCATCCTCACCGATGAGGTCGTCGGCGAAGCGGCGACCGCGCTGTACGCCGATGCCCAGGAAATGCTCAGGAAACTGATCGATGAAAAACTCATCAGCGCCCGTGCGGTGTTCGGCTTCTGGCCGGCCAACCAGGTGCAGGACGATGACCTGGAAGTCTACGGTGACGATGGCCAGCCAATCGCCAAGCTGCATCACCTGCGCCAGCAGATCATCAAGACCGACGGCAAGCCGAACTTTTCCCTGGCCGACTTCGTCGCGCCCAAGGACAGCGGCGTGACCGACTATGTCGGCGGTTTCATCACCACCGCCGGCATCGGTGCCGAAGAAGTCGCCAAGGCTTATCAAGATGCCGGCGACGACTACAACTCGATCATGGTCAAGGCCCTCGCCGACCGCCTGGCCGAAGCCTGTGCCGAGTGGCTGCACCAGCAGGTGCGCAAGGAACACTGGGGCTACGCCAAGGATGAACAGCTGGATAACGAGGCACTGATCAAGGAGCAATACAGCGGCATCCGCCCTGCCCCAGGCTACCCGGCGTGCCCGGACCACACCGAGAAAGCCCAACTGTTCCAACTGCTCGACCCCGAGGCGCGCGAAATGCAGGCGGGCCGCAGCGGCGTATTCCTCACCGAGCACTATGCGATGTTCCCGGCGGCCGCCGTCAGCGGCTGGTACTTCGCCCACCCGCAGGCGCAGTACTTTGCCGTGGGCAAGGTCGACAAGGACCAGGTGCTGAGCTACACCGCACGCAAGGGTCAGGACCTGAGTGTGACCGAGCGCTGGCTGGCGCCGAACCTGGGTTACGAGAACTGATAGCCTTTTGCGCTCGCGCAGGGGCTTGTCGAGCCCCTGCGCGCAGGTGCGGCCTAAAGTCCCAGACGGGTGCGTTCGCGTGCGGTCAGCTCGATGGCCAGGGCTGTTTCCCGTTCAGCCCGTCTGCGGCCCAACTCTGCGTATTCACGTAAATACTCCTCGCCGGCGTCGGGGTAACGGTCGTCCAGGGCGTCGACTTGTGTTGCCATGGAGTCGGCCAAGGTCCTGAACTCGGCAGGGTACGTTCTCCTCAAGTAGTCCACCCAGTAGGTGCGTTCAATCAGGCTCTGGACAAAGGCATCCCGGCCTTCGTTTTCGATGATGCGGTTATACGCAGTGTCCAGGGCCGCCGGAGTCACGTTCGCGGCGTTTGTATAGATCATGCCCTGAGGTTGACTCGGCAAATCCAGACGCTGGGCCAATCCAATACGGTAAGCCAGGCGAATTTCCGCCGGGTCGGCGCCTGGTCGCCCGCGAATGGCCTCTTCGGCAACCCTCTCCACTGCATCAAGACGGCTCATGCGTCTGGCCAGCCGGAATAATTCAGCACCTTCCTGTGCAGGCGTCACGGAGCTCAACAGATTGAACTCATAAACGGCCGTTTCGAGATCGTTGAACACCAGGATTCGGCCATCGCCACACGTCATCCCGGCTTGCGCGGCACTGGCCTTGGCAAACACATCCCTGCGCAGAGCACGGTCTGCATACATCGCATCCAGAACCCGCCACACCCGCGCCGTGACACCCGCCCGGTTGCGCTGGAAATCCCGAGTATTGCGCAATTGCGACAAGGTGAAGAAAAAGTCGGCGCTGTCGGGCTCGGCGCGCAGCTCGTCCCAGGCTTGATAGCGCTCCGAACCCTCAGTCACGTCTGTGAACCAGCGGTCTCGCTGCACTTGTGGGGGCTCGATTTCCGGATGCTGATTTGCGTGTGGCGGTTCGTCGGGAGATTCGGGGTCATCCGGCTGGTAGCCCTGGATCATTTCGTCGATATCCGCGAGGGTGAAGCCCAAGCCATTACCGGTGCGCTGCAGATACACGCGCAGGTCTTCGAACTCTTGCTCCAGCAGCAGGTTGTCGTGCAGGTCGGTATGGCCCATCAATGCCTGATGGCGAGCGGCGAAGGCTTCAGGCGGGATGGTTTCGATCTGATTATTACGCAGGTTCAACGAGCGCAAGCGTGGCGCCTCAAACACGCCCGCCGGCCATTCATCCAAGATGTTGTCGCCCAGATCCAGGGCTTGCAGTTGCGACATACCGCTCACGTCCAGCTCGGCCAGCCTGTTGTCATTGAGGTTCAAGTTTTCCAGCATCGGCATATTCAACAATTGCCCGCGCAATGCCGTTGCGTCACTCAAACCATTATGCGCAGCGGCCAATTGCCTTAGTGAGCGAAACTCACTCACAGCGTCGGGCAATACCGTCAAGCCGTTAGTGTCCAGGTTCAAGGAGTCAATATTGCCGAACGCGCGCAGGAACTCATTGGAGCCTCGCGCTGTGGTCATGACGTTGCTCAGGTTCAACTCACGGATATGGTTGAGCGGGCTGGGCAGTGCCGGCAGATCCCCCAGCGTCAACCCGGACAGATCCAATTGATGCTGCCCCAGCGACGGCCGTAACGGCGGCGTTTCACGCAGGCTGGAGCGCCAGCTCGACAGCAATCGTTGCGCCGCCCGCCGCCGGTCAAGGGCGCTGATCCAACGGCTACCGCGTCGCACGCCCTGAATATCGATCCATGCATTCAAAGTCTGGATCCATTGAAGCTGTTGACCCTCCCACGTCCCTAAGCGAGCCTCTATTTCGAGAGCGCTCAGCCCATCGCTGCTCAGCGCGTCGATGCGCGCCAACGCCTGTGCACTGTCCAGGTTAGGATCAAGACGCTGCATGCGCGCCGCGGCGGTCATCGGCGTGGCTGCGCTCTCTGCCGATAAGGGCAGCGGCAACATAAGGTTGGGATTTTGCTCAGTTCCTTCCGGGAAATACTCAGGGTCGCCGCCCGTTCTGCCTCGCTCCAGAAATTCACGGGGAATGCCCAGCGGGCTCTCACTGCCCAGGCGTTGGCCGACCGCCCTTACCTGCGCCAGGGTCGCCGCCGTCAGACGGCAGCCGCGCAGGCTGGTATTGGCCAGGAACGGATCATGGCCGGTCAACGCCGTCCGCGGGATCGTGGTCACCGCGCTATGGCTCAGGTCCAACCGTTCCAGGGCGGGCGACTCCACCGCCCCCCCAGGCCAATCGCGAATGGCTGTGCGTCCCAGATCGAGGGTGGCCAGCCGCGACAGATGGCTGATATCCAACGTACGGACGGGATTAAATCGCAGATTCAGGGAGGTCAAGCTTGTCAACCCATTCAAGCGCGCCTGGATCGTGGGAGTGACGTGCAACAGGTTGTGGGAGAAGTCCAAAGAACGCAGGGAGGTCATCTCGTTCAGACTTGAAGGCAGGCTGGTCAGATCATTATCTGAAAGGTTCAGATGCTCCACCTGGTTGAAGCGCCCCAGGAAGGTTTCCAGCTCTGTGAGCGGAACCCGCACGCTTGCCAGGTCCAGGTGACTCACATGGGAAAAATCGGCCGTCGGTAAAGACGGTAAATCGACCAAGGCACCACCTGAAAGATCCAGACGCATCTGCGGCGCAGATGCCTGCGCAGATGGCCCCGGCCTTGTATTGGGCGCGAGACGCTGCCCAAGGCCCTCTCGCCAGGAAGCGAGTATGCGATCTGCCGCCCGCACACGGTAATGCGGTTCGATCTGACTACGCGAGTTAACTGGATAGCGCGTCGGCCACTCACTCAGCTCCCGGGCCAACTCACGGTGTTCTTCCCGTACGGTGTCAAGACGTTCGATCTGTTCACTGGCGGGAACCTGCTGCTGTCTGAACTCCTCAAGAACGTTGAAAGCAGTGGCAGCATTGCCGCCCGTCAACTGGCGCAGTGAGCCTTCTACATACGAGCGCACCATGACCTCTTCATCCACAAGATGCGCCGGGTTCTCATGCACGTGTTCATAGGCCTGCCTGAATGCCTGCGGCTCAAAACGTCCCCAGTCCATCTGCAGTCCGCGCCACAGGCGCTCGTGGCCGGTGAACATCTCTGGAGGTATCGAGGTGATCCGCGTGGACGACAGATTGAGGGTTTCCAGCTGTTCAAGCCCCAGCACACCCTGCGGCCAGGTCGCCAGCGGTCCGGACACAGTGAGCCTGCGCAGGTTTACAAACCCGCTGACATCCAACCGGTCCATCGAGCCTGATAAGGTCAGCTGCTCAAGTTGCGTCATGCGCGAGATCGACTGCATCACTTCAGGAGTAAAATTGGCGGTGGAGGGACGACCGAACTCCCTGTCCACGAACACCAACTCGGTGATCTGCGGCAAGCTCGCCACCCGCTCGGCAACCGCGCTCAACGTGGAAGCGCTGACGTATACCTCGAGGCGTCGCATACCCGGGAACTGGCGGACTAACGTCGCGCCCTGATCGCCAAGCAGCGCTGTACCCGACACCCTCAAGTTACGCACATTGGGAAAGTCCGCATTCAGTGCGAGCAACTCTCCCCCATCGATCACGTTGAGGGTTCTGAACGGTGCCGCGTGAGGATTCAAGCCCTGGCGCCAGCAATAAATGATGTTATCAGCCACTTGTAGACGAGCCGGGTCACTTCCCGCCCAGAGGCCAAGTGCACTGCGCAGGCCGTCCAGCTCCCGCTGGCGATTGGCCAACAGGTTGAAAATCTGTTGTGGGTGATCACCGTTGCGCAAGTGCCTTTGCACAAAAGACCTGGCTTCGAATTCATACGCATCCGGGTAGATATCGCGCACCCGCGCAACCAGACGATCGACGTCTCCTGCCCCTGCTCTTACTTCTGGTCTGCCTCCAGACAACTCATATCCCAGGCGCCCATCCGCCAAGCGCAACGACGGTCGCGACCTGGGCACCCGTTGTCCTAAAATGCTGGCCATTTCGCTGCGGTGGCTGCTCGCATAATCGGCCAGCGTCTGCTTTAACAGCTCCCCCTGAGCGGTGGACGGGATGCCCAGCGCGTTACGCGAATTATCGGGCAAGGCATGCAGGATCGCTTGATAAAAATTGCGGCTATAGAGCGAGCGGCTATGGAGGGGCTCGCCTCGTTCATCCAACGCCTGGAAGCTGTCGCCGTCCTTGACCAGGTATTTGCGTACCGCGGCGTCCTCGGCGCCGATATGGTCCAGCAGCGGCCCTTGCAGGTTGTCGCTGCGCAGTTCCAGGCGTAGCCCTCCCGGCCAGCCGGGCAGCCGTTCCAGGCTGTGCAGGGCCAGGCGGTCGCTGTCCAGGCTCGCCAGGTTTTCGCGGTGCAGCCCGCTGATTGCTCGGTTCAGGCGATGCTGTTGCAGGCTGATGCGTGCCAGGTCATCCAGACGCCTCGGCACCTTGCCAGTGTCCTTCAGGCGACTGCGTTCAAGCGGGGTGGCGGCGCCCATCACCTCGTCCACGGCCTGATGCGGCAACGAGGGATAACGTCGGCCCAGCACGCCGGGATCTTCTACCTCAGGCCTGTTTGAACGCCAAAAGCTTTCGAACAGCGCACGCTGCCTCTTCAGTGCGTGGTCCGCCAGACGCTCGTCGAACACCTCTTCCTGGGTCAGCCCGTTCCAACCCGACTCGCTTCCCAGCAGTCGGCTGGTTTCCTCTGCGCTCATCTGCGCCAGCACCTTCTCGGCCAGCTTGCCGGCCTGTACCTCGCGACGGGTGAGTTTGATGGTGACACCCGCATCACTGGCTGACGGGGTCACACCGTAGCGATGGGACGCGCCCCAGGGTTCAGGCCCGTCGAACACTTCCAGCACCCGACCTGCCGGCCAGCGTGGCAGCTCCGTCGTCAGCGGTAACACACACTCGAAGTGACTGCCTGCCCCGGAACCGTGACGGATCTGCTCGATCACCTCGCTCACCTGGCGGTCGACACTGAACCGCTCCAGCGTATCGTCCAGTGCCGCCGGAATGGCCAAGCCGTCCGCATGCACTTTGTACAACTGCTCGTCCTGAACGCCACTCACTGCACCAATGGTGCGTAATACCTCGTCGGAGAACGCGTCGGTACGGTGACCGAGACGCCGCAGCAGCGTCAGGCGGTCCCACTCCAAAGGGCGTTCATGGATGTGACGCCACGCGCCAGCGTTGTTGTGTTCCAGAATGGGCTGGTACGCCTCAGGGTCATCGGGGTGCTTGATCCGCCACTTGTTGACGGTTGGATCAAGGGTCTTTTCGTACAGATCGCCATTCCAGCGAACGTAAGTCTTGCCGTTGATTTCGTATTGTCCCAAGGCGTTGGGACGAGCGTCGTCCGGCAACTTCACGGCGCTTTTGTAAGGCGAGAGATCGGGCTTCCACAACCGGGTCTGGCCATTGGGCAGTGTGACCGGGTGCAGGTCCTCGACGAAGGGCGGTGGTTTGATCGCCAGCAGTTTGCCCACGCCTTTGCCGGCTGCGTGAAACAAAGCAAGCTGCGCCAGGTTTTCCACCAGGTCGATCAGATGCGCCTTGGCGGCCTTGCGATCACCTTCGGCCCACTCGATGGAGCCTTCAAACACCTCGTTAAGTAACTGGCCGGCCATGAACGCCAGCGTTATTTCGCCCAGTACCGGCACGAAAGATGCGAAGAAGGTCGCGGCGAACATGCCGATATTCAGCCAACCGGCGATTTTCTGCGCGCGCACCCTGGCATCGACATCGGCGGTAGGCACCGCATGCGCCGCCGCGTCGTTGATGCTCTGAGTGCAACTGCGGTCAAACAGGTAGTCCCACAGATCGAGGTTATGCCCCCAGAGCCCTTGATCCTTTTGACGGTAAACTTTGACATTCAGGTAAGGATCGGCCTCCACCAGCTGGGGGGCCTTGGGCAAAGGGGCTGGGTTGGTGATGCCGACAGGGAACGGTGTGAGCACATCCAGCACCTCACTGAGCGTCGGCACTATGGAGGCGAACTTACTGGCCCATGAGGTCTCGCCATCCTTGGTGAACTGGCCGAAATAGTAGGGATGATCGCTATACGGCACGAACTGACTGAAGAATTTCTGGTACGTGGTCGGCCCTGCCGCTTCAGGTGAGGGCGTATCTGCAGCGGTGAATCGCTCCTTGAAATACGCTCTCATCTCCTCGAACGTGAAGCGCTTCATGGAGTGTTTCTGATCGTGCGGGACATAAACAATGACTTGATCCGGATAACGATATTTCTCACATGGCGAAAACACCACACAGCCAGTCAAACGACGTTTCATCACGCTCAGGTCACAAAACCACACCGGTTTTCCCCTTAGCTGCGGGAACACTTCACCGTCAATGACCGAGATCACCATGGCCAGCTCGTCAGCATCAATATCTTTTTGCAGCAGAGCCAGCTCGGCGGCGGCCCGCATGGTTGCCTTCTGGTTGGCGATAAACTGCTGGCGCAGTGTGGCGGCCTTCGTGGCGTCGGTGGGTTGGAGAAATGCCTTGATATGGGTTTGGTACCTGGCACCGATATCCAGGCTGCGGCACAGCGTCAGGAACTGATGGACCTTGAGGTTGACGGTCAGTGGCGTAAACGTGTCAGACGTGGCCCCCTGTACCTTGAAGCCGGAAGAATGATGAAACGCGCCCTCCTCGGCCTCGGACGCTTCGAAGTTATGTTTCGCCGCTTCCAGCAAGCTGATCTCCAGGTACTCGAAGTTGCCCACTTCGATAAGCCCGATTTTCGTGGCTTTCCTTAGGCTCACCCACGTTTTGCGCACATCCAGCACCACACCGTGCTGATCTTTCAACGCCTTGCGCAGCAAGGGTTCGGCGAAAGTGTCTATGTCTTGCAAGTCGGCCATGGTCTGGTCGAGCGCCGTCTGCGCGGTGAAGCTTGCAGTGAAATAGTCATGCAAATGTTTGCGTTGCGCGGGGGTGGCGTCCAGGTAGGCCTGGGGTAACTGCGCATCGCTGTGCTTGAGCGCCGCACGCCGCTCGGACGGAGCGTTCAGCAACCATTGCGGAGCCGATTTCTTCAGGAACCTGCCATGCAGGCTGGGGGTAAGGTGATGCAGGGGCACAGATGTAACGGTCATGGTGTCGCTCTCTGATAAGTAGAGTGACAGGACACCATTGCCGACCATCGCTGAGGCGGTAGTTAGCTATATTACCGGCCCCCGCACAGGGGCTGGACTATGCTTTGACGGAGCTCATCGAGTCGTATTGATTACGAGGGATATATGGACGCCCCACAGAACAAACCGCCCACCTTCTGGCAGATGCTCCACAGCGTCATGGCCGCAGCCTTTGGCGTGCAAAGCGGCAAGAATCGCGCCCGCGACTTCACCCACGGCAAGCCCAGCCATTTTGTGATCATGGGTATTGTGTTCACCGCGGTGTTTGCCCTGACGCTGTTCGGCATCGTCAAGCTGGTGCTGCACCTGGCCGGGGTTTGAAGCCGGCCAAGGTGGGAGAGATTGCAGGCTGAAGGGCTATTTACTGGTGGCTGACCCAGAACACAGCGGTGCCCACCACCAGGATGATCAGGAACAGAATCGCCCAGGCATCCACGGTGCTGTCGGGTTTACGTATCTTTGTCGAATTGCTCATCGCATCGCCTCTTGTCGGTTTTGTAGGTGATTGCACTAAGACTCGACACCAGTAAAGACCACGCTTGCCCCTGTGACAAATGTGGATATGGCGATAACCCTTCTCATTAGTCATTTTGGTTATTTGCATATACTCAAACATCACTTTTGCGCATAAACGCAAACTGGTATCGTGCGCCGGCTCCGTTGGGAGTGCGCGGCCGTGCGCGCAGATTTGCCGAGAACAGGACCTATATGTACGTATACGACGAATACGATCAGCGCATCATCGAGGACCGCGTCAAGCAGTTCCGTGATCAGACCCGACGCTACTTAGCAGGTGAACTGAGCGAAGAAGAGTTCCGCCCTCTGCGCCTGCAAAATGGCCTTTATGTTCAGCGCTTTGCGCCGATGCTGCGGGTGGCTGTGCCCTATGGCCAGCTGACGTCGCGCCAGACGCGCATGATGGCCAGGATCGCCCGCGACTTCGACAAAGGCTACGCCCACATCAGTACCCGCCAGAACGTGCAGTTCAACTGGCCGGCCCTGGAAGACGTGCCGGACATCCTGGCTGAATTGGCCACCGTGCAGATGCACGCCATTCAGACCAGCGGTAACTGCCTGCGCAACGTGACCACCGACCAATTTGCCGGCGTCGCTGCCGACGAGCTGATCGACCCGCGCCCCTGGTGCGAAATCGTGCGCCAGTGGACCACCTTCCACCCTGAATTCGCCTACCTGCCGCGTAAGTTCAAGATCGCCATCAATGGCTCGACCTCGGACCGCGCGGCCATCGAAGTGCACGATATCGGCCTGGAGCCGGTGCACAACGCCGCCGGCGAGCTGGGTTTTCGCGTGCTGGTGGGTGGCGGCCTGGGCCGTACGCCGGTCGTGGGCGCGTTTATCAACGAATTCCTGCCGTGGCAGGACCTGTTGAGCTACCTCGACGCCATCCTGCGGGTCTATAACCGCTACGGCCGTCGTGACAACAAGTACAAGGCCCGGATCAAGATCCTGGTCAAGGCGCTGACCCCCGAGGTGTTCGCGCAGAAAGTCGACGCCGAGATGGAACACCTGCGCGGCGGCCAGACCACCCTGACCGAAGCCGAAGTGCACCGCGTCGCCAAGCATTTCGTCGACCCCGAGTACAAAATCCTGAGCAATCAGGACGCCGAGCTCGCGGCGCTCGACCAGCAGCATCCGGGCTTTGCCCGCTGGCGTACGCGCAACACCCTGGCGCACAAACAGCCGGGCTATGTGGCCGTGACCCTGTCGCTCAAGCCCACCGGTGTCGCGCCGGGCGACATCACCGACAAACAGCTGGACGC
The DNA here is from genome assembly GCF_034043515.1 of Pseudomonas sp. MUP55. Lineage (NCBI taxonomy): Bacteria > Pseudomonadati > Pseudomonadota > Gammaproteobacteria > Pseudomonadales > Pseudomonadaceae > Pseudomonas > Pseudomonas sp. MUP55. The sequence continues at coordinate 2,635,081 of NZ_CP138214.1, read as the reverse complement.
CGTCGCCGACCTGGCCGACCGCTACAGCTTCGGCCAACTGCGCACCTCCCACGAACAGAACATCATTCTGGCGGACGTCGAACAAAGCCAACTGTTCACCCTGTGGGGCGAGCTGCGCGAAGGCGGTTTCGCCACGCCGAACATCGGCCTGTTGACCGACATCATCTGCTGCCCGGGCGGCGATTTCTGCTCCCTGGCCAACGCCAAGTCGATCCCGATCGCCGAGTCGATCCAGCGCCGTTTCGACGACCTGGACTACCTGTTCGACATCGGCGAGCTGGACCTGAACATTTCCGGCTGCATGAACGCCTGTGGTCACCACCACGTCGGCCATATCGGCATTCTGGGCGTGGACAAGAAAGGCGAAGAATTCTACCAAGTGTCCCTGGGTGGCAGCGCCAGCCGCGATGCGAGCCTGGGCAAGATCCTCGGCCCGTCCTTCGCCCAGGAAGCCATGCCGGAGGTGATCGGCAAGCTGATCGACGTGTACATCGAACAGCGCACCGAAGATGAGCGTTTCATCGACACCTACCAGCGCATCGGCATCGACCTGTTCAAGGAGCGCGTCTATGCAGCGAATCATTAAGAACAACGAAGTCCTCGACGAAACCTGGCACCTGCTGCCCAAGGACGCGAGCTTCGACGGCATCTCCAACTGCGACGACCTGATCGTGCCGCTGGCGCTGTGGCGCGAGCACGGCCACGCCCTCAAGGCCCGCGATGGCGGCCTGGGTGTGTGGCTGGACGCCGATGAAGAAGCCGAAGAGATCGGTGATGACGTGCAGCATTTCCAGGTGATCGCCCTGAACTTCCCGGCCTTCACCGACGGTCGTAACTACTCCAACGCCCGCCTGCTGCGTGACCGTTATGGTTTCAAGGGCGAGCTGCGGGCGATTGGCGACGTGCTGCGCGACCAGCTGTTCTACCTGCGCCGCTGCGGCTTCGATGCCTTCGCCTTGCGCGCCGACAAAGACCCCTATGAAGCGTTGGAAAGCCTCAAGGACTTTTCGGTGACGTATCAGGCTGCAACGGATGAGCCACTGCCGCTATTCCGCCGCCGCTGAGTAAAAAAAATGTGGGAGGGGGCTTGCTCCCGATTGCGGAGGATCAGTCAATTGATCTGTGACTGACCCTCCGCAATCGGGAGCAAGCCCCCTCCCACATTGATATTCAGCAACTTCAAGGTTGCGGATTAATCGACGCCAGCACCTGCTTCTGCCCCATGGAGCACGGCACGCCTTCCGGCTGCGCCCGCACCGCCTCGATCACACTCAACAACTGCGCCTTGTTGTGAGCCAACTGCGCCTGCATCCCCTCGATCTGTGCGACCTTGCGTTCCAACGCCTCGATCAGCTCGTCGCGCTTGTGCTCGCCCGGTGCCGGCATCAACGCCTTGAGTTCCTGCAAGGTGAAGCCGGCCTGTTGCGCGCTCTGGATCAGTTGCAGTGTCTGCAGCGCTTCTGGCGCATAGCGCCGATAGCCATTGGCCTGGCGCCCGACCTGGCTGATCAAGCCTTCAGCTTCGTAAAAGCGGATGCGCGAGGCCGCCAACCCGCTCTGTTTTGCCAGCTCACCAATATTCATCGAAACGCCCGCTTGACATTAAAGTTAACTTTAAGCTTAGCCTGAGGCCTCCCCCGCTCAGGAGTCAACCCATGTCACCCTTTGAAGCCTTGCACCTGCCCAACGGCCAAGTCATTTCCAACCGTATCGCCAAGGCGGCGATGGAAGAAAACATGGCCGACCTCAATCAGGCTCCCTCCCGCGAGCTGAAGCAGTTGTACAAGACCTGGGCCGAGGGTGAGCCCGGCTTGCTGCTCACGGGCAACGTGATGATCGACCGCCGTGCCATGACCGGCCCCGGTGGCGTCGCCCTGGAAAACGAGCAGCACCTGGACAGCTTTCGCGAATGGGCCGATGTGGCTCGCGCCAAGGGTGTGCATTTCTGGGTGCAGCTCAGCCATCCAGGGCGTCAGACCATGGCCAACCTGGGCCAGCAGGCATTGGCGCCGTCTGCCATCGCCCTTGACCTGGGTAGCTTTTCCAAAATGTTCGCCATGCCCAGGGCCATGACCGAAGACGACATTCAGGACGTGATCGCACGCTTCGCCACCAGCGCCCGTCTGGCTGAAAAAGCCGGGTTTACCGGGGTGCAGATCCACGGCGCCCACGGCTACCTGTTGAGCCAGTTCCTGTCACCCTTGAGCAACCATCGCACCGATCGTTGGGGCGGCTCATTGGAAAACCGCGCGCGCCTGCTGCTGGAAGTGATCAATGCCGTGCGCGCCAGTGTCAGCCCTTCATTTTGCGTGGCGGTAAAGCTCAATTCCGCAGATTTTCAGCGTGGCGGCTTCGATGCAGCCGACGCGCGTGCCGTGGTTGAAATGCTCAACCCGCTGCCCATCGACCTGCTGGAATTGTCCGGCGGCAGCTACGAAGCACCGGCCATGCAAGGCGAGGCGCGAGACGGGCGCACATTGGCCCGTGAGGCCTACTTCCTGGAGTTCGCCAAGGAACTCGCCACGGTCGCCAGGATGCCGTTGATGGTGACCGGCGGCATTCGCCGCCTGCCCGTCGTGCAGCAAGTACTGGACAGCGGCATCGCCATGGCCGGCATCGCCACCGCGCTGACCCTGGAGCCGCAATTGATCAGGCACTGGCGCGAAGGTCGCGACCTCAACCCGCAACTCAAGCCCATCAGTTGGAAACGCAAACCCCTGGCCGCCCTCGCCACCCTGGCCGTGGTGCGAGACCAGATGCGCCGCCTGAGCCGCGGGCGCGTGCCCAACCCCAAGGTTGCGCCGTGGCTGGCGCTGGCCTGTGACCAATGGTTTACCGCCCGCCGCGCTCGGCAATACCGCGCAAGCATGACGCAATCTTCACGTTAGAAGCGGAGCATTCGCCGTGATTGAACTGTCCCCTACTGATCAGCAGTTTTTCAACCTCACTGACGATTGGAGTTCTTCATGGCGAAAATCAACCTGGCCCAGCAGTTGGCTACCACCCTTGAACAGGCGGGGATCAAGCGCATCTGGGGCCTGACCGGCGACAGCCTCAATGGCCTCACCGACGCCCTGCGCAGCATGGACAGCATCGAGTGGATGCACGTGCGCCACGAAGAAGTCGCCGCGTTCGCCGCCGGGGCCGAGGCCGCCGCCACCGGTGAGTTGACGGTGTGCGCCGGCAGTTGCGGGCCGGGTAACCTGCATTTGATCAATGGGTTGTTCGACTGCCATCGCAACCATGTGCCGGTGCTGGCGATTGCCGCGCAAATTCCGTCCTCGGAGATCGGCCTGAACTACTTCCAGGAAACCCATCCTCAGGAGCTGTTCAAGGAGTGCAGCCACTTTATCGAGCTGGTGAGCAACCCCGAGCAGATGCCTCAGGTGCTGCATCGCGCCATGCGTTCGGCGATCCTCAATCGGGGCGTGGCGGTGGTGGTGATCCCCGGGGATGTCTCGTTGCTCGAAGTGGAGGACAAGCTCAAGCCCTGGCCGACCCTGCATGCACCGCGAACGTTGCCCGCAGAGGCGGATCTGCAGCGGCTGAGCGAGCTCCTGCACAGCAGTGAAAAAGTCACCCTGCTGTGCGGCAGCGGCTGCGCCGGTGCCCATGACCAGGTGGTGGCGTTGGCCGACACCCTCGGCGCGCCGGTGGTGCATGCCTTGCGCGGCAAGGAGCATGTGGAGTGGGATAACCCTTTCGATGTCGGCATGACCGGCCTGATCGGTTTCAGCTCCGGCTACCACGCGATGCTCGATTGCGACACCTTGATCATGCTCGGCACCGACTTCCCCTATCGGCAGTTCTACCCCACCGACGCGAAAATCATTCAGGTCGACCGTGACCCCCAGGCCCTGGGACGACGTGCCACGCTGGACCTGGGCATCGCCGCCGATGTGCGCGAAACCATCGACGCGCTGCTGCCGCGCCTGACCCGCAAGACCGATCGCAGCTTTCTCGAGACCTCGCTGAAGCACTACGAAAAAGCCCGCCAGGGCCTGGATGACCTGGCGCAACCGTCCAAGGCGGATCGGCCGATCCATCCCCAGTACGTGGCTCGCGTGCTCAGCGAGCTGGCCGATGATGACGCGATCTTCACCGCCGATGTCGGCTCACCCACCGTATGGGCTGCGCGCTATCTGAAGATGAACGGCAAGCGCCGGCTGATCGGCTCGTTCAACCACGGCTCGATGGCCAACGCCATGCCTCAGGCCATCGGTGCCCAGGCGGCCTTTCCTGGGCGACAGGTGATCTCCATGTCGGGCGACGGTGGTTTCACCATGCTGATGGGGGACTTCATTTCCTTGGCGCAATTGAACCTCCCGGTGAAAATCATCGTGTTCAATAACGCGTCACTGGGTTTCGTCGCGATGGAGATGAAAGCCGCAGGCTACCTGGACGCGGGTACCGAGCTGAAAAACCCGGACTTTGCAGCCATGTCCAATGCCATGGGCATCCTGGGGATTCGCGTGGAGCAATCCGAAGACCTGGAGCCGGCCCTGCGCCGCGCGCTGGCCCACGACGGTCCGGTGCTGGTGGATGTGGTGACCGCGACTCAGGAACTGGTGATGCCGCCAAGCATCAAGCTGGAACAGGCCAAGGGCTTCAGCCTGTATATGCTCAAGGCGGTAATGAGCGGGCGTGGCGATGAAGTGATCGAACTGGCACGCACCAACTGGCTGCGGTGATCGTCCGTGGGAGGGGGCTTGCCCCTCCCACATCAGCACTCAGTGCCAATCAACCCTTCTGTTTTTCGACCCACTTACCGTACGCATCGATAAAGGCCTGCAGGAACGGCCTGGTCTTCTCGGACAGCTTCCCCGCGTCATCAAACACACTGCCCGCACCGCCCAGGTAGGCCTCCGGCTGCTGCATGCACCACACGTCCAGAAACACCAGGGACTGGCGCAGGTGATGGTTGGCGCCAAAGCCGCCAATGGCCCCCGGCGACACGCTGATGACCGCCCCCGGCTTGCCGCCCCAGACGCTCTGCCCATAAGGGCGCGACCCCACGTCAATGGCATTCTTCAGCACCGCAGGCACGGAACGGTTGTATTCCGGAGTCACGAACAGCACCGCGTCGGATGAACTCACCTGATGGCGGAAAGTGCTGTAGGCTGCGGGCGCTGTCGCACCTTCATTGTCTTCGTTGTAGAGCGGCAAATCGCCAATTTCGACGATATTCAACTTGAGGTTGGCAGGGGCCAGTTCGGCCAATGCCAGGGCAACCTTGCGATTGATCGACTCTTTTCTCAGGCTGCCAACCAGGACGGCAATCGTGTAGACCTTGCTCATAGAGGTTTCCCAACGTGTGAGTAATGGAGTGGACAGTTATAGAGACTTCGCGGCACATGCACCAGCAGGTTTAGAGAACGTCGCCACGCACCCACGCGCGTAGGAAATATCGGAAACTTTAAACGAATAGTATTTTTTCCTTATAGGTAAACTACCCCGCTCACTGACGGTCTACAGAACCGCAAATCGAGCGTTTATCTCCAGAGGTTCTAAACAGATGGCAGCAGTACTAGTCGGACAGTTTCATGCCAGAGACGCGGAAGGCCGCGTATATTCGGTGCATGAATTCCAGGAATCCACCCCGGCACACGGCGACCTGGCTGGCTCGGCGCCTACCACCACCTACAAGCTGGCCATTGGCGACCGTGTAGAGAAGCTGGAAGGTGACGAGTTCAGATTGATCCAGTCGGGCACGATTATCGTACGCGAATCTCAAACCACCCTCGCGTCCTGAGATTTCGCCCTGTCCACCTGCTCAGTCATCGCGACTGGGCTGGGGATGCTCAGGGGCTGCGAATTTCCGTCACTTCGATGCCCTGCTCGCCCTGCTTGAGCGTCACCACCAACTGCCCTCGCTCGCCTTGCACCGCATACATGGAGCGCTTGTAGCCCGACCTGTCGTAAGCGGGATACGCCTCCACTTGCCTGACCAGGGTTATACCGAGTACCGCGCCCACTTGTTCGCCGACCTGCTCCTGAGAACGGATAAACGCTTCAAGTGCGAGGTTTTCCGGCACGTGTTCGTCATGATTATCGAAGAAGTAAGCCGCCATGCACCCCAAGGTCACCAGAACCAGGAGTTGCTTGGCCGTTACCCCGAATAATGTCGAGGGTAGAGGCATTTGAGACCAGACCTGTTTTTGTTGTAAGTACCGGGGAGCCGGCAGTGGTCGTTGCTGATCAGACGGTTCATTCTAGTGAGGTCCTGGCTTAACGCCATAGGCAGGGGCGACCCATGCAGTCTTTTTTGCGCACGGCGGCCTGCACCATTGAATCCCCAACGCGCTGCACATAGACTCCGGCCATGCGTTTACGTCATATCGAAGTGATTCAGGCCATCTTGCAGACCGGACACCTCGGCACGGCCGCCGAGTGGTTGCAACTGCCCGTGGGCGAGGTTGACGCCACACTCAAGGATGCCGAGCTGCAGCTGGGCTTCATGCTGTTTGCCAGTGTGCGCGGGCGCCTGCAAGCTACCCGTGAAACCCTGGAGTTGCAGGCCCAGATCGCCCACCTGTACGAAGCGCTGGAACCGATCCAGCGACTGGCCAGCCGCCTGAAACACCACCACGCGCCGACCTTGCGCGTGCTGTGCACCCCGCCGCTGGCCAACCAGCTATTGCCCCACGGCATCGCCATGCTGCGCCGGCGCTTTCAGGATACGCCGTGCAACCTGTCGAGCCAGCCGACCCGCGAGATCGTCAGGCAGCTGTTGCTGCATGAAACCGATGTGGGGCTGAGCCTGCACGACCCGGAACACCCGCACATTCAGGCTACGGTACTGGCCCAGGGCAAACTTCAATTGCTCGCGCCCCACGGCTGGCTGAAACCCAGGCAGAAGTACATTGCGCTGCAGGATCTGGCCGGGCAATCGCTGATCGGCCTTGAAGGGCATGACCCGTTAAGCCGTTTGCTGGACGCAAAGCTGCAAGCGTTGCGCCCGCTGCCGGTGGTGCAAACGCGGGTACAGACTTACCAGATGATGCGCAGCATGGTCGAGGCCGGTGAAGGCCTGGCGGTGGTAGACCCGTTCACCGCCTTCGGCGCACGGGACGCGGGGCTGGACGTGTGCCCCATTTCACCGCCGATCAGCGTTAGCCTGTATGCACTCACCCTCCAAAACAGCGCCCAGTCGCCGGCCTTGAATGCGCTGCTGGAGATCATTACGCAAAAGGCCGAAAGTCTGCTCTGCAACGACACCAGGCCCCTGTAGACACACATAATGTGGCGAGCAAGCTTGCTTGCGCTGGAGCGCGCAGCGCTCCCAAAAAACCTGCGACCGCTGCACAGTCTCAGTTCGATTCGACTTCGGTCTTGAACAGCCGATACCAGAAAATCGCCACCTCGCGGGTTTGCGGGTCAATGCCGCGATAACGCAGTTGATCAATCCCGCCCATCACATACCCGCTGCGCTCATACAGGCGACAGGCACCCAGGTTGTTGTTCTGGGTTTCGAGCATCATGCCCGGCAGGTTTTTCTTGCGTGCCCAGAACTGCGCCACGTCCAGCAGCGCCTTGGCCACACCGTGACGCCGCGCAGGCAGCGCCACCGCCAACTCATCGACGTGGGCAAAGCCATTCCAGTTGGTGCTGATCACCACGTGGCCGACCGCGCAGTCGTCCAGATAGGCCATGAAGATCGCGCTGTCGGGCGCGTCGCGAAAGCTGGCGAATTCTTCAGGGTCGATGCCGTAACACTTGCGGTACGGCAGGATGCGCTCCACCGGCCATTGATCGACCCGCTTGTCCATCTGCGGCACCCCGTAGCCGCTGACCTCAAAACTGAAATCGTTGCCCCATACATAAGCGTCGAAGCCTTCATCGGCGACTCGCACACTGAGCCCTGGATACTTCGGGTTCACGACAGCTTGCATAACGTTCCTTAACCTTTGATGCAATCGACGGTGTAACAACGACCATTGCCGTCATCTTCATGTTGCAGCCCATGAACATCGGCGACAAAGCCGGGAAAACTGCTATCGAACGTACGAGCGAAAGCCAGGTAGTCGATGATCGACCGCGTTGACTCGGTAAAACGCTCGCCCGGCATGATCAACGGAATACCCGGCGGATAGGGCACCAGCATCACGGCTGCGATGCGTCCTGGCAAGGCATCGATGGAAACCGCTTCCACCTCGCCCCTGACCAGTTGGTCGTAGGCGTCGGCCGGCTTCATTGCGATCTGCGGCAACACCGTATACATGCGTTTGAGATGCCTGGCCGTCGCGTTGCTGCGGTAACAACTGTGCAACTGGTTGCACAGGTCGCGCAACCCCAAGCCCTGATAACGTACCGGTCCCTGGGCATACACCGAAGGCAGGCAACTGGCCAGGCTGGCATTCCCATCATAGCTGCGCTTGAACTCCAGCAGTTCGGTGAGCAGCGTACTCCACTTGCCTTTGGTGATGCCCATGGAAAACAACACCAGGAAAGAATACAGCCCGGTTTTCTCCACCACCAAGCCGCGCTCCCAGAGGAATTTGCTGACGACTGCCGCCGGAATTCCGCAATCGCTCAAGGCGCCGCCGGCGTTGAGGCCAGGCATTACCAGCGTGACCTTGATCGGATCCAGTAGCACATAATCCTCAGCCACATCGCCAAAACCATGCCACTCATCCTGAGGGTGCAGCAGCCAGTCCGCGGTGGCGACGCGGTCGATACCGGCCACCGAAGGTGGCTGCCAGATGGAAAACCACCAGTCGTGGGCGGCGATATGCTGACGCAGGTTGGCCAGCGCGCGACGGAAACTTAAGGCCTCATCGAACATTTCCTGCAACAGCGAGCGACCCGCCGGGCCTTCCATCATCGCCGACGCCACGTCCAGGGAGGCGATGATGCTGTACTGCGGCGACGTGGAGATATGCATCATGAACGCTTCGTTGAAGCGGTCGCGGTCCAGCTGCCGAGCACCGCCGTCCTGCACGTGAATCATCGACGCCTGACTGAATGCCGCCAGCAGTTTGTGGGTGGAGTGCGTGGTGAACACCAGCGGGCTGTCCGGCGTGCGCGAGGTGCCCATGCCATAGCGCCCGGCGAAAAACTCATGGAATGCCGCGTAGGCGTACCAGGCTTCATCGAAGTGCAGCACCTCCACGCTGTTACCCAATTGCTGCTTGATCAGTTCGGCGTTGTAGCACAGCCCGTCGTAAGTGGAATTGGTCACCACCGCCAGCTTTACCTTCGCCGCACGGCCACGGGTCAGAGGACTCGCGTCGATCTTGGCGCGGATCGATTCGGCGCTGAATTCGCTGAGCGGGATGGGGCCGATGATCCCCAGCTCGTTGCGCTCCGGGCACAGGTACAACGGGATCGCGCCGGTCATGATGATCGAATGCAGCACCGACTTGTGGCAGTTGCGGTCGACCAGTACCAGATCATCGCGACCGACCATGGAGTGCCAGACAATCTTGTTCGCGGTGGACGTGCCGTTGATCACGAAAAACGTGTGATCGGCACCAAAGTTGCGCGCGGCGCGGGCTTCGGCTTCTGCCAGCGGCCCGGTGTGATCGAGCAGCGAGCCCAGCTCGGGGACTGAGACAGACAAGTCCGAACGCAGGGTGTTTTCCCCGAAGAACTGATGAAACGCCTGCCCCACCGGGCTTTTGCGATAGGCCACGCCACCGCCATGGCCGGGGGTGTGCCATGAGTAGTTGGAGTCTGCGGTGTGTTGCACCAGGGCCTTGAAGAACGGCGGCAGCAAACCATCGAGGTAGGCGCGCGCAGCACGGGCGACCTGACGAGCGAGGAACGGTACGGTGTCTTCGAACAGATACAGGATGCCGCGCAACTGGTTGAGTTCGCTCATGGCGTCAGCCGGTGCGTTTTCCAGGGTGACTTGCTCGCCCAGGGCGAAGATCGGCAGGTTGGGCGCCCTCACCCGCGCCAGGCGGATCAGCTCGACCATATTCTGCAGCAAGTGGGTATTTTCTCCGGCGCCTTCAGCAGCGATGAGCATGCACGCCAGGCCGTGGTGGGTGGACGCCACCAACCGCCCTTCGGCGTAGTCCACCGCAGAAAAGATGCTGAAGCCCTCCTGTTCCAACTCCCTGGCGATGCCTCGAACCCGGTCACCGGCAACGGTGTCGGCCTTGATGTCGCGATGCACGATAAGGACGGGGAACTTCAGGTCTTTGTACATGAGGGCGTGAAGTCCTGAGGGCTATGCACTCAAGGGTAGAAGCTGGAAGCCGATGTTGCGAATGAAGATTTCACAGACGATGAAGATCAATTGTGGGAGGGGGGCTTGATGATCGTTCCTACGCTCCGCGTGGGAATGCATCCTGTGACGCTCTGCGTCACGACGTGAAGAGCGGACGCAGAGCGTCCAGGGCGCCATTCCCACGCAGAGCGTGGGTATGATCATAGGGCGCCAGGATTAGGGTTGGGTCAACTGAGTCCACAACGCCGGCGCGCCCGCCGCCTTGGCGATCGCGTCCAGCCGCGCAGCATGCTCGGCCAGATCCTGCTCGCTGGCATGGATGACGGGCGTAGGCTTGCGATCAGCCGGCAGGCGACGGATCTCCGAAGGGCGATTGCCCGAGCCTTCCGCAGAGCCGCTGCCGTCGGAGGCATTACCGGCCAGCGACAGGCTGGTCTGCCCGCCGGTCATGGTCAGGTAGACGTCGGCCAGAATCTCGGAGTCGAGCAAGGCGCCGTGCAGTTCACGGCCGGAGTTGTCGACGCCATAACGCTTGCACAAGGCATCGAGGCTGTTGCGCTGGCCCGGGTGACGCTCGCGGGCCATCATCAAGGTGTCGAGGATCGAGCAATGCCTGGAGATATCCGCGCGATCCGTCTGCCCCATCAGGGCAAATTCGTTATTGATGAAGCCGACGTCGAACGCCGCGTTATGGATGATCAACTGGGCGCCGTTGATGAACTCGAAAAACTCATCGGCCACTTCGGCAAAGCGCGGCTTGCCCTTGAGGAACTCGTCGGTGATGCCGTGGACGCCAATCGCGCCTTCGTCACTGTCACGGTCCGGTTGCAGGTAGACGTGGAAGTGACGCCCGGTCAGACGGCGGCCCATCAGTTCGACACAACCGATTTCGATGATCCGGTGGCCATCGGTCACTGGCATGCCGGTGGTTTCGGTATCGAGTACTACGGATCGGATGGCCATCAGGGTTCAGCTCTCAAAAACGGTGTGGTGTGCGGTGGTGTGCGTCAAAGGGCGCGATATTAACACGTCAGCCGGCTTCAGCTCTGCTTGTAGCCGCGCACTTCGTCCACGCCGCGGTTGGCCAACTGGTCAGCCCGTTCGTTGCCGGGATGGCCGATATGCCCACGCACCCATTTCCAGGTGATGTCATGCCGGTTGCATTGCTCATCGAGCAATTGCCACAGGTCGGCATTCTTGACCGGCTCCTTGGAGGCGGTTTTCCAACCGCGCTTCTTCCAGTTGACCATCCACTCGTTGATGCCCTTCATCACATATTGCGAGTCGGTCACCAGCAGCACATTGCAGCGCCGCTTGAGTTCTTCCAGGCCGCGAATGGCGCCCATCAGCTCCATGCGGTTGTTGGTGGTGTTGGCTTCGCCGCCCCACAACTCCTTCTCCACGCCCTTGCACACCAGCAATGCGCCCCAGCCGCCGGGGCCGGGATTGCCCTTGCAGGCGCCATCGGTGAAGAGTTCTACGCTATCGGTCATCGGTTATCGGGCCTGAATCAAAAAAGAGGTTTTACGGTTCGCGCTGTTCGCGGTTGACCTTGGCCAGCGGCATCGGCACCAGCTTGCCGAGCGGTTCGCGGCGCACCTGCTGAACGGGCCGCAGCCCGACCGCGATCTTGCGCGCCACCAATAAATAGAAGCCTCCACCGGACAGTTGCCAGGCCCCCGCGCGGCGTTCCCAGCCGGCGAGGCGCCCCTGCCACTTGGCGGACGCAAGCGGCGGACGATAGCACCCGAAGCGGCGTTTCTCCAGCGCGAAGCCCAGCAGGTTGAGCCAGTCACCCACCCTGGAAGGCGCGATGCAGCGCGCCTGGCGCAGGCCGTCGTGGGCGAATACGTGGCGCAGGCCCCAGCTGCTCCAGGGGTTGATGCCGACAATCAGCAAATGGCCGCCCGGGCGCACGCTGCTCGCGGCTTCGCGCAACAAACCGTGGGGCGAGAGGCAGAAATCCAGGCCGTGCTGCAACACCACCACATCGGCGGCGTGTTCGCTCAACGGCCAGGCCTGCTCCTCGCAGACGATTTCCACGCCGGGCAACGGCGCCCCCAGGCGTACATTGCGCTGTACCTGCGGTGCGCACGGCGGCGTCTCGGCCGAGGGTCCGTAATGCACCAGATAGCCACCAAAGAACCGGCCCAGCTCGTCTTCGAGCATGCGCCGCTCTTCATCCAGCAGAAATTGCCCAAGCGGCCCGGACAGCCATTCGCGGGCCGCGCCGATCAGAGCCAGCCACTCAGGATCGGCCTGGGCGAACGCTTTATCAGTCATTGCATTCTCCAACTCGCCTAGACGTTCTAAGATGCACCAATGTGTTCAGCTTGGCGAATCGAAGAATGATACAGATCACTGCCCTACCCGCCTTCACCGATAACTACATCTGGTTGTTACAGGATGAGCAAACCCAACGCTGCGCCGTGGTCGACCCGGGTGACGCGGCCCCGGTGCTCGCCTGGCTCAAGCAGCACCCGGACTGGACCCTCAGCGATATCCTGATCACCCACCATCACCATGATCACGTCGGTGGCGTCGAGCAACTCAAGGCCGTTACCGGCGCCAGGGTGTATGGCCCCGCTAACGAGAAAATCCCTGCGCGGGACGTCGATTTGCAGGATAACGACCGCATCACCGTGCTCGGCTGGGATTTTGATGTGTATGCGGTGCCAGGCCACACCCTGGGCCACATCGCTTATTACCATCAGGGCGTGTTGCTGTGTGGCGACACCCTGTTTGCCGCCGGTTGCGGTCGCCTGTTCGAAGGCACGCCGCAAGAGATGCATGCATCGCTGGAGCGCCTGGCCGCCCTGCCTGCCGATACCCTGGTGTACTGCACCCATGAGTACACACAAAGTAACCTCAGGTTTGCCCAAGCCGTGGAACCGCACAACGCCGACATCGCGGAGCGTGTGGCGCACGTCGCGCAATTGCGCGCCCGCGGCGAGATGACACTGCCGTCGAACCTGGCCCTGGAAAAACGCACTAACCCTTTTCTGCGCACCTCTGAAACATCCGTTAAACAAAAAGCGGACGAACGGAATGGCCGCGACAACCGCTCTGGGGCCGAGGTGTTCGCTACGTTGAGGGTCTGGAAAGATACGTTCTAAGGCGATGCAATTTGATACGCAATTTCTGAATGGTTGACCGCAACCCAAGCGCTTTCTAGAATCGCCCGACATTTTTGCCCGGAACTTACTTCCAGCCAATGTCGTCATCTATTCGTAAATCCATTTCTTCAGACGCATTGACCCGCCTGGCTCAAGCCGTGGCGGTGGCCGTTTCCGCAACTCTGGCGGGCTGCCAATCGACTCATTACGCTGCACAAACCACCGTGCAACCCAAACCGAATCTTGCTGCCAAGATCAAGCAAAAACCTATCTGGCTCTCAGAGAAGCCCAGCCCCGAAGTGCCCCAGGATGTCTGGGAACGCATGCGTCGGGGCTTTCAATTGCAGGACGGCCTGGGCGTCAACCCGCGCATCGAGCAACAACGCCTGTGGTTCGCCAGCAACCCGTCCTTCCTGGAAAATGCCGGTGAACGCGGCAGCCTCTACATTCATTACATCGTCGAGCGCCTTGAAGAGCGCAACATGCCCCTGGAGCTGGCGCTGCTGCCGGTGATTGAAAGTGCCTACAACCCCATGGCCTATTCGCGCAGCGATGCGGTCGGGCTGTGGCAGTTCATTCCCTCCACCGGGCGCTACTTCAACCTGCGCCAGACCCGCGCCTACGATGGCCGCCGCGATATCACCGCCTCCACCACCGCCGCCCTGGACTACCTGACCCGCCTGCATGACATGTTCAACGGCGACTGGCTGCTGGCCCTGGCGGCCTACAATGCGGGTGAAGGCACGGTGAGCCGGGCCATCGAACGCAACGAGAAGCTCGGCCTGCCAACCGACTACTGGAACCTGCCCCTGCCCCAGGAAACCAAGGACTACGTGCCTAAATTCCTGGCGCTGTCCCAGGTGGTGCTGGCCCCTGAGGCCTACGGCGTGAACCTGAACCCGATCGCCAACACGCCGTATTTCGAAGTGGTTGAAGTCAAGCAAAGCATGGACCTGTCCCGGGTCGCCGCGCTGGCGGAGATTGATGAAGACGAGCTGTTCCAGCTCAATCCGGCCCTGAAACAACGCACCACCCTCGACGGGCCCCAGCATTTGCTGGTGCCGACCTCCAAGGCGCAACTGCTCACCAGCACCCTGTCGACCATGAAGCCGGAAGAGTTGTTGAGCATGCGCCCCAAAAAGCCGGTGTTCGACGAAGTCGAGACCAAGGCAGTGGCCGGGCGTACCCGCAGCTACAAGGTGCGCACGGGCGACAACCTCACGCTGATCGCCAAGGCCAACAAGGTCGATGTGCATGACCTGCAGCGCTGGAACAAGCTCAACGGCCAGGCGCTCAAGGTCGGCCAGACCCTGGTGATGCAGGACACCCGTAAAGCCGCGACGAAGCCGGTGCAGTACAAGGTCAAGAAAGGCGACTCGCTGTACATGGTTGCCAAGCGCTTCAATGTGGAGATGCAACATCTCAAGCGTTGGAACCCACGCACCGGCCAGGCGTTGAAGCCTGGGCAGATGCTGGTGGTTTCCGGGCCAAGATAAAGACCTGAAGAACACCGAGGCACCCAATGTGGGAGGGGGCTTGCCCCCGATAGCAGTGGCCAGTCAACCTAGGTAGTGACTGACACACCGCCATCGGGGGCAAGCCCCCTCCCACATTGAGTCCTCAGTGCTCCGGCAGCCTTTTTCCATCCGGAACAAGCTGTTACTGTACCGATCATAAAGCCCAAGCCGCCTGGATCGGATCTCTGACTTGAAGCGTCCCCTCCTTCTACTAATAAGTCTGGCCTTGAGCTTTGCGGCGAACGCGACGATTACCGAGAGCCACGGTTACGCGCAGTTCGGCACGCTCAAGTACCCGGCCAAATTCACCCATTACGATTGGGTAAACCCTGCAGCGCCGAAAGGCGGGACACTGCGGGTGATGGCCTTTGGCACGTTCGATACCCTCAACCCCTATACCTTCAAGGGCACCAGCCCGGTGTCCACCGGCAACTTCCTGCAATACGGCGTCAATGAGCTGAACGAGCCGCTGATGGTTGGCACCGGCCAGTACGCGCCTTCCGGCGACGAGCCGACGTCCAGCTACGGCCTGATTGCCCGATCAGTGGAGTACAGCGAAGACCGCAGCTGGGTCGTGTTCAACCTGCGCCATGAGGCACGCTTTCACGATGGCAGGCCGATCACCGCCGAGGACGTGGCGTTTTCCTATCGAACCCTGCTGACCGAAGGCCACCCGCAGTACCGCACCAACCTGCAGGAAGTGGCGCGGGTCGATATTCTCAATCGCCATCGCATCCGTTTCGTGTTCAAGCGCGCCGGCAACCCGCTGCTGATCCTGCGTCTGGGCGAGCTGCCGGTGCTGCCCCAGCATTACTGGAAAAATCGCGACTTCAAGGCCACCACCTTCGAACCGCCACTGGGCAGCGGGCCGTACCGCATCAGCAAGGTCAACCCTGGCCGCCAACTGGTGTTCGAACGGGTCAAGGATTACTGGGGCAAGGACCTGCCGGTCAACCAGGGCTTGTACAACTACAACAAGGTCGAGGTGGAGTTCTACCGCGACAGCGATGTCGCTTTTGAAGCCTTCAAGGCAGGCGAATTCGACATTTATATCGAGCACCAGGCCAAGAACTGGGCCACCGGCTACAACTTCCCGGCGGTCAATCGCGGCGAGGTCATCAAGGCACAGATCGCCCACCAGATCCCCACCCAGAGCCAGGGCCTGTTCATCAACACCCGCCGACCGGCCTTCAGCCAGACCAAGGTGCGTGAAGCCCTGGGGTTGATGTTCGACTTTGAATGGACCAACCGCACGCTGTTCAGCAGCGCCTACAAGCGCACGCTGAGCTACTACCCCAACAGTGAATTCTCGGCCACCGGCGTGCCGGTCGGCCAGGAATGGTTGATGCTTTCGCCCTATCGCGACCAACTGCCGGCCAATCTGTTGACCCAAGCCTTCAGCCTGCCGCACACCGACGGCCGCGGCATCCCCCGGGAAACCCTGCGTCATGCCCTGGCCCTGCTCGGCGAAGCCGGCTGGAAGTTGTCCGGCCAACGCCTGCTGAACAAGGACGGGCAACCGCTGCGCCTGGAAATCCTGCTGGTCAACCCGAACCTGGAGCGCATCCTGCAGCCATATGTGGAAAACCTGATCAGTATCGGCATCGACGCACACCTGCGCACCGTTGATCGCGCCCAGTACAAGCAGCGGCTCGACCAGTTCGACTTCGACATGATCCTGGTCACCCTCAACCAGACCCTCAGCCCGGGGCTGGAGCAGTGGCAGTACTTCCACTCAAGCCAGGCCGCGATCAAGGGCAGCAAGAATTACGCCGGCATCGCCAACCCCGTGGTCGACCACCTGCTGGAACGATTGCTCGCCGCCCAGACCCGCGAAGAACAACTGGCCGCCGGTCGCGCGCTGGACCGGGTGCTGCTGTGGCAGCACTACAGCATTCCCAATTGGTACCTCAACTATCATCGCCTGGCGTACCGCAACCGGTTCGCCTTTGTCACCACGCCGCCTTACAGCCTGGGCCTGAGCGCGTGGTGGCTGAAAGCTTCGGAGAAAGCCCAATGATGTTATTGCGCAGGACATTATTCGCCAGCCTGGTGCTGTGCAGTGCGGCCCAGGCCGCCCCGCAGCACGCGTTGACGCTCTATAACGAGCCACCCAAGTACCCCGCCGACTTCAAGCATTTCGACTACGTGAACCCCGACGCCCCCAAGGGCGGCACTTTCCGCGAATCGGCCATGGGCGGCTTCGACAGCCTCAACCCCTACATCAGCAAAGGCGTGCCGGCAGACAATCTGCCGTTGATCTACGACACCCTGGCCATGCAAAGCCTGGACGAGCCCATCACCGAGTATGGCCTGGTGGCCGGCAAGATCGAAAAAGCCCCGGACAACAGTTGGGTGCGCTTCTACCTGCGCCCCGAAGCCCGCTTCCATGACGGCCACCCGATCCGCGCCGACGACGTGGTGTTTACCTTCCAGACCCTGATCAAGGACGGCACCCCGCTCTACCGCACCTACTACGCCGACGTCGACGAAGTGGTCGCCGAAGACCCGCTGCGGGTGCTGTTCAAATTCAAGCGCACCAACAACCGCGAATTGCCGTTGATCCTCGGCCAATTGCCGGTATTGCCCAAGCATTGGTGGGCCACTCGCGATTTTTCCAAGGGTAATCTGGAGATACCGCTGGGCAGTGGCCCGTACAAGGTGGCTGAGGTCAAGGCCGGGCGCATGATCCGCTACGAGCGGGTCAAGGACTACTGGGCCAAGGACTTGCCGGTGGCCAAGGGTTTCTACAACTTCGATAACCGCATCACTGACTACTACCGCGACAGCACGGTCTCGCTGGAAGCCTTGAAGGCTGGCCAGTTCGACTATTGGCTGGAGTTCAGCGCGAAAAACTGGGCCAACGCCTACAACATTCCAGCGGTCGCCCAAGGCCGCTTGATCAAGGAAGAAATTCCCAACGGCAATCCCACCGGCATGCAGGGTTTCGTGTTCAACACGCGTAAACCGATGTTCCAGGATGTACGGGTGCGCAAGGCCATCAGCCTGTTGCTGGATTTCGAATGGAGCAACAAGCAGCTGTTCAATGGCGCCTACACCCGCACCCGCAGTTACTTCGAAAACTCGGAAATGGCCGCAACCGGGTTACCCGGCCCGGATGAACTGGCCATTCTCGAGCCCCTGCGCGACAAGATCCCCGCCGACGTCTTCACCCAGGCCTTCGCGCCGTCCAAGACCGACGGCAGCGGCATGATCCGTGCGCAGCAGCGCGAGGCCTACCAGCTGTTGCAGGAGGCCGGCTGGAAGATCGTCGACGACAAGATGGTCGACGCGACGGGCAAGCCGGTGACCATCGAGTTCCTGCTGGCCCAGACCGAATTCGAGCGCATCCTGCTGCCGTTCAAGCGCAACCTGGCCGACCTGGGCATCGACCTGGTGATTCGCCGGGTCGACGTGTCGCAGTTCATCAACCGCCTGCGCTCGCGGGACTTCGACATGCTGGTGGGCAGCTTCCCACAGTCCACCTCGCCGGGTAATGAGCAGCGTGAGTTCTGGAAGTCATCCAGCGCAGACAAACCGGGCAGCCGCAACTACATGGGGCTCAAGGACCCGGCGGTCGACCAGTTGGTCGAACAACTGATCGACGCCGACTCGCGCAAAAGCCTGATCGCCCACGCCCGGGCGCTGGACCGTGTGCTGCAGTTTGGTTACTACGTGATTCCCAACTGGCACATCAAGACGTTCCGTGTGGCGTATTGGGACCACCTCGGCCACCCGAAAGTCTCGCCGCGCTATGACGTGGGCACCGCCACCTGGTGGGCCAAGCCCGACGTCGAACCCGCGGTCCCCCTGGACACCCCACAAAGCGCCGAAGCGGCGAGCGGAGGCGATTGAATGCTGGCCTATATTGTTCGTCGCCTGTTGCTGATCATCCCCACGCTGTTCGGGATACTGCTGATCAACTTCGTGATCATCCAGGCCGCTCCCGGCGGGCCGGTGGAACAGATGATCGCCAAGCTCGAAGGCTTTGACGGCGCTACCAGCCGCATCGCCGGGGGCGGTGCCGAAGTCTCGGTGGCCGGCTCCAGCTATCGCGGCGCCCAGGGGCTGGACCCGGCGTTGATCAAGGAAATCGAGAAGATGTACGGCTTCGACAAGTCGGCGCCGGAACGCCTGTGGATCATGGTCAAGAACTATGCGCAGCTGGATTTTGGCGACAGCTTTTTCCGCGACGCCAAGGTCATCGACCTGATCAAGGAAAAGATGCCGGTGTCCATTTCCCTCGGGTTATGGAGCACCTTGATCATGTACCTGGTGTCGATCCCCCTGGGCATCGCCAAAGCCACGCGCCACGGCAGCCATTTCGATGTATGGACCAGTTCGGCGATCATCGTCGGCTATGCGATCCCGGCGTTCCTGTTCGCCATCCTGCTGATTGTGGTGTTCGCCGGCGGCAGTTACCTGGACTGGTTCCCCTTGCGCGGGCTCACCTCCAACAACTTCGACGAATTGAGCTGGGGCGGCAAGGTCCTCGATTATTTCTGGCACCTGGCCCTGCCCGTGACCGCCCTGGTGATCGGCAACTTCGCCACCATGACCCTGCTGACCAAGAACAGCTTCCTCGACGAGATCAACAAACAGTACGTGGTCACCGCCAAGGCCAAGGGCCTGACCAACCACCGCGTGCTCTACGGCCATGTGTTCCGTAACGCGATGCTGCTGGTGATCGCCGGTTTCCCTTCGGCGTTCATCGGCATCTTCTTTACCGGCTCCTTGCTGGTGGAAGTGATCTTCTCCCTCGACGGCCTCGGCCTGATGAGCTTCGAAGCGGCGATCAACCGCGACTACCCGGTGGTGTTTGGCACGCTGTTTATCTTCACCCTGCTGGGGCTGATCGTGAAGCTGATCGGCGACCTCACCTACACCCTGGTCGATCCGCGTATCGACTTTGCCAGCCGGGAGCATTGAGATGAACCTGTCCCCCCTCAATCGCCGCCGGTTCGAGCGGTTCAAGGCGAACAAGCGTGGCTGGTGGTCGCTGTGGCTGTTCCTGATTCTGTTCGTGCTCAGCCTGGGCGCCGAGCTGATCGCCAACGACAAGCCACTGGCCGTGCACTTCGACGGCGACTGGTATTTCCCGGCGCTCAAGCGCTACCCGGAGACCACCTTCGGCGGCGAGTTTCCGCTGGAAGCCAACTACAAGAGCCCGTACATCCAGGAACTGCTCAAGGCCAAAGACGCCTGGACCTTGTGGGCACCGATCCCGTTCAGCTACCAGAGCATCAACTACGACCTGAAAGTGCCGGCCCCCGCACCGCCGTCCAGCGTCAACCTGCTGGGCACCGATGACCAGGGCCGCGATGTGCTGGCGCGGGTCATCTATGGGTTTCGCGTGTCGGTGCTGTTTGCGCTGACGCTGACGGTGCTCAGCTCGATCATCGGCGTGATCGCCGGCGCCCTGCAGGGTTTCTATGGCGGTTGGGTGGACCTGGCCGGGCAGCGCTTCCTGGAGATCTGGTCCGGGCTGCCGGTGCTGTACCTGCTGATCATCCTGGCCAGCTTCGTGCAGCCCAACTTCTGGTGGCTGCTGGGCATCATGCTGCTGTTCTCGTGGATGAGCCTGGTGGACGTGGTGCGCGCCGAGTTTCTGCGCGGGCGCAACCTGGAGTACGTGCGCGCGGCCCGGGCGCTGGGCATGCAGAACGGCGCGATCATGTTTCGCCATATCTTGCCCAATGCGATGGTCTCGACCATGACGTTCATGCCGTTCATCCTCACGGGCGCCATCGGCACCCTCACCGCCCTGGACTTCCTGGGCTTCGGCCTGCCGGCCGGCTCACCGTCACTGGGCGAACTGGTGGCCCAGGGCAAATCCAACCTACAGGCGCCGTGGCTGGGCATGAGTGCGTTTGCCGTGCTGGCGATCATGTTGAGCTTGCTGGTGTTTATCGGCGAGTCCGCTCGTGACGCCTTCGACCCGAGGAAATGAGATGAATCAGGACAATCTGATCGAAATCCGCGACCTCAGTGTCGAGTTCGTCACGGGCGAGCATCACCATCGCGTGGTCAATAACGTCAGCTTCGATATCAAGCGCGGCGAAACCCTGGCCCTGGTCGGCGAAAGCGGTTCCGGCAAATCGGTGACGGCGCATTCGATCCTGCGGCTGCTGCCGTACCCGTTGGCGCGGCACCCGTCCGGCACCATCAGCTACGCCGGGCAAGACCTGCTGACGCTCAAGGAAAAGACCCTGCGGCATATTCGCGGCAACCGCATTGCGATGATCTTCCAGGAGCCGATGACCTCGCTGAACCCGCTGCACTGCATCGAAAAACAGATCAACGAAGTGCTCGGCCTGCACAAGGGCCTCACCGGCAAGGTCGCCACCCAGCGCACCCTGGAACTGCTGGAGCTGGTGGGCATCCCCGAGCCGCACAAGCGCCTCAAGGCACTGCCCCACGAGCTCTCCGGCGGCCAGCGCCAGCGAGTGATGATCGCCATGGCCCTGGCCAACGAGCCGGAACTGCTGATCGCCGACGAGCCAACCACCGCCCTCGACGTAACGGTGCAACTCAAGATCCTGGAACTGCTCAAGGAACTGCAGGCGCGCCTGGGCATGGCGTTGCTGCTGATCAGCCACGACTTGAACCTGGTGCGCCGGATCGCTCACCGCGTGTGCGTGATGCAACAGGGCTGCATTGTTGAGCAGGCCGATTGCGAAACGCTGTTCCAGGCGCCGCAACACCCGTACACCCAGGAATTGCTGGCGGCCGAACCCAGCGGTGGGCCGGCCACCAACGAAGTCGGGCCACCCTTGCTGGAAGTGGACGACCTGAAGGTCTGGTTCCCGATCAAGAAAGGTTTTCTGCGCAACACCGTCGATTACGTCAAGGCGGTGGACGGCATCAACTTCAGCCTGCCCCAGGGGCAAACTCTGGGCATCGTCGGCGAAAGCGGCTCGGGCAAATCCACCCTGGGCCTGGCGATCCTGCGCCTGATCGGCAGCCAGGGCGGCATTCGCTTCGAAGGCCAGCAGCTGGACCGCCTCACCCAGCAGCAGGTGCGCCCGTTGCGCCGGGAAATGCAGGTGGTGTTTCAAGACCCTTTCGGCAGCCTGAGCCCGCGCATGTGTGTCAGCGAGATCGTCGGCGAGGGGTTGCGCATCCACAAGATGGGTACGCCGGCCGAGCAGGAAGCCGCGATCATTGCCGCGCTCAAGGAGGTCGGCCTGGACCCGGAGTCACGCCATCGCTACCCCCATGAGTTCTCCGGCGGCCAGCGCCAGCGCATCGCAATCGCCCGCGCCCTGGTGCTCAAACCGCGCCTGATCCTGCTGGACGAGCCGACGTCGGCGCTGGACCGCACGGTGCAGCGCCAAGTGGTGGAATTGCTGCGCGGCTTGCAGGCCAAGTACAACCTGACCTACCTGTTTATCAGTCATGACCTGGCGGTGGTCAAGGCGCTCAGCCACCAGCTGATGGTGGTCAAGCAGGGTCAGGTCGTGGAACAAGGGGATGCCAGGGAGATTTTCGCTAACCCCCAGCACCCCTATACTCGGCAATTGCTGGAAGCGGCCTTTCTGGTGCCCGCTTGACCGGTAGGAGCCATCGCCATGCAGTCGAACACGCCCGCCCACCCTTCGCACGCGCCGCGCTTCTGGCGCGACGAGCGCTTGCCCTTCATCGAAGCGCGCACCATTGCCGACGGGCGCAAGGTCACTTACACCCGCCACGCCCATGAGCATTTTTCCATCGGCGCAATCACGCGCGGGCGCAGCTATTACCACTATTGCGACCAGACTTTCCAGATCAGCGCCGGCACCGTGGTGTTGATGAACCCGGGCGATGTGCACGCCTGCAATCCCATCGAAAACGAGCATTGGTCCTACCATATGCTCTACCTCGACACACCCTGGATGACCGACCTGCAGCATCAACTGGGCTTCAGCACCGATCAGGGTTACCGCCCGTTCAACACACCGCACACGCAGGACACGTCGCTGTACCACGGCTCGCTGGGCGTGTACCGGCTTCTGGTGGATGAACGGGCCGAACTGCTGCAGAAACAGAGCGCGCTGGTGAGCTACTTCAGCGAGGTGCAGCAACGCCTGAACCCTTCGCTCGCGCCGGTACGGGAGGTCAATCACAAGCTGGAGCGCGCCGCCGACTACATCCGCGAACACTGCACCGAGGCCCTGAAGCTTGAAGACATTTGCCAGGCGGCCGAGCTGTCGCCGTCGTACCTGATCCGCGCGTTCAAGCAGTATTACGGGCTGACGCCCCATGCGTTTGTGGTCAACAGCCGTATCCAGTTCGCCCGCACCCAACTGCGCAATGGCGCGCTGATCGCCGAAGTGGCGCTGGCTGCTGGGTTTGCCGACCAAGCGCATTTCCAACGTGCGTTCAAACAGCATTTTGCCGCCACGCCGGGGCAATACCGCGAACGGCTCAAGCCATCAGCAAATAACCCACACTGGCCACCAGCAACGCGGCCATTGAACGGTTGAACACCCGGACACCCCGAGGATTGTGCAGGTAGCGACGCAAGAACGTTCCGGCATAGGCCCAGCACGCCACCGACAGGTAGCAGATCACCAGGTAGAGGCTGGCGAACAACCAGACTTGCCCGGCATCACCGTCCGCCGCAAACAGCCCCATCCCCGCCACACACGCCAGCCAGGCCTTGGGGTTGAGCCACTGCATGATCGCGCCGTACAGCATCGAGGGCGCCGTGGCGGCGCCGTCGGCGTGCAACTGGCCGTTGTCCACCGCGAGTTTCCAGGCCATGTAGAGCAGGAATGCTACCCCGCCCCACTGAATCAGCTGGGTCAGGATCGGCCAGCGCAGCAGCACTTCGTGCAAACCCAGGCCTATCAATACCAGCAGCAAGGTGAAGCCAAGCGCAGCGCCGAACACATGCTTCTGGCTGGCGGCAAAGCCGAAGCGGGCGCCGCTGCTCAGGGCGACCACGTTGACAGGCCCAGGCGTAATGGAGGTGGCGAGGGCGAACGCCGCCATGGAAATGATCAAGCTCATTGCAGTTCCTTTTCGTGATGCCAGACAGGGATGGCATCACGGTAAAGGCTGGGGCGTGATGGGTATTGAACAAAATGCCCCTCAACGAGCATGAGACTCAGCGCTGCGCGGGAATCCGGATATCGCCACCACGGCACTGGCTTTTCACGCTGCGCGGGCAACCGGTGAAGGCCAGGTCCTTGGTCAGGCAGATGCGCACTTCAGACAGCACCTTGCCTTTGCAGATAACAGCCATCCCGTGGTTGCCCATGCGCGGGTTGCTTTCGCGAAACAGCGCCTCGATCTCCCTTGCCGGTAATGACGGCGGTGTGTTGAGCGGCTGCAATTGCGACGGAATCACGACGGCTCCCAGTGCCGTATCGGATTTCTCCAGGTATTGCAGCGGCGCAAGCCCAGTGCAGGTGCCGTGCTTGGCCCACTCATGCTTGAGCAGGGCACGGCTGGGAAACAGCGTGGTGCCCTTGTCCATTTCTTCGGCGCTCAATCGCGAGCGCGGCGCACAGGATGCAGGCCACCCTCCCCGCGCATACTGCGGCCACAACCCATGCAGCACGAACCCGTAGCCTTTGCCCGAACACTGCTCATTGCTCGGGTTCGTCAGGCAAAACGTCGGCGACCACGACAGCGATAACACATAAAAATCAAACTCCCCTGCCTGCCCTTGGCTGCGCGGCGCTGCCGTCGCGCAGGCGGCAATCAGCAGCCACAACACCATCCAGTATTTCATCGCGGTCTCTCTCTAAACATTTTGCAGCAGCCTATAGCGACGATTAAGGATGTTGGGAGTAACGCTGCAGCACCTTGTCCAGGATTCGATCCGTCTTCAGCGCCTCGATGGCCAGCGAAGGATGTTTGGCATCACCCCGAATATGGGCATTCATCGCCAACACGTGATGCCATTGGATATGCGCATGGCAGGGCACTTCCAACACCTCTTCGGTCTCGGCCTCAAGGCGCAACGGCTGGTCTTCGAATACCGAAAAGGTGATGCGCCCAACGCTACCGATCAGCTCGACCCGGTCTTCGCGACGATCGGCGACGAAGTTCCAGCAGCCCATGCCCAACGCGCCGCTGGCGAAGGTCCAGCAGGCGGTGACCGCGTCCTCCGCTGCGTAGCGCTCCGCCTGTCGTGCGCTGAAGCCCGAGACCTCGACGATATCACCCGCCAGGTACTGGAACAGGTCGAAGCCGTGGCTGGCCAGGTCGGCAAAATAACCGCCGCCGGCAATCGCGGGATCGGTGCGCCAATTGGCCGGGCTGGTGTCTGCCGCCGCTGCGGGTTTGCACAGGGTCCAGGTGAGGTGGCGCAAGTCGCCGATACGGCCTTCGTCCAGCCAGGTGCGCACTTGCTGGAAGCGCGGCAATGAACGTCGATAGTAGGAGACAAACAGGTGCAGCCCGGCGCGCTCGAACGTGCGTTGCATCAACGCGCTCTGCTCGGCGTTCAACGACATGGGCTTTTCGACGCAGCAATGCTTGCCTGCGGCCGCCACCATCAAGCTGTAGTCCAGATGGCTATCGGGGGGTGTGGCGATGTAGACCGCGTCCACCTCGGGGTCGTTGATCAAGGCCTGGGCGTCGGTATAGAAGCGGGCAATACCATGGCGTGTCGCATAATCACGCACGGCTTCCTCGCGGCGCCCCATCACGGCCACCAGGGCCGAACCTGGCGCTTTGTAGAAAGCGGGTCCACTCTTCAATTCGGTAACACTGCCACAGCCGATCATGCCCCAACGTACGGTGCTCATCTGCTCTCCTCGTTCGTTTACGTCAAACGGGCAGTATCCACATACACACCCCGGCGCGCCATAACCACTTAGCATGACAATTGCATTACACTTTTATGACAGAACCAGTTACAGGCACCAATGATGAAAATACGCGCCACGGTTATATGCGAACACGCGGGACACATCCTCTTCGTGCGCAAGGCCAGATCCAAATGGGCATTGCCGGGCGGCAAGGTAGAGCGCGGTGAACGGCCGGTGGGCGCGGCCGAACGCGAGTTGCAGGAAGAGACAGGATTAAACGTCGACGGCTTGCTGTACCTGCAGGAGTTGAAGGCCCGCGACACTCTCCACCATGTCTTCGAGGCTTCGGTGGTGAATGTCGACGAGGCACGGCCGTGCAACGAAATCGTCGACTGGCAGTGGTACGCCTATGGCGCTCTTGATGAATTGGACACCACCGACGCCACACGGCACATCGTCAAGTCCTTCCTGCGTCGCCTCTGACGCGGCGTATCAAGGTTCTAGCCGGCGGCAAACCCACGGCGCCCGGCCCTGAGTTCCGTGCGCAGCTCCCCTATCAGGTTCGAGATGGAACGCACGCTGTCCAGGCCTTCGGGGGACACGCGAGTGAGCAACAGATCGACGCGACCGGACGTCGGCTCAAAGATACTGATGCGCAGCGAACCATCCCTGTTCAGGCTGCAATCGCAGGCCAGCGGCAGGAATCCAGAGGCCATGATGCGGTTGAATTCGACGATCGAGATCATGAAGGCATCCTTGCGTGGGCCTTAGCCTGTAGCGGTGATGCAGACAGCGTAGATGAGGTTTTTGCCCAAGGTCGAACGATTCGCTCAAAGTGCTGACCATGCCTCATTTCGCCAGGCAACGCTGGATAGAGCCGATATTCCCGACGCGGTTGTATACAGGGTCAAATTCCAGGCAAAAAAAATCCCAAGTAGCTGATGGAAACTTGGGATTTAAAAATGCATAAACCGTGGGAGGTGAACGCCTGTCTATAGTAGCGAGTGCAAAAACGCGTCACAAGATTATTTTATTCCTTTCGTCGGATTTGAAGCGCCGTAAGTCATTCAATAACCACATGTTTTTTAAGGAATGCAGGCTTTTAACGCCTCTTTTTGGTGCAGTTATTGAAACTAAGCCCTTCATTAAACCGCTTATAAGCAAGCGGTAAATAATTATTGAACTTTCGCGCGCTTTACTACCTGCTCGTTCAACTGTCTGCACGCCTCGCCAAGTTCAATATTGGTTGAAGCGGTTGCTCCGGCGACACGCTCCAGATGAAGGCACAATGCCAACTGCTCGGCGGCTTCTTCACGCTGGCGATCTACCTTGGCGTTGAGTTGTATGAAATAGACGCCCAGCAGCGCTGCAGCGCCCAGCACGCCCAACACGAAGTTGCGCAAGCTGTTGGATGAGTGAGGGGCTGAGGCGCTCATGGAATCAGCGCGCCCTGCTCTTTTCGTAGCGAACGTCGTCTCCGTCAACGAAGCCGGCCTTCCGCCAGCCGAGGCGTTGATAAAACCCGTTGGCACGTATCTCATCGCGGCCATCGGTGACCAGGTACAGGTGATCGTGATGCTCAAACAGCGCAGTCTCGGCCACTGCCATCAAGCGACGGCCCAGACCAAGATTCTCGTGAGTGGGTAACACGAACATCGCGAACACCTCGCCGGCCTCCAAATCGACCATGGAAAAGGCCGCAGCCTGGCCATCCACTTCCGCGATCCATGCACACGGTGCTGCGCGCAGCGTGTCGACCAATACCTGCGGCGTGATGCCCAGATCAGCCATCTGTTCGAGGCTCAGGTGGTTTTGCACCACCGAGGTACGAATGGTTGTGAGCAAGTCGATGTCCTCGACGGTCGCTGCTCGAATAAGCACTTGCATACACGCCTCCTGATCAAGGACGCGATTGTATGCAAATACATACACAGCATTTGTCGTGGATTTGTAAACCGGCCCCGCTGGAGCCCGGGAAGGACGCTTATTTGCGCGCTAACTTATAGCGCAGGCAATCCTGGTAGAACGTCTGGCGAATCGCCTCCGGCTTGAGGCGGGAACGGCTGTCATAGGTCTGTTCGGTGATGCCCATGGCCATCATGCGCATCCACGACTTGGTGAATTTGATGGACTGAATCTTCTGCCGTGCGGCATACAGCGACACCCCCGACAGCTTGAGTTCCTGGGCTCTTGCGGCCGTGCCTGCGCCCCAACTGCACATGTACTTGTCACCCTCGCGCAACTCCCGAGCCTGCACGGCTGACGCGCCGCCGGCCAATGAACAGGCAATCAGCATGATCCCTACAGTGCGCATTAGCTTCCTCACCTAACCACCTGAAATAAAAGTGATTCTGGCGAGGATTTCGTTACAGGGGGGCCATCAGATTGCCTTATTTCTCACCCCCATGCCACCACCAGCAATCCCGCTCCCAACACCAGGCACAGCGGCGAATACAGATAGGTATCCAGCTTGGCAAACCTTGAGCCGGCCACCTTCTTGAAAAACCCCACCAGCTCCGAATCGCCAATCGCTCGGGCGAACATCAGCACGGCAATCACACTGATCCCCCATTGCAGCGCTCCATGGGACACCGGCGAAAAGTAAAGTCCGGCGCGCAGGCAGACGAGCAGCGCAATCGCCACCAGCCCCATGGCGACGAGAAAGGTGCCCAGCGCCGAGGGCTTGAACGCCGGCCTGGGCCCGCTGGCGAATTCGCCCGGCAATTGAGGAATGGCCGCCAGGCTGCCGAGTTTGCCGCCAGCGGCCCAGTACAAGTGCACCATGCTGATGCAGGTGAAAATCCCGACGATCCAGCGCGCAATGACGAAGCTCATGGCGGGCTCCTCCCAGAAAATGTGCGAATGAGAATAGACGCCCTGATATTTTCTGCAGGTATTTCGTCGGCGGCTGATGGTAAAGTGCCGCCCCATGAAACTCGCCCGTACCGACCGCTCGCTCATTGCCTGGATGCTGTATTGCAGCGTCCTGTTCAATGTGTTCGCCTGCAGCATCGGGCATGGGCAGATGGTCGGGATGCAGCTCAATGGCATCAGCGGTCAGTTTTGCACGGTTGATCCGCGCACCCAGGCGCCCGTGCCAACGAACTCGACCGATGAAAGCCTGCCAACGCTGGCCAAGGCGTTCGGTTGCCCGCTGTGCTCAACGGGCGGCATGGGCCCTGCGCTCAGCAGTCAGCTGAATGTGGCGGTGCTGCCACAGCCGCACGCACCGCCTCCGGCCGTGGTACTGGCCGCTGACATCCCTGCCCGCTTCACCTGGCCCACGGCTCATCCGCGCGCGCCGCCTGTTTCTGCCTGAACCCTGCGCTAACCCTTTGCACTGACCCGCGTTTCCCTGAGGAACACGCGCGGCCGTGCGTTGTTTTCAAGCCACGTTTTCAGGATTCAACCATGAAACATATTCCCCTGCTGGCGGGCCTGTTCGGCTGCCTGCCTGTCTGCGCCCCAGCCATTGAGCTGGCCCCGACCACCATTGACGGCGAGCAAACCGCTGATCCCGGCCTGGCCCTGGATCAATCCAGCGGTGTGGCGTCGCGATTGGGATTGAGCATGCGCGAAACCCCGGCGTCGGTGGCCATCGCTTCGCGCAACGACATCGAGCGCCGTGGCGCCAAGACCTTCCGCGACGCCGCCAATACCCTGCCCGGCGTCAACGCCAGCGCGCCGCCAGGCTTTGGAGGCTTTGTCTCATACCGCGGATTCACCAGCAGCCAGATCACCCAGATGTTCAACGGCATCAATGTCGCCACAGGCCTGGCGCGGCCAGTGGATGCGTGGATCTACGACCGTGTCGAACTGATGGGCGGCCCCTCCTCCCTGATCAATGGCGCAGGCTCCGTAGGCGGCTCGCTGAACTACGTGACCAAACTGGCCAGCCGTGACGAGCAGGCCGCCGAAGGCCAGCTGACGTACGGCAGCTATGACACCGCCGGCATGGCTATTGGCCTTAACCATGCGCTGACGGAGCCCGGGGCACAAGTGCAGCATTACGCGCGCCTGGATGTGAGCCGCAACACGCAGCACAGCTACATCGACCGCGACCAGCGCGAAGCCTGGAGCCTAGCGTTTTCCCTGCTCAGCGACCTGACCCCGGACCTGTCCCATACCCTGGCGCTGGAATATCAGGACGAGCACGAAGACAGCCCCTACTGGGGCACCCCGGTGCTCAATCCCAAGGCGGGCGAGCTGAAGATCGACAAGCACAACCGCTTCAACAACTACAACGTCTCAGATGGGCGCTACGAGCAGCGCACGCTTTGGGCCCGCTCGATCATCGACTACCGGATCAACGACAGCACCCGCCTGAAAAACACCCTCTACCACCTCGACAGCCAGCGCGACTACCGCAACCTGGAGACTTACCAGTACAACGCCGACAACAGCGCGGTGAACCGCTCGACCGCCTATCAGGTGCGGCATCAGGGCGAGCAGAACGGCAACCAGTTCGAGCTGCGCCATGAGGACACTGCCTTCGGCTTGGCCACCACCTGGTCCGGTGGCTTCGAATACAAGGTCAACAGCACCACCAACAGCCCCTTGAACGTGCCGGGCAACAGTGCGGTAGACCCGAACGGCTACAACCCAGGCCACTTCTACGACATTCCCGGCACTCGCCCAGGCTTTATCGAAGACAAGACCAATGCAGTGACGACCAAGGCGCTGTTCATGGAAAACCGCCTGGGCTTGACTGACACGTTGTCGCTGCTGTCCGGCCTGCGCTATGACGCCATCGACCTTGACGTCACCAACCACCGAACGATAACCGCCGCCAACCCACGGCATTTCAAGCGCCGTTGGGAACCGGTGACCGGGCGCGTGGGCTTGACCTACCAGTTCATTCCATCGGCCAACGTCTACGTGCAATACAGCACCGCTGCCGAGCAGCCGAGCACCACGACCCAAGTATTGGACGTGTCGACTGGCAAACAGTGGGAAATCGGCAGCAAGTTCGACTACCTGGATCGTCTTGGCGCCGCCACGCTTGCTGCTTACAGGATCGAGCGCAAGGATTTCGCCGTGACCGACCCACAGGATCCGACCCGCAGCATTCCCGTGGGTGCGCAGTCTTCCAGGGGCATCGAACTGGCCAGTTCGCTGCGCATAACCCCCAGACTGCTGGCTGAGGGAAACTTCGCCTGGGTGGATGCGCAATACGATGACTTCAACGAGAAAACCGCCAGCGGTGCCGTGGTGTCGCGCAAGGGCAATACGCCGACTAACGTACCCAAGCGCGTAGGCAACCTGTGGCTGACGTACGACTTTTCCGAGGACTGGCAAGGCGGCGTGGATGCGCGCTACGTCGCCCAGGTATATGCCGACAACGCCAATACCCAGACGGTGCCGGCGTACACGTTGCTGGGTACGTTCCTGCGCTACAAATGGGATACGCAGACCTCGATAACCGGCCGGGTCCGTAACTTGACCAACGAGGTGTACGCCGAGTTTGCCCACGTATCGCCGGCCTATTATCTGGGCTCCCCGCGAACCTTTGAGTTAGCGGTGCAGACGGGCTTCTAGCGTCGAAGCTCGCGTGATCGTTCCCACGCTCCGCGTGGGAATGCCGATTGGGACGCTCCGCGTCCCGCCATCCGCTGAGCGATTGCGCAAAGGTGACGCGGAGCGTCACGGGCTGCATTCCCACGCGGGAGCGTGGGAACGATCCGGCGTTTGCCCATGTATCGCCGGCGTATTATCTGCTCCCCGCGAACCTTTGAGTTAGCGGTGCAGACGCGCTTCTAGCGTCGAAGCTCGCGTGATCGTTCCCACGCTCCGCGTGGGAATGCCGATTGGGACGCTCCGCGTCCCGCCATCCGCTGAACGATTGCGCAAAGGTGACGCAGAGCGTCACGGGTTGCATTCCCACGCGGGAGCGTGGGAACGATCCGGCGTTTGCCCACGTATCGCCGGCGTATTGACGGGCTTCTAGCGTCGAAGCCCGCGTGATCGTTCCCACGCTCCGCGTGGGAATGCCGATTGGGACGCTCCGCGTCCCGCCATCCGCTGAGCGATTGCGCAAAGGTGACGCGGAGCGTCACGGGCTGCATTCCCACGCGGGAGCGTGGGAACGATCCGGGCTCCAGCATCCAGCTCTGCGCGCTACTTGAGGCTTGCCTCGACCTTACCGGCCACATCGTCCGTCAACCACGCCTTCCACACTTCAGGATGCTCCTTGAGGAACGCCTGGGCGACTTCCCTGGGTGGGGTGTGATGCTCGCTCATCGTCGCCAATGCCTTGTTCAGCGGTTCGATGGGAAACTCGACCTTCTCGAAGAACTGGGCAATCTGCGGATGCTCCTTCTGGAACGGCGTGGATACCCCGATGCTCAACTTGGAAGCCAAAGACCGCGTCGGTTTGGGGTTCGGATTGTCCGCATCCGTCAGGGTCTTCCAGGCCTCGGCATCGAACGGCGGTTCTTCGAGCTGAATCAACTTATAGCGGCCCATCAACGGCGTGGGCGACCAGTAGTAGAACAGCACCGGCTTGCCTCGGCGGATCGAAGACGCAATCTCGGCATCCAGTGCTGCCCCCGAGCCGCTGCGGAAGTTCAGGTAGCTGTCGTCCAGGCCATACGCCTTGAGCTTTTGCTTGTTGACCACTTCCGAGGTCCAGCCGATGGGGCTGTTGAGGAAGCGCCCCTTGCCTGGGGATTCCGGGTCTTTGAACACATCCTTATAGCGCGCCAGGTCATTTACGCTTTTCAAGTCAGGGGCCAGCGGCTTGATATTCTTGCTTGGGTCACCCTTGACCACGTACTCCGGCACCCACCAGCCTTCGGTGGCACCCTTGACCGTATCGCCCAGGCCCACCACCTTGCCTTCAGCCTCGGCCTTGACCCAGACCGGGCTGCGGCCCGCCCACTCTTCACCGATCACCTGAATATCGTTCTTGGCCAGGGCGGTTTCCAGGGTGATGGTGGTGCCGGGCAAGGTGTCGGTGGGCAAGTCGTAGCCCTTCTCGACAATGAACCGCAGCACCTCGGTGATCAGGCTGCCACTTTCCCAGTTCAGGTCGGCAAAGTGCACCGGCGCCTGTGCTGCCGACGCCGGCAACGACGCCGTTGACAGCCCGAGGGCCGTCAGCGATGCCGCCAGCAGTGTTCTCCATCCTTTCATTTCCAAGCACCTCACGAAAACGCAGCAATCAGCGGACGGCTTTGCTGCTATGCGCGAAGCCATTGAGTAGTTAAGTCAACTCAACTGTAGTAGAGGTTCCGGGAGGTACAGGAAGTTCGCCGTATTTACCGCTTATTCGCTGGCCTTGAACGTCACCAGTTCGCCCTTGCGCCACTTGGCGGCTTTGCCCGTGACGGCCTTGAGGGTTTTGGTCAGGCCTTCCTGAAGTTGTTCATGGGCGGCAAATACCAGCATTACGCTGTGGCCTTCCTTGAACACAATTCCCTCGCCATCGGCCGATGACACAAAGGCGTAATCACCCAGGCCATATACGGTCAACTTGATATCGCGGAATTTAAGTTCGAACTTCCCACCTTCGCGGCTGGGCAACACCGCCGCGCGAAAGTGGTCGCCTACCTTGAGCTCAAGGCGCTGCTTGTCGTCCACGACCAGCGCCGCTTCGGTATCGATCTCAGCGACATAGATACCTTCCGGCGTCTGTTCGGTGACGTAGACAAAACGAGATTGAAACAGCTTGACCAACTTTGCGCGCAAATCACCCAGCACGAATAACGCGTGCACATCCAGATTACTGACTGCCAAGGAAACGCCCCCACATCGAAATAGCACTGCCCGCTTGAGCGAGCAGCACAAAAAAACGGCCGTTACGGCACGATCACACACTGGTTAAAAATCTGAAGAAAACCCATAAGACCCGTACGGACAGGCGCGGTGGCCCTTTTGCAAGGTCATCCGGCAATACAGCAAATCACAGGTTCAACGACCCGAGAATACGAGTCGAGCAACTTCAGAGAATAACCCGATTAAAAACGCAGTTTTCCGACACGCATCACAAAAGAAAATACCCAGGCATGGAACCAGGCGCGAGCTGCCGACGACAATAGTAAAACAGCAACACAAGTCAAAACCACCGCAAACGTGGCGGCTATATCAACAAGGTTGATCGACAGGAGCTGAGCATGCAACGACGTCAACACAACGAAACGTCCTTTCACACTCGTCCATCATGTCCAGACGAACGTCAATACTACTGCTTACCTGCATCCGATGTGTACTCCAATTGCGTGCATTATCGAGTGCTGCCCGCCGGGAAAAACTTTTTTCATATCCAGGAAGTGACCAGTGGCAGGATAAAAGGCTTTCGCAGCGACCACACCAAGGCCTGTGCGCTGGCCAAGGCCCTGGAAGCCAGCCTGCATAGCCTGCACGGCACACACGTTTCGTCACCTGGCTGACTTTACTGCACAGCGGCCCCTCAACAACTGCCATACTGGCCCGTCCATTGAAGTTTGCCCCCTGCGGGTCAGGTTTCATCAGTGCAGTTAGTTACCTCGAAGGGAAGGCTATACGTGACGGAATTTGATATTGGCGAATTTTTTATCCATGGCGATGCCAGGGAAGTAGACGGTGAGTTTCAAGCGGTCATCATCATGCGGGCCAAACCACCGCTGACCACCGTGACAGCACATCAGGTAGAAAAAGACCGCTGGTTCAAAACCGTCGACGCGGCTGCCATCGCCGGCAAAGAAGCGGCCAAGGCCCTGAAAACCGCCGTCGATTCAGGCGCACTCAATTCGTGACAATCCGATAGAACTCTGGCGTGCCCTGCCCCTCACATGCATGACGCTAATCGGCTCGCATGGAGAATCTTATGGACACCACCACCCCGACACTTGAAACCCTGTTCGAACAATTGGGCCTGGATTCCACTCAGGAAGGCATCGAACGCTTCACCGCCGAGCACCGTCTGCCGGACGAGGTAAAGCTTGTCGATGCGCCGTTCTGGAGCGAGCAACAGGCCAGTTTCCTCCGAGAACAATTGCACGTCGATGCCGAATGGGCGCCTGCGGTCGATGACCTCAACGCGCTGCTGCACGAGTCTCCAACCGTTTGATCAATGCAGGCTGTCTGACTGTTCCAGGCGCAACAGCGCTTGCCAGGCAGCCTTGCACGCTTGCGCCTCTTCGCGACTGGAAAACGCAGTGCCCCGCTGCTCGCCATTGAGCAATACCACCCAACAGGCGCGCTGACCCAGCGCACGAAGGGTTTCAGGCACGCCACTGCCGATCATCACGGCCACATCGACTTTGTTGTACATGGAGCTTCTCCGCAGCATTAGTTAGCTTGCTAACAATGTTGGCTATACTACGGCTTTGTGCCAGTAGGAAAAAGCTGTCCCAGGAATAGCTTCGTTGCATAAACGGCAACAATCCCTAGGCTTTGGGCGTGGCCCCCTGCGGCTTGTAGCCCAGGCGCAAGCCACCCCAATGTCGCCCCTGCACCATGATCGGCACCGACAAATCGTGCATCAGCTCGCCGGTGTCGCGGGTGTAGGTCTGCAGCAACATGGCTTGTTGATGGCTGCCGCAACGCAGGCCGGTGCGGTCGTCAAACTTGCGCTTGGTACGGTTTTGCACTGCGTCCACCCCGGCATCTCCGGTCAAGGCGTGGGAAAACGCTTTGTTGTGCGTGGGTACATAGCCCTGCGGGGTACAGGCGATGGCAAACACCAGGCCTTCGTGGCGCGGCAACAAAGCTTCCTGAATGGCGGGCAGCACCTGATCGGTGTACGCGTCAAAACGCGTCTTGTACTTGCTCGGGCTCGTATTCGGAATCAGCGTGTAACTGCGGTCGAACAGATCCTCCTGGCTGATCCGGTTGTGCAGTACATCCGTCTCGAACTGTTCGCCAATGCGCCGGGCGCCTTCGCGGGCCAGGTCGTAGATACGCTGGTGATAGTCATCCAGGCCGACTTGCGCCAGGCGCTCGCTGATGATTTCGGCCTGCCCTTCCATTTGCACCGCCGCGTCGGCGAGCTGCCGGGTTTGCTGGTCGCTGACCGTCAGGTCGCTGCGCATTTGCTCCACGGCGTGGAACAGGCTGTCGAGTTGCGTGCGGTTGGTGTCGGTGCCCTGGGCGATTTCATTGACCTGCTGTTCCACGTCCGCCGCCAGGCTGGCGATGCTCGCCAGGTGTTCGCCGGCATGTTCCACCTGTTCGACGCCGGTGTGCAGGTCCGCCGACAGCTGGCGAATCTGCTCCACCACCTGGGCCGTGCGCTGCTGGATATCGGCGACCATCACCCCTACCTCATCGGTGGCCGTGGCAGTGCGACCCGCGAGGCCGCGCACTTCATCGGCGACCACGGCAAACCCGCATCCATGTTCCCCGGCCCGCGCCGCCTCGATCGCCGCGTTCAGCGCGAGCAGGTTGGTCTGGCTGGCGATAGACTGGATCACCAGCGTCACGCGCTGGATTTCCTCGCTGCGCTGGCTCAATGCCTCGATCAGCTCGCGGCTGGCATCGGCGCGCTGGCTGAGCTGATGCATGCGCGTGATCGACTGCACCAGCACTTCACGGCCCTCGCTGCTGCGCTGGTGGGCCTGGCCGGCGGCGCCCAAGGCCTGGCGGCTGAGCTGAGAAGTGACGTGTTCGGTGCCGATCATCACTTGCGCGCTGCTGACGATCTGCTGGGAGGCGCTCAACTGCGATTGCAGACGCGCCGCCAGCTGCTTGACCGAATAGGCCACGCCCGCAGCGGAGAGTGCATTGTGGCTGGTGGTATGGGACAGGTCGCGCGTCAGCTCGCCAATCGCATCGCTGGCGGCGGCGTGAGCCACGACAGGCCTGGTTTTTTTCAGGCGGGGCAGCCAGATCACCAGCAAGGCCAGTGGCAGGCAGAGGTAGAGCGGCAAACGGGCAGACGCCAGACCCAGCATCAACAGCACCAGGGCGGTGCTCTGCAGGAGCGGTGTCAGCCAGCCGGGGAGCACGCGCGCCACCGTTTGCGGTGGTACTGCTGCGCCCATCAGAGATCCGTCTCCAGCCATTGTCGTTACCCCGCTGCTTGTCGTTATTGTGTCTGCATTAAACGCCAGTATCGGGCCATTATCCATGGGCCTTTAGTACGGGTGCTTGCAGCAGATCAATAGCCAGGGCGTAACGAAAAACTTCCGGGGGAGCCGATCATGCGGCCCCCCGTACACCGCATCAGGCTTGACGCTGGTGCTTGTCGATCTGCTCGTGGCGCTCTTGGGCTTCGATGCAGTATTTGGTAGTGGGGCTGATCAGCAGGCGCTTGAGGCCGATAGGCTCGCCGCTGTCATCACACCAGCCAAAGGAATCTTCCTTGATGCGTTCCAGGGCACGCTCCAGCTGCGGCAACATGCGCTGGTCGCGGTCGATGGCATTGACCAGCCAGGTGCGCTCTTCTTCCACGGAAGCGGCGTCGGCCGGGTCGGCCGGGGTGTCCAGGCTTTCAATGGCGATACGGTTCTGTTCAATGCGCTCGTGGTGTTCCACTTTCATGTCTTGCAGCAACTTCTCGAAAAAAGCGTGCTGTTCGGCATTCATGTAGTCATCCGCCGGCATGGCCAGCAACTTTTCCTTTGTCATTGATTTCTCTATAAAAAATACGTGCATTAAGGCGAATAAGGGAGCGTTCCGGCCGACCTCTGGAGGTCTCGCAAAGGCGCCATCCATTCCAAGCGCCACCCGGCACTCAATTTACGAGGGGCGGCAGTCTAAGGCCGACTGGAAGGCGCAGCAACTGAAATGACAGGCATTTTTCCCGATCAACCCCCAAAAGCACCAGGACGGGCTTGGCGAACGGTCATCGGAGTGCGTTTATAGCAAGAAATTCAGTCCAGTGGAGCTATATAGAAGACAAACGGTTAATACGGATGGCATAGAACTAAAAATGTGGGAGGGGGCTTGCCCCCGATAGCGGTCAGCCAGACATGGATGTGCAAGCTGACACACCGCCATCGGGGGCAAGCCCCCTCCCACACTTGACCGGTACTGTCCTCAATATTGTCTCAGCGTTTGAGCTTGCGCTTGTTGCGATATTGGTCGATCACCACCGCCACCACGATGATCAGCCCCTTGATGATGTCCTGGATATACGCATCCACGCCGACAAAGGTAAACCCGCTGGCCATCACGCCAAGGATCAGCGCGCCGATCACGGTGCCGGTGATGCGCCCTACCCCGCCCGCCAGGCTGGTGCCGCCGATCACCGCGGCGGCAATCGCGTCCAGCTCGTAGGACATGCCCATGCCGGCCTGGCCGGTCGCCGCACGGGCCGAAGCCACCACGCCGGCCAGGCCTGCCAGCAGCCCGGCGATGCTGTAGACGATGATCAGGTGGCGCTTGACGTTGATCCCCGAGGTGCGCGCCGCCTGCATGTTGCCGCCGATGGCGTAGGTGTACTTGCCGTACTTGGTGTAGCGCAGGGCGATATGGAAAATCACCGCCACCACCAGAAAGATGATCACCGGCATCGCGCCATGGCCGATGGCTGTGTAGGAATCCGAAAGCATGCTCACCGGCTGGCCTTCGGTGTAGTAACGCGCCAGGCCACGGGCCGAGACCATCATGCCCAGGGTCGCGATAAACGGCGGAATCCCGGTCACCGCGATAATACTGCCGTTGATCGCCCCCGCCAGCAGCCCCACGCCCAGGCCCATCGCCACCGGGATCCACACCGGCAGGTCGGTCAGGGACGGAAACACCGCCCGGGAAAAGTCGGAGGTCTGCGCCAGGCTCGCAGCGATCATCGCTGACAAGGCCAGCACCGAACCGGAAGACAGGTCGATACCGGTGGTGATGATCACCTGGGTCACACCGATGGCCAGCAGGCCGATGATCGATACTTGCAGGATCATCAGCACCAGGCGCTGGGAGTTCATCAAAAAGCTCTGGTCGCGCACGATCCAGCCGAACAGTTCAAACACCAGGCCGATACCGATCAGCACCAGGAAGATGCTCAGCTCGGTGGGCATGCGTCGACGGTTCTTGACCGGTGCCATCGCCGGCTTGTTGTCTGTTATTGCGTTCATAGCCAATCACCTTCTTATTCTGGAGTCAGTGGACCGCGGTCATACCGGAGGCCAGTTGCATGACTTTTTCCTGGGTGGCCTCAGCACGATCCAGGGTGCCCATCAGTTCGCCTTCGTGCATCACCATCACCCGGTCGCTCATGCCGAGCACTTCGGGCAGTTCCGAGGAAATCATGATCACCGCCATGCCTTCGCTGGCGAGAAAGGCGATCAAGCGATAGATCTCGGCCTTGGCACCCACGTCGATGCCGCGGGTCGGCTCATCGAGGATCAACAGGCGCGGGTTGGTCATCAGCCAGCGCGCCAGCAGCGCCTTCTGTTGGTTACCGCCAGACAGGGTGTCGATGCACTGTTCCAGCGAGGGGGTTTTCACCCGCAGCTTCTTGCACATGTCTTCGCACAAGGCGCGCAAGGCCTTTTGCTGGATGAAACCGTTGCCCGAATAGTGCGGCAGCACGGCCATTTCCATGTTTTCAAGCACCGACAGGCAGGGGAACAGGCCACTGAGCTTGCGGTCCTCGGTCAACAGCGCGAAACCCTTTTCGATGGCCATGTGCGGGTCGCTGATGCGCACCGGCTGGCCGTCGAGGGTGATCTGCCCGCTGCTGCTTGGGGTGATGCCGAAAATCGCTTCCGCCACATTGGTGCGTCCCGAGCCCATGAGCCCGGCGATACCGAGGATTTCACCGGCGTGCAGGTCAAACGAAACGTCCTTGAACACGCCGTCCAGGCTCAAGTCGCGCACCGACAGCAGCAACTCGCCAATCGGCGTCTCGCGCACCGGGAACAACTGGCTCAGTTCACGGCCGACCATCATCGAGATCAGGCTGTCGCTGTCCATGCTGTCGGCACGTTGCAGGCCGATGTACTGGCCGTCGCGAAACACCGCCACTTCGTCGGCAATGGCGAACACTTCGTTCATTTTATGCGTGATGTAGACGATGCCTTTGCCCTGGGACTTGAGGTCGGCAATGATCGAAAACAGGTGAGCGACTTCCTTTTCGGTAATCGCCGACGTCGGTTCATCCATGATCAGGATGTCGGAGTCATAGGACACGGCCTTGGCAATCTCGACCATCTGCCGCTCGGCGATGCTCAGGTTGCCCACCTGTTCTTCCGGGTCGAGGTTGATGCGCAGGCGCGCCAGCAACTCGGCGGTGCAGCGGTGCATTTCGCGGTGGTTGACCATGTGCAGGCTGTTGAGCTGCTCACGGCCGATCCAGATATTTTCGGCGATGCTCATATGCGGCATCAGGTTGAGTTCCTGGTGGATCATCGCGATCCCGGCCTTCTGCGCCGCCAGCGGCGTGTCGAAGGTGACCGGCTTGCCACGCAGGCGAATTTCGCCGGCATCGGGCTGATAGATGCCGGCGATGATTTTCATCAGCGTCGACTTGCCCGCACCGTTCTCGCCCATCAACGCCAGCACCGTGCCGGGGCGCACGCGCAACTGCACATCGTCCAGGGCCACGACGCCGGGAAAGCCTTTGCTGATGTTGAGAATTTCCAGCAGGTAGGGTTCGTCCCGCGCCAGCGGCTGGATACCCGGCGGCTGCGAGACAGTGGCGTGAGCGAGCATAGAAAGGTACTCCATCTGCAGGGCGGCCGTGACCGCCCTGCCGGCTTAGGTTTGTGAAGTCAGGGCTACTTGAAGTCTTTGACGTTGTCCGGGGTGATCAGCTTGAACGGGATCACCACGTTCTGCTCCACCGCCTCGTTCCTGGCCATCTTGCGCGCCGCTTCCACTGAGCCCACGGCCTGGCCCTTGGCGTCCTGGAACGCCGAGGCGGCCATGTCGCCCTTGGTGATCGCGTTGAGGCCGTCCGGCGTACCGTCAACCCCGGCGATCAACACCGTGCCGGGCTTGGTGCCCGCCGACTTCAGCGCCATGGACGCGCCGATCGCCATCTCGTCGTTGTTGGCCAGCACGGCATTGAACTCGCGGCCCTGGGTCAGCCAGTCATTGACCAGGGTCATGCCCTTGTCGCGCAACCAGCTGCCGGTCTGTTCCTGTTCGATCTTGATGCCCGGGTAGTTGGCCAAGACTTCCTTCACGCCCTTGGTGCGGTTGGTGGTGGAGTTGTTCGCCAGGTCGCCCAGCAGGATCACGATCTTGCCCTTGCCGCCGAGTTTTTCGGCGATGTATTGCATTTGCAGCTTGCCGGCTTCCACGTCGTCGGAAGTCACAGCGACAACATCCTTGGGCAAGTCTTTCTGGTCGGGACGACGGTTGACGAACACCAGCGGAATCTTCGCGGCAGTGGCGGCCTTGATGATGTTGGCGGTGGAGGCGGTGTCCACCGGGTTGACGATGATGGCGTCGACTTTCTGGCTGATAAAGTTTTCGACCTGGCTTAATTGCTTCACCACATCGGCGCGGGCGTCTTCGAACTGCAGTTGCACGCCGTCGCCCTTGGGATAGGACTTGGCCTGCTTGTCCATGTCTTCGCGCAGGTAGGTCAGAAAGGTGTCATCGAAGGCGGACATGCTCACGCCCACCTTGATGTCAGCAGCGCTGGCCACGCCACTGGCGAGGAGCATTGACAGGGCCAGCGCGGTAAAACGGATCGGGGTCTTCATGAACGGTCTGTCTCCACTTTCTTGTTGGTTTTATGGACGTTACGTTTATCAGCGCTCGGCGGGCACCCGTACGACAGGCGCGCCTGGAATGCAGCAGACCAGCGCGCCCTGGTTTTCGACGCACAGCACATTGAGGAAGGAGAAGTAGAACGGCCGAGCGCGGGGCAGTCCGCGTGGCGTGTGGGCAGGGCGTAAAACTCGCAGTACAGCGTTGAAGATTTTCATCTGACGGTACCTGGTTGTTTTGATCTTGTTTTTGTTGAGTCGCCGGGGTCGAGCCCAAGACGTACTTTATGCAACCTGGAAAAGACTTTATTGGAAAATAATTTCCATATCAACCTGTTTTAGAATTTTATTCTATTTTTGTCGAAACCACCTGCTGGCGCTCGGCACTCAGGCGCGCGGCGTCCAATATACGGGTGGTTTCCAACGCGTCATAGGCATCCACCGGCAGCGGCCCCTGGCCTTGCACGGCACTTTGCAACTG
Organism: Pseudomonas sp. MUP55; assembly: GCF_034043515.1. Taxonomy (NCBI): domain Bacteria; kingdom Pseudomonadati; phylum Pseudomonadota; class Gammaproteobacteria; order Pseudomonadales; family Pseudomonadaceae; genus Pseudomonas; species Pseudomonas sp. MUP55. Next base: position 2,593,464 of record NZ_CP138214.1, on the reverse strand, counting down.
CCGATAGAACTGCGTCCAGCAGCCTTTTTCCGACGGCACCCTTTCGCGCTCCGGCCCTTGCTCGAACCAGCCCCAGCGTCGATGCTCTTCGGCGCCCCAGTGCTCGCCTTCGGTTTTCGGCGTCTTGCCGGCCATCAGCGCCTCTTCCTGCCCATCCAGCCCTTCCACGGTGTAACAACCCAGCGTGCCGCTGACGCGAAAGCGCGGCGCCTGGCTGTTTTGCAGCGCACTGCCCCACAGGTGTGAAACCACCCCGTTGGCGTGGGTCAGCGCGACGAAAAAACCGTGATCGACGGTGGGATGCTCGGCAGTCCATTGCAATTGCGCAAATACCCGATCCACCGGGCCGAACAGCTGCAGGGCCTGGTCCACCAGATGGCTGCCCAGGTCGCGCAGCCAACCGCCGCCGCTGGCATTGCCGACTGCCTGCGGGGCGTAGCGTTCGACCCGGGATTCAAAGCGGGTGATCTCGCCCAAGGCACCGGCATCGATGAGTTTGCGCAGGGTCAGGTAATCGGAGTCCCAACGCCGGTTCTGGTACACGCTGAGCAAGGTGCCTTGACGTTCAGCGGCGGTGATCAAGGCCTGGGCCTGCTCGGCGTTGGCGGCGAAGGGCTTGTCGCTGACCACCGCCACGCCGTGCTCGATGGCCTCAAGCACCAGGGCCGGGCGGCCTTTGAGGGTGGTGGAGATGACGAGGGCGTCGACGCCGGCCTCGACGATCTGGCCGATGCTGTCGAAGGCCTGCAGCCCTGGGTGGTCGGCGGCCAGTTGTTGGCGGCGCTCGGGGGAGCGCGTGACCACGCCGACAAACGTGGCACCCGCCAAGGTTGCAATCAGCGGCGCATGAAAAAAGCGCCCTCCATGGCCGTAGCCGACTAGTCCGATTCGCATAAACTCACTCCTTGCTTGAAGTGGAAACCGGGCCAAATGTGGGAGGGGGCTCGCCCCCGATAGCTGAGTATCAGTCACTAAATCTGTACCTGACACACCGCCATCGGGGGCAAGCCCCCTCCCACATTGACCGAGTGTCAGCCATAGAAATGCGGGCGATCCGGCAAGCTGACTTTTACAATCTGCCCACTGCCCTGCGCTTCAATACAGGCATCCGCCGCCACCGCCGCCGCAAACCCGTCCCACGCCGACGGCCCGCCCACTTGCCCGGCGCGCACGCTGTCAATGAACGCCTGCAACTCCACGTCATACGCGCCGATAAACCGATCCTTCCAATCCATCAGAATCGCGTTCGACAACTTCGCTTCACTGCGCAGCTGCACCTGGGAAGGCTCCGGCAACTTGGCGATGCCACTCTCCCCCACCACTTCGCACTGAATGTCGTAGCCGTATTGGCAGTTGACGAACACCTCCACGTCGATGCGCGTGCCCTTGGCGGTCTCCAGCAGCACGATCTGCGGGTCGCGCAGGTGGGCCAGGGCCTTGCTGGTCTTGCGCGGGAACACCACCTGCACGGAGACGTAGTCGTCGTTGAGCAACCAGCGCAGTACGTCCAGTTCGTGGATCAGGGTGTCGGTAATCGCCATGTCGGTCTTGTAGTTCTCACCCACCGTCGGGTTGCGATGGGCGCAGTGCAGCATCAGCGGCTCGCCGATCTGGCCGCTGTCGATCACGGCCTTGAGTGCGCGATAACCTTCGTCGTACGGGCGCATGAAGCCGACCTGTACCAGGCGCTTGCCGTAGGCGACTTCGGCTTCGACGATTTTGCGGCAGCCTTCGGCGGTCACCGCCAGAGGTTTCTCGCAGAACACCGGTTTACCGGCCGCGATGGCGGCAAGCACGAACTCTTCGTGACTCGGCCCCCACGAGGTCACCAGCACCGCCTGCACCTGCGGCGAATTGATCAGCGCGTGGCCGTCCGGGTACACCTCGGCGTCCAGCTTCAGGTCAGCCACCACCTTGGCGGCCTGCTCAAGGTTGATATCGGTGACCGCCACCACCTGGCTGTTGAGCAGGGTCTGGCTGCAACGACGAATATGGTCACGGCCGATGGCACCGGTACCGATCACTCCAAGCTTCAACGACATACAAACACTCCTCTTGTTATTAGTACTGCCGGGCCTTGGCCAGGTGTTCATTGAGTTTTTTTGCGGCGGCATTGGTGCGTTCGCTGGTGGACACCTGCGCCACTCCCACTCGCCACCACGACAGGTAGCCGTGGACCATGGTCTTGGGCAGCACCTTGATATCGATCAGAGTCGACACGGTCTGGGTACGCGCATCCGCCAGCGCCGCTTCCAGTTGTTCCACGCTGCTGACCTTGTAGGTCTTGCACCCATAGGCCGCCGCGCTCATGGCGAAATCCACCGGCACCAGGCCGCCGTCGAGCTTGCCGCTCGCCGGGTTGCGATAGCGGAACTCGGTGCCGAAGCTGTCCATGCCGTTGCCGATCTGCAGGTTGTTGATGCAGCCGAACGCCATGTTGTCGAGCAGTACCACGTTGATCTTGCGCCGCTCCTGGATCGAGGTGGCCAACTCCGAATGCAGCATCATGTAGGAGCCATCCCCGACCAGCGCGTACACCTCTTTGCTCGGCTCGGCCAGCTTCACGCCAAGGGCGGCGTTGATCTCGTAGCCCATGCACGAATAGCCGTATTCGACGTGGTAGGTGTTGACGCCCTTGCTGCGCCAGGCGCGCTGCAAATCGCCGGGCAGGCTGCCGGCGGCGGCGACAATGATTGCGTCGTCGGCGAGTGTCGCATTGAGCACCCCCAGCACCCGGCTCTGGGTCAGGCACGAGCCGGTCAGCTCGATGAATTCGCGCAGTACCGCGCGGTCCAGGTGGTCGTCGACTTCGGGGACGAAATCATCGCCCAGGTACTCGACCTGGTGCACGCGGTCCACTTCAGCCTCCAGTTGCGCCTTGGCCTCGCGCACCTGTTCGCCCCAACCGGAGCGGTAATCACCCAGGGCATCGGCCAGGGCTTCAAGGGCCGCTTTGGCATCGGCCAGCACCTGCACACCGTCGAGTTTCAACGCATCGCCGGGGCAGATATTGAGGTTGAGAAACTTCACTTCGGCGTGCTTGAACAGGGATTTGGACGAGGTGGTGAAGTCGGTATAACGGGTGCCGATACCGATGATCAGGTCCGCCTCGGGGGCCAGCAGGTTGGCCGCCAGGCAGCCGGTCTCGCCAATGCCACCGACGTTCAGCGCATGGCTGGACACCACCGCGCTCTTGCCCGCCTGGGTTTCGGCGAAGGGAATATCGAAGCGCTCGGCAAAGGCCTGCAGCGCGGCGTTCGCGCCGGAATATTTGACGCCGCCACCGCAGATGATCAGCGGCTTGCGCTTGCCACTGAACGCCGCCAGCGCATCGCCGAGCATCGCAGTGGTCGGCGGACGCCGGTCGATGCGGTGCACGCGTTTTTGCAGGAAGTAATCCGGATAATCCCAGGCCTCGGCCTGCACATCCTGGGGCAGCGCCAGGGTGACCGCGCCGGTTTCAGCAGGGTCGGTGAGCACGCGCATGGCGTGAATCGCGGCGGTCATCAGTTGCTCGGGGCGGTTGATGCGGTCCCAGTATTTACTCACCGAGCGGAACGCATCATTGGTGCTGATGCTCAAGTCGTGGAACTGTTCGACCTGTTGCAGCACCGGGTCCGGTTGGCGACTGGCGTACACATCGCCCGGCAACAGCAGCAACGGAATTCGGTTGGCGGTCGCCGTCGCCGCAGCGGTGAGCATATTCGCCGCGCCGGGCCCCACCGACGCGGTGCACGCGTAAATCTTGCGCCGCAGGTGCTGCTTGGCGAAACCGATGGCGGCGTGGGCCATGCCTTGTTCGTTGCGGCCCTGATGCACCACCAGGTCGCCGCTGTCCTGCTCCAGCGCCTGGCCCAGGCCCAGCACATTGCCGTGGCCGAAAATCGTGAACACCCCGGCGACAAACTTGCTCTGCACGCCATCGACTTCGATGTATTGGTTATCCAGGAACTTCACCAGGGCCTGGGCCATGGTCAGTCGGGTTGTGGTCATGTTGCGCCCCTTAACGTTTTTGCAGGTGGGCGATGCTTGCGCCCAGGGCCTGCCGAATATCCGCCAGCTCATGCACGCTGGTCGCAAACGGCTCGAACGACAGGTAGCCGCGGTAGCCGCTGCTGAGCAAGGTGTCGATCTGCGCGGCATTGCCGAGGATATCGCCCTCGCCCACCAGGACGCGGTGGCCGTCACGGATCGAGTTGAGCGGCGCCTCACTCTCTTCCACGCCGGAGATATGCACCAGCCCGGTCAGCTCAGGGAAGAATTCATGCTCGCTGGCCAGGTGATGATGGAAGGTGTCGTGCACCACGCGAAACACATCCAGGCCGCCGATGGCCTTGATTGCATCAACCGCCACGCGCTTGCGGCGCAGCGCGCTGACTTCGAAGCCCAGCGGCTCGACGAAACCAAGAATCCCGTACTCGCGCAGGATCGGCGCCAGTTCGCTCAAGGCGGTGCGCAAGCCGGCGGCGCGCTGGGCCTCATTGCGCGTATCGCCCGGCTCATTGAACGGGCACATCACCAGGCCCTGGGCGCCACATTCGCGGGCATAGGTGGCAAGCTCGATTGCCTGGGCACGGCGTTCGTCGTTCCAGACGTCAAAGGGGTACAGCGCGTTGATCGACAGCACGGTGATGCCGTGCACCGCGCACAACTCGCGCACGCGGCTGGCGGGCGTGCCGTATTCGATCTGGCGGTCCTTGAGGTCATTGCGGATCTCGATGGCGTCGCACTTGAGCGACGCGGCCAACTGGATAAAGTCCGGCAGGGACAGGTTGGGCGCGACCATGCGGTTAAGGGCGAAACGTAGCGGCGACTTCATTGTTGTTGTTCTCCCGTGCAATACCGTTCAGAGGTCCAGCAGCCAACTGTGCTGCGGGTCGTTATGGAAATGCCAGGCGCGCTTGGGCCCGGCCATCACGTTCAGGTAATACGACTCGTAGCCGTACGGCACGCTGACCGGGTGGTAGCCCTTGGGCACCACCACCAGGTCACTGTTTTCCACGGCCATGGCCTGGTCGATACTGCGGTCATCGGTGTACACCCGCTGGAACACGAAACCCTGGGGCGGGTTGATCTGGTGATAGTAGGTCTCTTCCAAAAAGCTCTGGTGCGGCAAGTCATCGGTGTCGTGCTTGTGCGGCGGGTAACTCGACGAATGCCCGGACGGGGTACGCACTTCCACCACCAGCAGCGAATGCGCCGGCTCGCTGTCGGGCAGGATGTCGCACACGTAACGGGTGTTGGCGCCTTTACCGCGCACGCTGCGCTTGCACTGTTCGGGACGGATCAGGCGCGGTTCGTAACCCGGCGCACCGGGCGCGGCACACACCGCAATCTGCACGTCGCTCAAGGCCGTGACCTGGGCGGTGGTGCCGGGCGGCAGGTAGGCAGCAAACGGCGATTTGTCTTCGAACACCGACTGGCGATCCCCCAGGTTCTGCCAGTCGAAACCTTCGCCTTCGATATTCACCCGGCCGCTGAGCAGCACCAGGCACAGTTCTTTATCGCCGGCGCTGACCGGCAGGGTCTCGCCCAGGCTCAGGCGGTAAGCGGAAAAACCCACGTATTCCAGGCGCCCGGCTTCCAGGGCGACCATGGTTTGCCCGCGTTTATTGCTCTTGACCAGCAAGCTCATGGTTAAGTCCTCTCGTTGAGCAACGCACGCAAGGTGTCGTAGCCCTTTTTCGCATAGATATAACTGGGCGCCACGGCCGGGTCCTGCTCGGCCTCGACCACCAGCCAGCCCTCATAGTTGGCGGCCATCAGCACATCGAGCAATTCTGCAAAATCGATGTCGCCATCGCCGGGTACGGTGAAGGTGCCGTTGACGATGCAGTCGGGAAAGCTCCACATCTGGTTGCGCGCCAGTTGCACCACAGGCTTGCGCACGTCCTTGAAATGCACGTGGCAGATGCGTCCGATGTGTTTGCGCAGCACCTCAAGGGGTTCGCCGCCGCCCATGTAGCAGTGGCCCGAGTCGAACAGCAGGCCGACTTCCGGACCGGTGCGTTTCATCAACTGGTCGATGTCCTCGGGGGACTCGACATAGGCGCCCATGTGGTGGTGGTAGGCCAGGCGTACGCCCTGGGACAGGGTGAAACGCGCCAGTTCAGTGAGTTTGTCGGCATACGCCTGCCACGCCTGCTCGCTGTGAAAGCGTGGGCGTTCGATCAAGCGAATGCGCGAACCCTGGATCGAGTCGGCGACTTCGCCATACACCAGCACGGTGGCGCCGTTCTGCTTGAGCAACTCGACGTGGCCGGCGATGGCGTCGATTTCTTCGGCCACCGAACGACGCGCCAGGCGGCTGGAATACCAGCCGGAGACCAGTGCCAGATCGTAGGGGCGCAGCACGTCGCCGACGCCTTTGGCGTCCTTGGGGAATTTGCCGTTGAGTTCAAAACCTTCGTAGCCGATCTCCTTGCCTTCGCTCAAGGCCGTACTCAGCGGCGTTTCACCGCCCAGGGCCGGCAGGTCGTCGTTGCTCCAGGAGATCGGGTTGATGCCAATTCGAATTGCGGGCATGGCTGCACCTTTATTGTTTTTAGCCTGAGATCACTGGGATCTGCTTTGTGCTTTATGTGGGAGGGGGCTTGCCCCCGATAGCGGTGGTGCAGTGGCAGAAGTGTTGTCTGATACACAGCCATCGGGGGCAAGCCCCCTCCCACATTCGATTGCATTTCACTTTTAGAACGGTGACTGGGCACGGGCACTGCGCCAGGCGTTGATGAGCTGCTCGAACGTCGCCTGGACCTGCTGAATCAGAACCTCATCATCGATCTCCCCCGCCATCCACGCGCGGCTCGGTTCCTGGAAGATCGTGCGGCCCACGGCAAACCCTCGGCAGGTCGTACTCTGGCTGGCTTGCTGGAAACCGTCGGCGAGGCATTCGGCCGAAGCATTCAGGCCCAACAGCACCACACCACGGCAGTACGGGTCGCGCTCTTCGATCAGTTCGTCGAGCTTTTTCCAGTCCTCCGCCGATTGCGCCTCGATCTTCCACCACGCCGGGTAGATGCCCAGGTTGTACAGGCGCTTGAGGCTGCGGTAGAGCACGTCCGGGTAGGTGGAGGGGTGATCCTTGGGCGGGATCACTTCCAGCAGCAGTTCATGGCCGCTGACAATCGAGGCTTCGTACACCGCCTTGAGTTGCGCTTCCTGTTCCAGGCGCAGCAGCGGTTCGTCATCGGGATGAAATTGCACCAGGCACTTGATGATCTGTTCCTGAGGCCAGGCGATCAGGTTGCTGCCGATCGAGCGGCCGTGCTCGAACGCCAGGGGCCGCGAGTTCTGTACTTCCACCGGGCGGGCGATCCACCAGCCGCGACCGCTGGCCGCATTGAGCGCATCCTGGCCGAAGCGCTGGTCGGCGAGCAGGCCCACGTCGGCCTCGATGCCCTGCTCGCCCAGCTTGCGCTCCACGCGCTCGATGGCCTGGATAAACAATTGCTTGATCGCACTGATGCGCGCCAGGTCCTGGCCGCCGCGTTGGGCCAGGTCGACCAGTTGCCAGCGGTGGTCGAAGGCGAACACAAACAGCTGCTTCCAGGTTTTGCGCGGCACGCTGACGCGGTGCAGGCGTTGCAGGGTCGCGTCCTGGTCCGGCCGGGTGATCGGCACAGGGCTGTTGAACAGGTACTCCAACTCGGCGGGTGTCGGCATGGCCGGTGCGCAGGCGTGGCGCGACACCACCAGGCCGCCACAGGCATTGGCCAACTGGCTGCAACGCTCATCGCTGGCGTCATTGAGCCAACCGCTGAGAAAACCCGACATAAAGGCATCGCCGGCGCCCAGCACATTGAGCACTTCCACGCGCACGCCGGGGTAGATCGCACCGTCTTCCAGGCGTTCTGGAATGGCGCCGTGGATCACCGTGCAGCCTTGCGGACCGAGCTTGACTACCAGGGTGGCGGGCGTCAGTTCGCGCACGGTACGCAGCGCGCTGAGCAAGTCCTCACTGCCGCCGGCGATCAAGAACTCTTCTTCGGTGCCGACGATCAGGTCGAAACGCGGCAGGATCTTCTGCACATGCTGGCTGACGTTCTGGTCGGCAACGAAACGGGTCTCGCCATCGGCCTTGCTGGCCAGGCCCCATAGTACGGGGCGGTAATCGATGTCGAGCACGCGTTTGACGTTGTGCCTGGCGGCGTAATCCAGCGCCTGGATGCTGGCCTTGTACACGCCATCGGTGGAGAAATGCGTGCCGGTGATCAGCAGCGCTTTACTGGAGGCAATGAAGGCTTCGCTGATGTCTTCGGCGCGCAGGGCCATGTCGGCGCAGTTTTCGCGGTAGAACACCAGCGGGAAGGTTTCACGGTCCTTGAGGCCCAGCAGCACCAGGGCGGTGAGGCGCTCCGGGTCGACCTTGATCGCGCTGACGTCGCAGCCTTCACGGGCCAGGGACTCCACGAGAAAGCGGCCCATGTGGTCGTCGCCCACACGGCTGAGCATCGCCGACTTGAGCCCCAGCCGCGCGGTGCCGAAGGCGATATTGGCGGAGGAACCGCCGAGGTATTTGGCAAAGCTGGACACGTCCTCAAGCCGCGCCCCCACTTGCTGCGCATAGAGGTCGACGCCCAGGCGTCCGAGGCAAATCAGATCCAATTGACGCCCACTGGCAAAACGAGTCTGGCCCATGCTGGCTCCTGTTATTTTTATCAGCCTGCGTTGTGCCGCCATGACGACGGCAAACGCTCTTGGTGGGGAGCAGACTAGAACGTCCGGCGGCGGCAATCAATATTTATTCCATAATTATTTTTAGTGGAATATTTTTTCCAATAAGCCGGCATAATGCTGCGGCAGCCGTCGTGCATCGTTTCAGCAGCCCACGCGGGCCGTGATGCCGAGGTATTTTTTTGCGCCTACCCTGTAGACTTGCGCCACCCATCAGCGCACCAGACGAACACGCCAGAAGGATTGCCCATGTCCCGCACCGATCCCGAGATCAACCTGGAAGATACAATCGCCAGCCCTCCGATCAATGCCGAGCGCCTGTTGCAGCTGATCACCGACGAATACGAAAGCCTGCCACGCCAACTCAAGCGCATCGCCAGCTACATGAGCCAGCAGAGCGACCGCATCATGGTTGACCGCATCAGCGATATCGCCCGGGAATGCGAAGTGCACCCCTCGGCCATCGTGCGCTTCTCCCAGCGTTTCGGCTTCAGTGGGTTCAGTGAGATGCAGGCGCTGTTTCGCGAGGCGTACACCCACAAGACCACGCCGGTGCAGAACTACCAGCAACGCATCCGCAGCATGATCGCCAACAAGTCGCAGAAGGCCAGCGGCGGCGACCTGGCGCGCGAGTGCGTCAATGCGACGTTGTCAGGCATTGAACGCCTGGGCATGGAGCTCGACGACGTGGCCTTCGACAAGGCCGTGGACCTGGTGGTCAATGCCGACAATATCTACGTGGTCGGCGTGCGCCGCTCATTCGCGGTGGCCGACTACCTGGTGTACAACCTGCAACACACCAACAAGCGCATCCACCTGATCTCGGGCCTGGGCGGCAGTTACCGCGAGCAGATGCGCAGCGTGCGCGCCAATGACCTGGTGATCGCCATCAGCTTCACGCCTTACGGCAAAGAGACCCAACACTGCCTGCGCATCGCCCAGCATCACCAGGCCAAAACGCTGATCATCACCGACAGCAACCTGTCGCCCCTGGCCAAGCGGGCCAACGCGGTGTTGCTGGTCAATGAGGGTTCGTCGTTTGCCTTCCGCTCGTTGAGCGCCACGTTATGCCTGTGCCAGGCCTTGTTCATTGCGGTGGCATATCGGTTGGAGCTGAAGGTGGATGAGATTCACGAGCAAGTAGGTTTCGACGACTGAAACGGGCTCACCACAAACCAAATGTGGGAGGGGGCTTGCCCCCGATAGCGGTGTGTCAGTGACCAGATGTACTGGCTGACATACCGCCATCGGGAGCAAGCCCCCTCCCACAAGGGACCGAGCCGGGCTCGGGTTTTAGTGCATGAAGATCGCGATCAGGATGATCACCGGAATCGGCACGCCGAGGAACCACAGCAGTAATGAGCGCATCATGTTCTCCTTGAATTAACGAACGTAGTTTTCGGTTTCGACGTACACCACGGCATCCCGGCGGCGACCGCCGAAGGTGGCGGCGAAGCTGGCGAAGAACGCACCGATCAGCAGCGCAACGAAGGTCCACAGCGAGGTATAGGCAGCCACTTTCGCAGCGGTGTCGGCAGCCTGCTTGGCTTTGACCTTGGCGTCTTCGATGGCTTTGCGGGCATCGCCATACACCTTGTCGATACGCGCTTCGGCATCGGCCTGGCTGAGGTTGGTGCGCTGGCTGATCAACTGAGCCAGGTAGGTACGGTCTTCCGGCGCCAGTTGGCCGTCATTGCTCAGGGTGCGGGCAAAAATGCGACCGACCACGGCATGGGCGGCGTCATCGCTGACGGCTGCCGGGCGATCATCGCGGAACAGGCTGTCGACGTAGTAACCGAAATCACCACTGTGAGCGCCCTTTGCTGCGCTGCCGGCGGCTTGACTCATGCTGCTGGCGGCGCCCGAGGCAACGCTGGCACCGGCTTTTACGCCGCCGCTGACCACGCTGCTGACCGAACCGACCACCAGCATCGCCGTGATCAGTGTCGCCACGGCCCAGGCCAGGAAGCCGTGGGCGGTGTCGCGAAAGTACACTTCGTCGCCATGCATATTGGCCCACTTCACACGCAACCTGCCGGCAATGTAACCGCCAAGGCCGGACGCGACGATTTGGGTGAAGGCCAGCCAGACAATCGTGGAAATGCCAAGCCCCTTGGCGCTCATGCCGCTGTCAGCCCACGGCGATACAGCGGAAAACCCCAGGCCGAAGCCCAGCAGCACCAGGATCAGGGACAACGCCGCCGCCGCAGCGGCACCCGCAAATATCGCGCCCCAGGAAACCCCTGAGAGCGCGCTCGACTCTTGCAGCGTGGATGAGGACGTGATCATTGTTGTTTTGCTCCAGGCATGAAAAATAGTGTTACAAGTCTCAAAAAGGACAGTGCAGGCAGCGTGCCAGCGTCGAATAAAAATAAAGTCCTTATATTTCAGTACGTTAACTAAATGGAACTTCCTAACGTCATGCAAGTTGCAAGAATTGCCTATACGGAGCGGGCGTTATGCATTCCCTGTGGGAGGGGGCTTGCTCCCGATAGCGGTGTATCAAGTGAGTATTAGTAGTCTGACCCGCCGCTATAGGGAGCAAGCCCCCTCCCACACTGAATTGTTGCCAGGCTGGGAAGTACCGGTTTTGCCAAATGAAGTTTTATTTAGGAAACATTCAGCAACTTCTTGGCAAAATACCCCCCACTTCTAGTGTGAACGCTCATCAGGTAATCCTATGACCCGTATTTTGACCATCGAGGATGACGCCGTAACGGCCCGCGAGATCGTCGCCGAGCTGAGTAGCCATGGACTGGACGTAGACTGGGTGGACAATGGCCGCGAAGGCCTGGTCCGTGCGGTGAGTGGTGATTACGATCTGATCACGCTCGACCGCATGCTGCCTGAACTGGATGGCCTGGCCATCGTCACCACCCTGCGCACTATCGGGGTCTCGACGCCGATCCTGATGATCAGCGCCCTCTCCGACGTCGATGAACGCGTGCGTGGCCTGCGCGCCGGCGGCGATGACTACTTGACCAAACCCTTCGCCTCCGACGAAATGGCCGCCCGCGTCGAGGTGCTGCTGCGGCGTAAAAGCACAGTCAAGGAATTCGAAACCGCGCTGCGCGTGGCCGACCTCGAACTGAACCTGATCAGCCGCGAAGCCAGCCGCGCCGAGCAACCACTGAGCCTGTTGCCCACCGAGTACAAGCTGCTGGAATTTCTGATGCGCAACACCGGGCAGATCCTGTCGCGGATGATGATCTTCGAGGAAGTCTGGGGTTATCACTTCGACCCCGGCACCAACCTGATCGACGTGCACATCGGTCGCCTGCGCAAGAAAATCGACCCACCGGGCCTCACGCCGCTGATTCGCACGGTACGAGGCTCGGGATATGTCATTGCTGAACCCCTCTAAGGGCTGGCGCTCTTCCAGCAGCCGTTTGCTGGCGTTGTACAGTTCGCTGTTCGTGGCCTGGAGCTGCATCCTCATGGGGGTGCTGTATTACGAAGTGTCGGGCTACCTCAGCGACCTGTCGCGCCACTCGCTGATGCAGCGTCAGCATCTGTTCCAGCATTTCGACGGCGAAGAACTGGTGGACGCACTGACCACCAGCATGACGTTCGACATGAAAGGCGTGGACGCCTACGGCCTGTTCGACGGCCAATTTCGCCCCTTGAGCGGGCCGATCCGCGCAGTGCCGCCCGACCTGCCGCTGGATGGCAAGATTCACGCCCTGGCCAACTGCGTCGACTCCGACGACCCGAAACTGCCCAAGGACAGCTGCGACGCCGTGGCCACCCATACCGAAGACGGCCGCTGGCTGGTGCTGGTGCGCGCCAACGGTTCGCTGTTCGGCGTGACCCGGATCATCTGGCATGCCCTGTTGTGGGCACTGTCGCTGACCATCATCCCCGGCGCCGCCGGCTGGCATTTGCTGCGTCGCCGTCCGCTGCGGCGCATTCGCAAGATCCAGGCGAGCGCCGAAGCCATCGTCGCCGGCGACCTGACCCACCGCCTGCCCCTGTCCAATCGGCGTGATGAGCTGGACATGCTCGCCGCCATCGTCAATGGCATGCTCGACCGCATCGAGAAGCTGATGAACGAGGTCAAGGGCGTGTGCGACAACATCGCCCACGATTTGCGCACCCCGCTGACGCGCCTGCGGGCGCAGCTATACCGCATCAAGCAACAGGCGGAGGAAGACTCGGCGCACGCGGTAAAGCTCGATGACGCAATTGCTGAAACCGACACGCTGATGGCGCGTTTTCGCGGTTTGCTGCGCATTTCCGAACTGGAAGACCACCAGCGTCGCTCGGGCTTTCTGCTGATGGACCCGCTGCCGCTGCTGCGCGAACTGCACGACTTCTACCTGCCCCTGGCCGAAGAAGGCGAGCTGGAACTGGTGCTGCAGACCCCGGATTCACTGCCCTGGATTACCGGCGACCGCGCGCTGTTGTTCGAGGCCCTGGCCAACCTGCTCAGCAACTCGATCAAGTTCACTCCGCCCGAGGGCAAGGTGATCCTGCGCGCGGTCAATGACCTGGGGAGCACACGCATCGAAGTGCTCGACTCCGGGCCGGGCATTCCGGCAGCCGAACGCGCTTCGGTGTTCCAGCGCTTTTATCGGGTTGATGAAAGCGACCAGCAAGGCGGGTTCGGCCTGGGCCTGTCGATTGTCGCAGCGATCATCAACCTGCACGGCTTCAAGCTGGACGTAGGCACCAGCGAACTGGGCGGCGCGCAGCTGGCGCTGGAATGCCGCCAGCAACTGATGCCGGAATAAATCCAGTCAAGGACACGCCGATCCACTGTGGGAGGGGGCTTGCCCTAATGCCAGTCAGTTAAAGCTTTTTGTAGGAGCGAGCTTGCTCGCGAAGAACTCAGGGCCACCGCGTTTATCCAGAATGAACGCGTTGCCTGGTCGTTTTTCGCGAGCAAGCTCGCTCCTACAGTGAACCACTTTCGCTTAACTGACGGGCATTAGGGCAAGCCCCCTCCCCCATTGGTCCCGAGCCATTCAGTTCTACAGCACGCTCCCCATCGCCTTGATCAATACCGGGTCGCGGGCATAGATGTCCGGCGCGTACACCAGGCTGCCCTGGCGATCCACTTCAACCGTCCAATACCCCAGCAGCACCGGTACCGGCGTGGCCAGCCTGAATTCATGGGTCACGCCGGTAGCCAGCAGTTCATCGGTGCGCGTGCGTTCAGCCGGGCTGACCAGCAGGTCGCGCAGCAACAACGGTTGCTCGACGCGCACACACCCCGAACTGAACGCTCGCGGCCCCTTGGTAAACAGTGGCTGGCTCGGCGTGTCATGCAGGTACACCGAATACGGGTTGGGGAAGCGCATCACGATCTTGCCCAGCGGGTTACGCGGCCCCGCTTCCTGACGCAGCAAAATGTTGCCGGGGCGCGTCCAGTCGACCTGATCCGGCGTCAGCGGGTGGCCTGCGGCGTCGAGCACTTGCAGGTTCTGCTGGCGCAGGTACTCGGGATTGAGGCGGATGGCCGGCAGCTTGTCCTCGCGCATGATGGTGGGTGGGATGGTCCAGGTCGGGTTGAGGGTCAACCGCGTGATGCGCGACTTGAGCAGCGGCGTCTGGCGCTCGGCGCGACCTACCTGCAGGCGGGTCTGCCATACCGGTATGCCGCTCTGATACACGCTCAATTGCGCGGCGGCAACGTTGACCACCACCCCCTCAGGCTCCAGATCCTGGGCCAGCCAGCGAAACCGCTCAAGGTTGATGCGCAGCTGATCACGGCGCATCGCCGGGCTGATATTGAGTTCGGCCACGGTACCAGCGCCGATCACACCGTCGGACTGCAACGAGTGGCTGAGCTGGAACGCCTTGACCGCAGCGACCAGTTCGGCGCGGTACTGCTTGGCGCTGCCCTTGGGTTCGACGGCCAGGTAACCGCCGCTGTAGAGCCGACGCGCCAGTTGCGGCACCCGTGGGTCTTCCATGCCGGGGCGCAACAGCGGCCCGTCACCGACCGCTTCCCACTGCGGCAGCGGCTGCTGACGCACGCTGGAATAGGCGTTACGCAGGCTGCGATACAAATCCGCGCTGGGCCGCGCCTGGTCGAACGCCTGTGCCAGGTCGTGCAAGCCGGTGGCGGCAAAGGCCAGCACGGCGGTGTCTGGATCGACGGCAGGCGGCTGGGAGTGCCAGAGCGGTTCGAAGCGCGATTGCTGCAGGCGTCCGTAGTGCAAATCCTGCAGGGCTTGCAGGTACTGCTGACTGACCGCGATGTCGCTGCACAGCACGTTGGCCGTGGCGTCCGCGGTGGGCAGGCTATAGTGGGTGGGATCCAGGCCGTCGTCGGCCAGCATCAGCAACTGGCTGTGCAGGGCTTGGCGACGCTCATCGTCCGACCACTGCGGCGTGTCGCCCTGCTGCTGGTAAAACGCTTGCAGACGCACTTGCGCGCTGGGGTCGATACGCGGCGCGAGCTGGGGGCAGACGCTGGGCAACTGCGCCAGCGCCTGTTGCAGCGGCGCCAGGTCCACCGGGGCTGGTGTGGTGACCGGCAATGGCTCCACCGGCAGCGCTTCGGCTGTGGCGACCAATGGTGTAACGAGCAGGCAAATGCTCAAGTAACATGCGTGTTTTTTGAACAATTGACTTAGCTCCACTCCACAGCGGGGACTCGACTGTAGATGCTGACTTTTATGCGCCGGCTCGGCATAACCAAACTGGGCTTGATCACCGGCAGCCTGGCGTTATTGAGCAATGTTGCGCTCGCCGCCAATGGCCCCCTTCCTTCTTTGTATAGCAGCCTTGCGCGCTCGGCTCCAGAACTCAATCCCATCGTCCTCAAAAGTGCCTTGAGCGCGGTGCAGTGCGCCGTCAGTAACGGCGAGGAACGTTCCGACCGCCTGGCAGTGATCGACTACTCCCAACCCTCTACCGCTCGTCGGCTGTGGATCTTCGATCTGCGCAAAAAGACCCTGGTATTGCGCGATCTGGTGGCCCACGGCGCCAAGTCAGGCGAAAACTTCGCCACCCAGTTTTCCAATCTTGAGGGCAGCCATCAGTCCAGCCTGGGCCTGTTCCGCACCCAGGAAAGCTACCTCGGCACTCACGGCTACTCCCTGCGCATGGACGGCCTGGAGCCTGGCTTCAATGACCTGGCCCGCGACCGCGCCATCGTGATTCACGCCGCCGACTATGTCAGCCCGTTATGGAGCAAGCGCGAAGGCCGTATCGGCCGCAGCCAGGGCTGCCCGGCAGTGCGTCCGCAAGTCGCTCGCCAAGTGGTGGACAAGCTCAAGGACGGGCAGTTCATGTTCTCCTGGTACCCCGACCAGCGCTGGCTGAAGTCTTCAGCGTATCTCAATTGCAAACCCCAACAGGTGGCGAGTAGTCGTACAATCCGTGGCGGATAGCCTGTCCCCACCGATAAAAGAGAGCGTCGCATGCTTCTACATAAATCCACCTGGATCGAGATCGGGCAGTTTCTGGAGCGCAGCCGCACGGTGGTGATCCCCATCGGCTCCAACGAACAACACGGCCCGACCGGCC
This sequence comes from Pseudomonas sp. MUP55, assembly GCF_034043515.1. NCBI lineage: Bacteria > Pseudomonadati > Pseudomonadota > Gammaproteobacteria > Pseudomonadales > Pseudomonadaceae > Pseudomonas > Pseudomonas sp. MUP55. Next base: position 2,577,312 of record NZ_CP138214.1, on the reverse strand, counting down.
TGCTGGGCACCGACTGGATGTGCCCGGAGATCATCGCCGTCGAGGCGCAGAAGACTGCCGATATCCTGGTCGGCCCCACCTTCAACATCGGCATGGCCCAGCACCACCTGGGCTTTCCCGGCACCATCTCGCTGCGCCCTTGCACCTTCATCGCCGCGATCGGCGACTGGGTACGTTCGCTGGCCGGGCACGGTTTCGACAAGATCCTGTTCCTCAACGGCCACGGCGGCAATATCGCCACCATCGAAGCGGCGTTTTCCGAACTCTATGCCGAGGCCAGCTATGCCCGCCGTCCTGCCGGGTTCGCGCTCAAGTTGGTCAACTGGTGGGACCTGGAGGGCGTCACCGACCTGGCGCAGCGCCAGTTCCCGGTGGGCCATGGCAGCCACGCCACGCCATCGGAGATTGCCGTGACGCAATGGGCCTATCCGGACGCGATCAAGTCGGCCGATTATTCGCCGAAAATCGCCAACACCGGCCCGATCCGCGAAGCGCTGGACTTCCGCGCGCGCTTCCCCGACGGCCGCATGGGCTCGGACCCGGCGTTAGCGACGGTGGAAAAAGGCGGCGAATTGGTGGCGCTGGCAGCGCAAGGGCTGATCAAGACGGTGAACAACTTCAGCAACGAAGCAAAACCCTGAATCGAACGCCATCCAAATGTGGGAGGGGGCTTGCTCCCGATAGCGGTGGGTCAGCTACAGTTTTGCTGACTGACACACCGCCATCGGGAGCAAGCCCCCTCCCACATTTGATCTGGTATTCATTCTGGGCCTGGCTTACTTGCAGTCCTGCGCCGCCTGCTCGAGGCGCGATGGCTTGAGCGCCGACGCCAGGGGCTTGCGCTCATAAAGGAACACCTTGGTGCCGTCCTGGGACTTGTACGCTTCCAGCACATCATCGGCCGCGATCTTGCTGGTCAACAGCACTTTGGCGTGACGCGAGTTCTGGGTCACGGTGGAGGTGATGCCGTGCTTTTCAAGCTTGGGCAATACGCACTGCACATAGCCTTCGGGGGTCTTGGCGGTCTGCAGGGTCAGCGAGGGGGCGTTCGGAGCCGTGATACAGCCAGTCAACAGCAAGGAAGCAGAGGCCAGGGCCGGGGCGAAAAAAGAGCGCATAGACATTCCTGAAAATAACCAATAGATCCCCATCAATCCGCGTATCAACCGGCGCGGACCAGGGCTTTTAGCGACGCATCAAATTGCTTCAAGGCATCTTGTTGTACATCTCGCTGCTGCTCGATCTGCGCAGCAATCTCGAGTGCCGACTTGTCATGCACCCATACCGACGGCACCTGCTTGCCCACCGAGCCTTCGGCCTTGGCGATGTATTGCAGGTCGGCGTCATAGAACCGCGCGGTAAAGCGCGCCTCGACTACGTCATTGCGCTGGGTCAGCAATTGATTATGGGTATCGAGCACCACCACCACGTCCGGATGCGCCTGCACCAGATCATCGAGGCTGGGGTAGACGGTTACCGAAACGAATGTGCCTTGCAGAGTGTTCATCAGCCAGTCGATGGCCAGTTCCGGATCGGAGCTGTTGACGAAGGCCTGGCGAATACGCGCATCCAGAGCATCCTTCGCGCCATTCATGGCCATGGCATGGTAGCGCTCAAGGTAGCTCTGGTTGTCCCGCGTGTTTTCGCTGTACAACACCCCTACCGACTGAGCACGCTGCAGAGAGTTTACGCTACCGACGAGGGGCAGCAAATGGCCTGTACGCAGCTCATCGGCAATCGCCGGGTTGGCCAGCACTGCACTGCCGAGCATCAGGGTCATCAAAGCAAACTGGATTATCGTCCTCATCGCGCATTTCCTTGAGCAGCGTTTCGATGAGCGGATTTTGCGCTTTTGCCATAAAAACAGAACTTGTGATCCTTGATGGTGACTATCATTTGAACCGATAGTGTCAGGCAGCCCAGCCCCATAAAACTATAAGGACCGTGCCATGAAGCCTCACCAGAAAACCTTCGACCGCATCCGCGAAGCTGTCTTGCCGGAGTATCGCGAGCGGGTCGCCGAGTACCTGGTCGACTATGAAAACGTCCTGCTGGACGAGACGCGTGGCGCCGACGAGCAATCCGCCAGCGCCCAGCAACTGCGGGGCTACCTGCGTGGCTTGAACACCACCCGCGTGCTGGGCATGGCGGACTGGGAAGACCTGGACCGGCGCGTCGCGCAGATCAACGAACCCGCTATACCCCAGGGCGTGGCTGGTTGACCCATTCCTGCACCGACGGCCGCTGCCACTGGCGCCGGGCATAGGCCACCAGCTCGGCAGGCACGGCGTCGCCATTGAGAATCAGGCGATTGAGCATCACCGCCAGGTCCACGTCGACGATCGACCAGTTGCCGAACAAGTAATGCGGGTTACCCGCCAACAACCCCTGCGCCACACTGATCAACTTGCCCGCCGCCGCCTGCGCCACCGGTGACAGGGGCGGCATCTGTTGACCGCAGAACACCACCAGGGTCGAACGCTCCTGGCGAATCGGCAGCAGGTCACTGCGCAGCCACGCCTGCACCTGCCGCGCCCTCGCCCGCTGCTGCCGATCCGTCGGGTAAATGGGGGTGTCGGGGTAGGCTTCGTCCAGGTATTCGGTGATTGCCGAAGATTCCGATAGAGAAAACTCGCCTTCCTCCAGCGTCGGTACCCGCTGGGTCAGTGACAAGCGAGCGTATTCCGCGGCCTGATGCTGGCCGGCATCCAGGTCCAACGGCACGGTTTCGAATGCCAAGCCCTTTTCCCGCAAGGCGACGAACACCGACATGGCGTAGGGGCTGGTGTACAGCGAATCAACGTAGAGGCGCAGCGCAAGGTGGCTCATGGACGATCTCCTTGAAATGAGGCCTCACGCTACGAGATCCGGGGAAATAAAGACAATGCGCTGTTTTTATGGGGGCATTCCTGGTGGGAATAGCGCTGGCCTAGCCGGCGAAGCCTCCAGCGCTGAGGAAGTCTTGTTCTTCATCCGTGGTTTCTCTTGCCAACACCGCATTGCGATGGGGAAACCGCCCAAACCGCTCGATGATTCGCGCGTGTTCCTTGGCCCAGTGGTAGGTGCTGGCATTCAGAGGCTGGTTGAGCTCGACAGAGCGTTGCTGGTCCTTCGGGTCTTCGGAGTGCTCGAACGGCAGGTAACAAAACGCGCGCAGCTCGGGTTCGATCAAGGCGTCCAACCCGGCGTCCACCATCCGCCGTGCATACAGGCGCGCCAGCGGATCGGTGGCGAACATGTGCGCCGTGCCGCGAAACGCGTTGCGCGGGTACTGGTCCAGCAGAATCAATAGGGCCAACGCGCCGTGGGGCGACTCCAGCCAATCCTCCAGTTCACGCCGCGCCGCTTGCAGGTGGGCGGTATAGAAAGTGTCGCGAAACAGCGTGTCGAACCTGTCGTCCTTGGCGAACCAGCGCTTTGGGCCCGCCTGTTTCCAGAATTCGATGACGGCTTCGGCCGAGGGTGTATCTGCGCGTGCCATGGGTGCCTCCAATAAGTTCGCCTTCGCGGCGCGGCAATCTGTCGATTAATGTTATAGGATAACGCTAATTTTTCGCCCGGCCTTGTGAACCGTCCCCATGACTGATGCTGTTGCGCTACGCCCTCGCCTGCTTTCCATCGACGCCCTGCGCGGCCTGGTGATCCTGTTCATGCTGCTCGACCACGTACGCGAAACCTTCCTGCTGCACCGCCAGGTGAGCGACCCGATGAGCATCGACGCCACCGAGCCGGCGCTGTTTTTCAGCCGCACCCTCGCCCATCTTTGCGCCCCGGTGTTTGTGCTGCTCACCGGTTTGTCGGCCTGGCTGTATGGTCAGAAATACCAAAGTCGGCGCGCGGTGTCGGCATTTTTATTCAAGCGCGGGCTGTTTCTGGTGGTGTTGGAGTTTACCCTGGTCAACTTCGCCTGGACCTTCCAGTTGCCGCCCAGCGTGATTTACCTGCAAGTGATCTGGGCGATCGGGGTCAGCATGATCGCCCTCGCCGCGCTGGTGTGGTTGTCGCGCCCGCTGCTGATCACCTTGGCGCTGGCGATCATTGCCGGGCATAACCTGCTGGACGGCGTCCATTTCGCACCCGGTTCGGCACTGCAGGTTGTGTGGTCGATCCTGCATGAGCGCAGCTGGATCCAGGTGTCAGACAGCCTGCGTCTGCGCGTGACTTACCCGGTGCTACCGTGGATCGGCGTGATTGCCCTGGGCTACGGCCTCGGCCCGTGGTTTGCGACTGCCGCGCTGCCCGCCGTGCGCCAGCGTTATTTGCTGCTGGCGGGTGCAGGCGCGCTGCTGGGTTTTGTATTGTTGCGGGTGGCCAACGGGTATGGCGAAAAACCCTGGCACGCCTATGAAAGCAGTGTGCAGACAGGCATGAGCTTCTTCAACATCACCAAATACCCGCCTTCGCTGTTGTTCCTGGCGCTGACATTGGGCATTGGCCTGTTGTTGCTGCTGGCGTTCGAACGCGCCGGGCATAAACGCTGGATCAGCGTGCTCGCGGTATTTGGCGCGGCGCCGATGTTCTTTTACCTGTTACACCTGTATGTACTGAAAATCCTGTATGTCGCGGCTGTCGCCGTGTTCGGGCTTGATCATGGCAATTACTTCGGCTTCGACAGCATTGGCGCCGTGTGGCTGGCCGCGATGGCGCTGCCCCTGGCGCTGTACCTGCCGGTACGCTGGTTTGCCGGGCTGAAGGCGCGGCGCAGGGATATCTCCTGGCTCAAATACCTCTGACGCATCGGCGTGGGCTCAATGACTCAGGGTCGTTGGAATTGGTCGCGCAGCGCGTCGATGCGCTCACGGCAGACGCAACCCTGCAGGTGATCATTGACCATCCCCATCGCCTGCATCAGCGCATACATCGTGGTCGGGCCGACAAAGGTCCAGCCACGTTTCTTCAGGGCCCTGGATAACCGCACCGACGCCGCCGACGTCGGGTTGGCCGTCCAGTAGGCCATGTCCACCACCGCCGGGCGCTCCTCTGAGCCGGGCTCGAACGACCACAGCCAATGCGCCAGCGAACCGGTCTCGCTCACCAGCTCGCAGGCCCGGCGTGCGTTGTTGATAGTGGAAACAATCTTCGCCCGGTTGCGCACGATACCGGGGTCGCTCATCAAGCGGTCGATATCCGCCTCGCCATACTGCGCCACTTTGCGAAAATCAAAACTGTCGAATGCCTGCCGAAACTGCTCGCGTTTGCGCAAAATGGTGATCCACGCCATCCCCGCCTGAAAACCTTCCAGACAGATCTTCTCGTACAACTGGATGTCGTCTGCCACGGGCACGCCCCATTCATGGTCGTGGTAATGGGGATATTGCGGCGCGGCGTTGCGCCAGGCGCAATGGGTGCGCCCGGCGTCGTCCGTGGTCAGTCCTGTTGGATCCATCTGTCACCTCGCGTACCGAGCTCGGATGATACGCAAAAAAAATTCTGCCCCGCCAACCGCTCAAGCATCGCACTTGCCGACCCACTGGTCAGACCGGGGCCCATCAACCACCGAATATTTGCTTGTAGTTTGAAAAAAACCGAGCGTAGACTGGCCCGGCACTGGACTTACCGGTAAGACCACAACAATTAAGCCCTGGAACCACCAGGGCACCGAATAGAGATCCTTCCCATGCTCAGATGGTGCTCGCGTTCGATTTTCCTGCAAGTCGTGATTGGCCTGATGCTAGGCGTCATTTGCGGCCTGGCCCTTCCCGAATTCTCCTCGCAACTCAAACCCCTGGGTGACGGCTTTATCAAGCTGATCAAAATGCTGATCGGCCTGATCGTGTTCTGCGTGGTGGTCAGCGGCATTTCCGGCGCCGGCGACTTGAAGAAAGTCGGGCGCATTGGCCTCAAGTCAGTGATCTACTTTGAAGTACTGACCACCGTCGCCCTGGTGCTTGGCCTGATCATGGCCTTCAGCACCGGCATCGGCAGCGGCGCCAACATCCACCTGGAACAGCTCTCCTCCGCCGGACTGAATGAACTGGCCGACAAGGGCCAGCACATCCGCGGTACCAGCCAGTTTCTGATGGAGCTGATCCCCAACTCGGTGATCGGTGCCTTTGCCGACAACAACGTGCTGCAGGTGCTGTTGTTCTCCGTACTGTTCGGCAGCGCGCTGAACCTGGTGGGTGAAGCGGCTTCGGGCATCTCGCGGCTGATCAACGAACTGAGCCATGTGATCTTTCGCATCATGGGCATGATCGTGCGCCTGGCGCCGATCGGCGTGTTCGGCGCCATCGCGTTCACCACCAGCACCTACGGCCTGGACTCCCTGCAACACCTGGGCAGCCTGGTGGGCCTGTTCTACCTGACCTGCTTTGCCTTCGTCGGGCTGATTCTGGGCCTGGTGATGCGCCTGTCCGGCCTGCGCATGCTGCCGCTGCTCAAATACCTGCGTGAGGAGTTGCTGATCGTGATGGGCACGGCGTCCTCCGACGCCGTGCTGCCGCAGATCATGCGCAAGCTCGAGCATCTGGGCATCGGCAGTTCCACCGTCGGCCTGGTGATCCCCACCGGCTACTCGTTCAACCTCGATGGTTTCTCCATCTACCTGACCCTGGCCATTGTCTTTATCGCCAATGCGACCGGTACCCCGCTGTCGATGACCGACTTGCTGACCATCCTGCTGGTATCGTTGATCACCTCCAAAGGCGCCCACGGTATTCCGGGCTCGGCGCTGGTGATTCTGGCGGCAACGCTCACGGCGATCCCGGCGATTCCGGTGGTCGGCCTGGTGCTGGTACTGGCGGTGGACTGGTTCATGGGCATTGGTCGAGCCTTGACCAACCTGATCGGCAACTGCGTCGCCACCGTGGCCATTGCCCGTTGGGAAAAAGACATCGATATCCAGCGCGCCAACAAGGTGCTGGACGGCCAGCAAGGCTATGCCTTCCAGGCCAAGAAGCCGGTGGTGCCGGCGCATCAGGAGTTCTGAAAATGGCATAGATCAATGTGGGAGGGGGCTTGCTCCCGATAGCGGTGTGTCAGGCAGTACTTCGATAACTGCACCACCGCTATCGGGAGCAAGCCCCCTCCCACACTTTGATCTTCAACAGCTTGACTAGCGTGTTCGCAATTTTAAGGAGTGCATGAGACGTGATCAGCACCTCGACCGTCGTCAATTCAGTGGTAGAAAAACTGCGCGCCGCCCTGGCGCGTGGCCAGTGGCGGCGTGGCGAAATGCTGCCCGGCCAGCGTGAACTGGCCGAACAGCTGGGCATCAGCCGGCCGAGCCTGCGCGAAGCGGTGATTGTGCTGGAGACCCTGGGCCTGGTGCGTTCCATGCCTGGCAAAGGCGTGGTGGTGCTGGAAACCAGCATCAGCGAGCCGCAGTCGAGCGACGCCGTGGCGGATGCCAGCCTGGAAGACATCCTGCAACTGCGCTACACCCTCGAACCCTTCATTGTCGGCCTGGTCGCCCAGTCCATCAGCAGCAAGGAGATCGGTCAACTGCGCCTGACCCTGATGGACATGCGCGAAGCCCTCGAGGCCGAGGATGCCGAAGCCGGCATGAACGCCTATATCGACTTTCACGAAGAACTCTTCGCCCTGACTTCCAACCCGATCTTCCAGAACGTGGTGCAACAAACCAGCAACGCGCTCAAGCAAAGCGCCCAGGTGCTGCGCAATTCCCCCGAGCACCTGGCCGAGCGCCTGCGGGAGAACGAGGCGGTGGTACGGGCCATCCGTAACAAGAACAGCGCCCTGGCCAGTGCCGAGATGCGTCGGCACATCCTGCAGGAAGGCCTGCGCATGGGCATTCGCTTGAACATCCCGGACGACCATCTGGGCAGTTGATATTTTGGAGAACGGCCATGAACGCTCCCGCGCTGCAACGCAACCCCATCCTCCCCGCTCTGCGCCTGGTGGCGGGCAAGAAGCCTTCGGTCGATGACATCTACCCTCGCCTGTTCGATGCGATCCTCGAACAGCGCATCGCCCCGGCCAGTCGCTTTACCGAAGAGAGCCTGGGTGAAACCTTTGGCGTAAGCCGCAGTGTGATTCGCCGCGTGCTGGCCAAACTGTCCCACCAGCACGTGGTGATCCTGCGCCCCAACCAACGCGCACAGGTGGCGGCGCCGGATGCCCAGCAGACCCGGCAGATTCTCGAAGCGCGGCGCATGACCGAAATAACCGTGGTGCAACTGGCGTGCACCCAGGCGACCGGCACACAGGTGCGTCAGCTGCGTGAACTGATCAGCCACGAACGCGAGTGCATCGAGCGCGACCAGCGCGGGCCGGCGATTCGTTTGTCGGGGGAGTTTCACCTGCTGTTGGCCGCCATCGCCGGAAATGGCCCGCTGGCACAGTTCCTCAACAGCCTGGTGCCGCTGACGTCACTGGTGATTGCCCAATATGAAGCGAAAGCCTGCACGTATTGCGCGTGGCAGGAGCATGTGGCGATTGTGGATGCGATTGAGCAGCGGGATACGAGTACGGCGGTGGGCTTGATGACCCAGCACCTGGATCACCTGGAAAGCAAATTGCTCAAACACCGCTGACCTTCAAATAAATGAAGAGCCAAATGTGGGAGGGGCGGTGCGACGATTCGACTTGCCCCCGATAGCAGAGTGTCAGTCACCACCTCCATGACTGACTCACCGCTATCGGGAGCAAGCCCCCTCCCACAGGTGTTTCACCAGGGCATCAAGCCGGTTGCAACACCGACTGACCGCTCAACGCCAAGTCCAGCAACTCCCGGTTGGCCACCGCATACATGGCGTAGTCCGTGCCAACCGCAGCACGAATTTCCACCATCATGGCGCGCCAGCGATCAGCCATGTCCTGGTGCTGCTCAAGCCACAGGGCCACGCGGGCTTCCATGTCTTGTGGCGCGTCGGCCATCTGCAATACCGAAATGGTGATCGCCCGTTGCTGCCAGTCCACGTCGTCGCGGAAGGCTTCGCGGGCCTGGGCCTGCCAGTTGTTGGCCACCGGCAGGTCGCTGATCTGCTGCAGGTACCACGGCAGGTCCAGGGCGCTGCCGACGGCGAAGTAGGCCTTGGCCACCTCAGCGGCGTCATGCCCGGTCACGTCGGCGGCTTCGATGATCGGCAGCAGGGTGTACAGGTGCGTAGTACCTGCAACCATGCGCGCCAACAACTCCGGTACGCCGGCCTGGGTGTAGGCCTGGTAACGGTTTTGCCAGCCTTCACGGGTCGGGCCTTCCAGCAGTTCGTCGAGCTTGAGACCCAGCGCCGCCAGGTGCGGACCGAAGTGCGCCGTGTCACGCCCGGCGTCCTGCTCGTTGCGACGGCTGCGCAGGAACCAGCGCGTGGCGCGACGGCCCAGGCGCATCAGTTCATCCATCAGCTCCAGTTGCACGTCGGCTGAAACCTGGTGGTCCAGGGCTTCGATCTGACGGAACCAGTGCGGGAGGTGGAAGATGTCGCGAACGATCACGTAGGCGCCCGCAACGTTCGCCGGGCTCATGCCGGTCGACTCTTTGAGTCGTTGAACGAAGGTGATGCCCATGTGGTTGACCAGGTCGTTGGCGATCTGGGTGCTGACGATTTCGCGCTTCAGACGATGGCGACGCATGGCTTCGGAGAACTTGGCCACCAGGCTCGGCGGGAACGCGGTCTCCATGTCACGGGTCAGGTACTCGTCATCCGGTACCTGGGACTTGAGCAGCGCTTCCTTGAGGTCGATCTTGCTGTAGGAAATCAACACCGACAGCTCTGGACGCGTCAGGCCCTTGCCATTCGCGGCGCGCTCGGTGAGCTGCTCCTCGGTCGGCAGGTACTCGATGGCGCGGTCCAGCTTGCCACGGCCTTCCAGGTCGCTCATCAGGCGCTTGTACTCGGCAGCACGCTCGTAAGCCTTGCGCGCAGCCAGGGACAGGGCCTGGGTCTGCTTGTAGTTGTTGCCCAACACCAGGTTGCCGACTTCGTCGGTCATGCTCGCCAGCAACTGGTTGCGTTGCTTGTCGGTCATGTCACCGGCCTGCACCACTTCGTTGAGCAGGATCTTGATGTTCACTTCGTGGTCGGAGCAGTCCACGCCACCGGCGTTGTCGATGAAGTCGGTGTTGGAACCGCCGCCATTGAGGCCGAATTCCACACGACCCAGTTGGGTCATGCCCAGGTTACCGCCCTCGCCCACCACCTTGCAGCGCAGCTCGTTGCCGTTGACACGCAGCGCGTCGTTGGCCTTGTCGCCTACATCGGCGTGGCTTTCGGTGCTGGCCTTGACGTAGGTACCGATACCGCCGTTCCACAACAGGTCCACCGGCGCCTTGAGCAAGGCGTTGAGCAGTTCGGTCGGGGTCAGCTTGTCGGCCTGGATGTCGAAGCGTTCTTTCATCTGTGGCGAGATGGCAATGCTCTTCGCGCTGCGCGAGAAGATACCGCCGCCTTCGGACATGATGCTGGTGTCGTAGTCGGTCCAGGCCGAACGCGGCAGTTCGAACATGCGCTGGCGCTCGACGAAGCTGGTTGCCGGGTTCGGGTTCGGGTCGATGAAGATGTGCAGGTGGTTGAAGGCCGCGACCAGTTGCAGCTTGTCGGACATGAGCAAGCCGTTACCGAACACGTCACCGGCCATATCGCCGACGCCGACCACGGTGATGCTGTCTTCCTGCACGTTGATGCCGCGCTCACGGAAGTGACGCTGCACACCCACCCACGCGCCCTTGGCGGTGATGCCCATTTTCTTGTGGTCGTAACCGGCCGAACCGCCGGAGGCGAACGCGTCGCCCAGCCAGAAGCCGTAATCGATGGCGATACCGTTGGCGATGTCGGAGAAGGTCGCAGTGCCCTTGTCCGCCGCCACCACCAGGTACGGGTCATCGTCGTCATGGCGCACAACGTTGACCGGCGGCACCAGGACGCCGTCTTTGAGGTTGTCGGTAATGTCCAACAGGCCGGAAATGAAGATGCGGTAGCAGGCGATGCCCTCGGCCGCGATCTCGTCACGGCTGCCGCCCAATGGCAGGCGACGGGGCAGGAAGCCGCCCTTGGCGCCCACGGGCACGATCACCGAGTTCTTCACTTGCTGGGCTTTTACCAGGCCGAGCACTTCGGTACGGAAGTCTTCTTCACGGTCCGACCAGCGCAGGCCGCCGCGAGCGACGTTGCCAAAGCGCAGGTGCACACCTTCAACCCGTGGCGAGTAGACGAAGATTTCAAACTTCGGCACCGGCTTGGGCAGTTCGGGGATGGCGCGCGGGTCGAACTTGAAGCTGAAGTACGACTTGTTCTGGCCGTTGGCGTCAGTCTGGTAGAAGTTGGTGCGCAGGGTCGCCTTGATCAGGTCCAGGTAGCGACGCAGGATGCGGTCTTCGTTGAGCACCTGAACGTCGTCCAGGGCGCTGAGGATCGCTTGTTCCAGACGCTGCTGCTTGTCTTCCAGGTCGTCGGCGGTGAGCTTGCGCGCCAGGTAGAAGCGGGTCTTGAACAACCGGGTCAATTCGCGGGCGATATCGGTGTGGTTGTTCAGGGTGCTGGCGATGTAGCCGAGGTCGAAGCCCAGGCGGATCTGCTTGAGGTAACGGGCGTAAGCGCGCAGCAGCGCGACGTCGCGCCATGGCAGGCCGGCGGTGAGTACCAGACGGTTGAACGCATCGTTTTCGGCATCGCCGTGAACGATATGCACGAACGCGTCCTGCAGGGTGTCGTTGAGCTGCTGGATATCCAGGTTCACGCCTTCGGCGGCGATGAACGCGAAATCATGGATCCAGAACTCGCGGCCATTGGCGTGGCGCAGGCGGTACGGGAACTCGCCCAGCACGCGCAGGCCGAGGTTTTCCAGGATCGGCAGCACGTCGGACAGCGCCAGCGGGGTGTCGGCGTGGTAGAGCTTGCAATGCAGCTCACGCTGGCCGGAGACCTGGCCCAGCGGCTGATAGAAGCTCATCACCAGCGGGTTGGCTTCGGTCAGGCTGTTGAGGTGCTGCATGTCGACCACGGCCGAATGCGCGGCGAAACGCTCGCGGTAGCCGGCCGGGAAGCCTTTCGGGAAATCGGCCAGCACGTTGGTGCCTTGCGCTTCGCCGAAGCTTTCCACCACCAGGCTGGCGTAGTCGTCCTGCCAGCTGCGGCAGGCCTGCACCACTTCCTTTTCCAGTTGCAGCGGGTCGATGTCCAGGCGGTTCTTCGGGTCAACCCGCAGAATCAGCTGGACACGGGCCAGCACGGATTCGGAGAAGAACGTCCAGAATTCGCAGTCCGAGGCCTTCAGGCGATCCATCAGCACTTGCTGGATCTTCTGGCGCACTTCGGTGGAATAGATGTCACGCGGCACGTAGGCCAGGCAGTAGCAGAACCGGCCATACGGGTCTTTGCGCAGGAATACGCGGATCTTGTTGCGTTCCTGGATCTGCACGATCGACATCACGGTGCTGAACAGCTCATCCACCGGGGTCTGGAACAGGTCGTCACGTGGCAGTACTTCAACCACCTGGGCCAGTTCCTTGCCCAGGTGCGCCTTGGCCTGGAAGCCAGAACGACGCTCGATTTCCGCGACCTTGCGGCGGATGTAAGGAATCACCCGCACGCTTTCGCCGTACACCGAGGAGGTGTAGAGGCCCATGAAACGGTGTTCCTTGAGGACCTTGCCGTCGGCGCTGATCTCACGGATCGACACGTAGTCCGGATACGCCGGACGGTGCACGCGGCTCGGGTGTGCCGCCTTGGCGAACGACAGCACGGTCGGTTCGCGCAGGTAGGCGACGGCGTAGTCTTCGATGCGCAGGTCTTCGGCGGTGAGGCCGGCGCGCAGCAGCTTGGTCAGGCCGAGGAAGGAGCTGGCGTCATATTCGATATGACCGCCGTCCGCCTCGTCACGTACCACGAACTCTTCATAGCCCAGGAAGGTGAAGTGGTTGCCCACCAGCCATTCGAGGAAGTTCTTGATCTCGGCTTTTTCTTCGCCGTCGATCGCGAACGCGCTGGCGTCGATACCGGCCAGCAGGTCCTGGACCTTGGCTTTCATCGGTTCGAAATCAGCCACGGCCACGCGCACTTCGCCCAGCACCTGCTCAAGCTCTTTGCTCAGCACATTCAGTTCGGCGGCGTTGGCGCAGCGGTCGATCTCCAGGTACATCAGCGATTCTTGCAGGATGCCTTCGCCCTGGGTGCCCTTGGGCAGGATTTCCAGCAGCTCGCCCTTGCTGCCGCGACGCACGCTGAGCACGGTGGTCTGCAGGGTATGGATGCTGTAGCCACGGCGGTTCAGCTCGGTACGTACCGAGTCCACCAGAAATGGCAGGTCATGGTGCAGCACTTCGACCGCGGTGTGGGTCGATTGCCAGCCATGACGTTCGTAATCGGGGTTGTAGACCCGCACTTGCGGTTGGGTGTGATCAAAGCGCTCAAGCAGGCGCCAGGCAGACAGGGTGCAACCGGCCAGGTCGGAAAGGCGACGCTGGGTCAGTTCGTCCAGGGAAATAATGCCGAAGAATTGCTCAGCGAACAGCGCCACTTGTGGCAGTGCCTGTTCACTGATGTGCTGCGCCAGTGCCGCTTGCAGTTGATGCTGGAAGTCGGCCTTGCTGGCTGCGGTGAAGAACGCCATCTGTGGTACTCCGCTTGGGCTTGTTATTGATGGAAGCGTCGCGTGTTATCCCCTTGCGGGGAGACCGTCAGCTCTGTTCGTCGCTAACCTTATAACGAATCGAGGTGACAGGTGGGTGAAGCTGCGCAAGGCGATCAGGTCACATCGGATGCACCGGTTGGCAGGTGACGGAACGACGGGCAGGTCAACGGCCTGACTGTGGCGCATCCACTGGGCAGCTTAACGAGTGTAGGAAGACGGTTGCTTTCCGTACGGCGACATATTCGGTCAAGCACAGGCAAACCTGAAGAAGCTCGCTTTCCCAGCCTCGGCAAGCGCGCGAATAGGTTTTATCAACCGAGTTCATAGAATCTTAAAATGAATTCAAATCGCCGGGTTTAACCAATCAGTCGTTAGTCGATGCACATCGCATTGATTGAACAACACCCAAGGACGGCCCACTCATTAGTTGATGTGAGCTTTTAGTATGAACAACGTAACTGCGTATACCTCTTATGGGCACATGAGTGTGTCGGCGTCTGTGCCGGTCGACGGCCCCACTGCTCCTATCGACCCGCCGAAGGCTCCAGCGATTAATGACCCCGCCCGCCCCGAATCAAACGCTGGCTCATCCGGCGTTGCACCCTCTGCAACGCCTGACGGGCTCGACAACGCTTTTTGGGCGGCCCAATACCAAAAGTGGAAAGCGTCCAGCTTTGGTAAATCCGACGCGTGGAAAGATGCCCATATCCCGGCACACCTTAAAGTCTTTTTGGCGCATGACCGATCAGTTCAGCTCGACGCCGGAATAAAAGATTATTCAACGATGAACTACGTTGCTTCACCCGAAATGAGAGAGAGCACCCGGAATCAGATAAAAGCTCACTATAAAGAACATCATGGGCTGGATATCGACCCGGATAAAACGTACCTGATGACATTCGCCTACAACGTGAGGGGTCACACACCGCCCTACCCCGGCCGAATTATCAGCAAAATATCCTTGACGGATGCTGCGATCAAAAATATTCAAGACACCCCTGGCCACGACAACCTGCCCAAGGTCTCTTTCAATCCACATCAAGAACCTCCACCCCCCATTGAAATCGTGGATAACCTGACGATCGGGTATCACCGCAGCTCTGGCCGCCATGGCTACCAAAAAAGTCCAACTGCACTGCAAACCCAACAGTACGAAGGGATTTACTTCGACCCTCCTGCCGAGGAACACTACGACGCGTCCAACCAAGCCCCCATCACGCCAAAATCATTCCGTGCCTACGTATGGGATACCAGTTTCAGCAAAACACATAAAGCTGAGCTAGATAACTTCTGGAACGAATACCGAGACAAGTACAGCACGTTGTCCAAGATGTCTTTTGTGACTGCCGCGCATAAACAATTCGAGGAAAATACCCTAAGCCCAGAGGGCCGTGACCTGGCGATGCGGCTGGCTGGCATCAGTGCGCAAAAGCCACTTGACTCATTGACGGCCAGGGACTTTCAAGCGGGCTATACCCAAGATCCCGATCTGGAGCTAAAAGAACTTACGTTTGAAGGGCGGGTGGCGTCGGGCATTTTTTATGCCATCGATAAAACCACCCAAAAAACCCTGCTCTACATGACAGGCAATTCATCTCCCATCCATGAGTTCGACAACCCTACCCTGATGCGCAAGTGGTTGACAGAACAAATGACGGACGAAACAAAACGCAAACAGTTCGCTGAATATTTCAAGCTGGACGACCGCGCAGACAGCGTATGGGAAGCCGGGATTGATGTGCACCTTGAAAAAACCGGGCTCTATGCAAAACATCACATTGACTGGTTGGAGGATAGGCCTTTCGGCGGAAAACCCATCGAAGCAGACCCGTTCAAAAGCATGCAGGCCCGTGTGGAGCAATATACCTATAACAACACTGATTCGACCTATGTCAGCAATGACGACTGGAAGAAAAAGAACGTGCTCGCCGGATTAAAGAGTGCCAGCAAGTCCTTGGTGATACTTGCCCCGGTAGCGCTCGCCGTGCCGCAGATTGGTATCGCAGTCTTGCTGTTTGATCTGGGCATCGCCGCAACAGAAATCGGTTTGGGTATTGATGATTACCGAAAGGGACGGCCGGGTGCAGTTGACCGCATTACTTTTGGCGCTTTCAATGCGGTGCAGATAGCGAGCAAACAAGCGGGTTCACAAGTGTTTGGCCCCCTGGTAAAGCCGCCTATAGAGCGGGCGATTCTGCCCAAGATCATTCCGCAGATTAATCCGCCCACTTAACCCTGCGTTTATCAATAGGTGGCGCCCTGCATGGCTGCAGGAGCGCAACCGACTGTAAAAAAAGTCATAATGGCGAGATTGCGGCCACACCCGCCCGTCTTACCAAAGGTTTTGTTATGAAGTTGAACACCGATGCCCTGATGGCCACGCCCTGCGACGACGAAGAAGACAACATGGCCATGCTTTGCTGTCACGGCAAGAACGGCGAAATGTTCATGCTCACCCGTTACCCGGATGAAGACGAGGTGGAGCTGACGTGGGACTACGAGCCTTCGACCCTGGATGGGCTGAAAGTGACGTTGGGCGACACCACCTTATTGATCGAACTGGCGGCCGGCGACACCGATGCCCTGGGGGGCAAGGATCAACTGCAGATCACTCATGCCACCGCCGCCTCGGATATGGCCGAAGTGGAGCAAACCTTGCAGAACATCCTCAAAGGCACCGGCACCTACACCCGAATTTAAGACCACCACAAATCCAATGTGGGAGGGGGCTTGCCCCCGATAGCGGTGTGCCAGTCGCCAGAAATATTGACTGACCCACCGTCATCGGGGGCAAGCCCCCTCCCACAGTGGTGCTCATTCACCTTGACGGCGTCATAGTAGAAAGCGCGCCTCCTACACAAAAATCCTACAAGTTTTGCCAAAAATACCCGTCACGCCGTTAGTCGCCACACCCCACGATGCATTAAAGTAAGCGCCCCAGGCCGGTGTTTCTCCCTGACACCCGGGCTCATCTTTCCAGGAACCGTCATCGATGGAACATCGTGAAGCGCTGCTTGCGCTGCGAACCTTTCTTTCTACGCAGATTCTCGGCCAGGAAAAACTCATCGATCGCCTGCTGATCGCCCTGCTAGCCGACGGCCATATGCTGGTGGAAGGCGCGCCGGGCCTGGCCAAGACCAAGGCGATCAAAGAGCTGGCTGAAGGTATCGAAGCGCAGTTCCATCGTATCCAGTTCACCCCCGACCTGTTGCCCGCCGACATCACCGGCACCGAGATCTATCGTCCGGAAACCGGCAGTTTCGTGTTTCAGCAAGGGCCGATCTTTCACAACCTGGTGCTGGCCGACGAAATCAACCGCGCACCGGCCAAGGTCCAGTCGGCCCTGCTCGAGGCCATGGCCGAGCGCCAGGTCAGCGTGGGCCGCAGCACCTATGAGCTGTCGCCGCTGTTTCTGGTGATGGCCACGCAGAACCCCATCGAACAGGAAGGCACCTACCCGCTGCCGGAAGCCCAGCTCGACCGTTTTCTGATGCACGTCAAGATCGGTTTCCCGGATGCCGCCGTCGAGCGGCGTATCCTGCAACAGGCACGTGGCGAAGCCCTCAATGGCGAAACCAAGCCCGAGCGCCGCGTCAGCCAGCAGGCAATATTTGCCGCACGCAAGGAAATCCTCGGCCTGTACATGGCCGATGCGGTGGAGGAATACCTGGTGCAGCTGGTGATGGCCACGCGCACACCGGCCAAGTTCGACCCGGAAATGGCCGAGTGGATTGCCTATGGCGCCAGCCCGCGCGGTTCCATCGCCCTGGACCGTTGCGCCCGCGCCCATGCCTGGCTGGCCGGGCGCGACTTCGTCAGCCCCGAGGATATCCAGGCGGTGCTGTTCGACGTGTTGCGCCACCGCATCATTCTGTCGTTCGAAGCCGAAGCCGCAGGCGTTGACCAAGACCGCGTGGTGCAGCGCATTCTTGACGTTGTTGCCGTCGCTTGAAGCCGATGAACGCGAGCGCGGGTATCCACGTCACGCTCAGCGAGTTGATCGAGATGCGCCATCGCGTGCGCGAAGTGCAGTTGTTTTCCACCCCCGGCCAGCGCAGCCCGCTGATCGGCCTGCACCATTCCAAACTGCGCGGGCGCGGCGTGGACTTCGACCAGGTGCGCGTGTACCAGGCCGGGGACGACGTGCGCACCATCGACTGGCGCGTCACGGCGCGCACCCAGGAGCCGCACACCAAGCTGTTCCACGAAGAGCGCGAGCGGCCGATTTTCATCATGGTCGAGCAAAGCTGCCGGCTGTTTTTCGGCTCGGGGCAGATGTTCAAATCGGTGCTGGCCGCCCAAGCCGCCAGCCTGATCGGCTGGGCCGCGCTGGGGCATAACGACCGCGTGGGCGGCCTGGTGTTCGGCGACAGCGAGCACTACGAAATCAAACCCCGACGCAGCAAGCAAAGCCTGCTGCAACTGCTGAACCGCCTGGTGCGGGTCAACCAGAGCCTGAACACCGAGAGCCGCCCGGAAGCCGACGCCTTGGGCATGGCCCTGCGCCGTGGTCGCGAAGTGCTGCGCCCCGGCAGCCTGGGGATTGTGATCTGCGATGAACGGGCGCTGACTGAAGGTGCCGAGCAACAGTTGAGTCTGCTGTCGCGCCATTGCGACCTGTTGCTGCTGCCCATCTCCGATCCGCTGGACCACGCCCTGCCCGCCGCCGGGTTGCTGCGCTTTGCGCAACGGGGTGCGCAACTGGAACTGGACACGCTCAATTACGAATTGCGCCAGGCCTACAAGGCCCAGGCCGAAGCACGCATCGCCCGCTGGGAACTGCTCGCGCAAAAACTGCGCGTATTGTTGATGCCACTGAGCACCCAGAGCGAAATGGTCGAGCAACTGCGCGAATACCTCAACCCGCAACGCCCGGTCAAAAAACAATGAGCAGCCTCGACCAACTGCAACCGCTGATCGCGCCACCGCCCATCGGCTTCTGGCCGCCCGCGCCGGGCTGGTGGCTGCTGTTGCTGGTGATCCCGCTGCTTGGCTGGGGCCTGTGGTGGCTGCGCCGCTTCCTGCCCACGCGACGCCCGGTGGCCCGTGTCGAACAACCGCTGGACCCGCTGCGCATCGCGGCCCTGGCCGAGCTGGCGCTGATGCCCAAACCCTATGACGGCGCGCCCGCCGGCGCCTGGTTGCAACAGCTCAATGGCTTGCTCAAGCGCCTGTGCCGCAACGACTACCCCTACAGCCAGAGCCACACCCTCAACGGCCGCAAATGGCTGGCGTTTCTTGACAACCGCTGCCCTGCCGCCGGCCTCACGCGCTGGATGGTGCTGGTGGAAGGCGCCTACAAGCCTGAATGCAAACTCGACGACAAGGCCATCGCCGGCCTGACCCAAGCCGTCGACACCTGGATCCGCAAACATGTTTGAGTTCGCCTGGCCGTGGATCTTTGCCCTGTTGCCTTTGCCGTGGCTGATGCGCCTCGTCCTGCCAGTGGCCGACAGTGGCGAACCCGCCTTGAAGGTCAGCTACCTCAACGACCTCGAAAGCCTGGCCCGGCGCCGCGCCCGAGTGAACCTGCCGGGCTGGCGCCAGCAGGCACCGTTCGTGGTCCTGTGGCTGCTGCTGTTGACCGCCGCCGCGCGCCCCGAGTGGCTGGGCGAGCCGTTGCCGATTGCCGCCAGTGGCCGCGACTTGCTGGTGGCGGTGGATGTGTCCGGCTCCATGGATTTTCCCGACATGCACTGGCAGGACGAGGACGTCAGTCGCCTGGCCCTGGTCAAGCACCTGCTCGGGGATTTTCTTCAAAGCCGTGAAGGCGACCGCGTGGGCCTGATCCTGTTTGGCAGCCAAGCCTACCTGCAGGCGCCACTGACCTTCGACCGGCGTACCGTGCGCACCTGGCTGGACGAAGCGCGCATCGGCATTGCCGGCAAGAACACCGCAATCGGCGACGCCATCGGCCTGGCCTTGAAACGCCTGCGCCAGCGCCCGGCGCAGAGCCGCGTGCTGATCCTGGTGACCGACGGCGCCAATAACGCCGGGCAAATCGACCCACTCACCGCGGCGCGCCTGGCCGCCGAAGAAGGCGTGAAAATCTACCCGATCGGCATCGGCGCCGATCCCGAGCAGACCGGTTCGCTGGGCATTCTCGGCGTGAACCCCAGCCTGGACCTCGACGAACCGGCGCTCAGGGCAATCGCCGAGGCGACGGGTGGCCAGTATTTCCGCGCCCGCGATGGCAAGGAGCTGGAGCAGATCAAGGCAACCCTCGACACGCTGGAGCCGGTCGAACAGCAGCCCACTCAGGCCCGTCCGGCCCACGCGTTGTACAGCGGCCCTCTGGCCCTGGCGCTGATCCTCAGCCTCTTGCTGGTGGTGCAGGAGCGCTGGCCGAACAACGCCTTGCAGCGGCTGTACAACAAACTGTCGAGCAAGGGCATGTTCCTGCCCCAGAGCCCTGAATGGCGCCAGCGCCTCAAGCGCCTGCGCTTGCGGAGGCGTCGATGATCGCCTTGTGGCCACATTGGTTGCGCCCCTGGTGGCTGTTGCTGCTGCCGCTGCTCGGCTGGTTGCTGTGGCAACTGTGGCACCGGCAGAAACGCGCCGGGCGCTGGCAGGTCATCCTGCCGCCGGCGTTCCATGCCACCTTGCTCAGTGGCGGCAGCGGTCGCGAGAGCAAATCCCCCTGGGTGGTGCTGGGCATCGCCTGGCTGCTGGCGTTGCTCGCGCTGCTGGGGCCCAGTTGGCAACGGGTTGAACAACTCAGCCAGAAGCCGTCCGACCCGCTGGTGGTGCTGCTGGAACTCACGCCGGAGATGCTCGCCACCGACAGCCCGCCCAACCGCCTCGAACAGGCGCGGCGCAAGCTGTATGACTTGCTGCAAGCGCGCACCGATGCGCAAACGGCCATCGTCGTGTATGCCGGCAGCGCCCACACCCTGGTGCCGCTGTCAGATGACCTGGCCACCAGCCGTAACCTGCTCGAAGCGCTACGGCCCTCGATCATGCCCGAGCCGGGCCACCGCGCCGACCTGGCGGTGGAAAAAGCCCTGGCCCTGCTCAAGCACGCAGGCCTCGGCCAGGGGCGTCTGCTGCTGATCGGCTCGTCGCTGTCCAAGCAGGAGCGCCAGGGTATTCGCCTGCTGCTGCAAGGTAACCAGGCGCCGAGCTTGTCGATCCTCGGCATCGGCAGCCGTGAAGGCACGCCAGTGACCCAGGAAAGCGGCGAATTTCTCAAGGACGAACAGGGCGCGATCCTGATCCCACGCCTCGACAGCCCGACTTTGAAGGCCTTCGCCAGCGAAATGGGCGGCCGCTACCGAGCCGCGCGCCTGGACGAGAAAGACCTGCGGCAACTGGGCGTACTCGATCCGCCGCAAGCCCTGCGCGACGACGGCCAACTGCTGCGCCTGGACACCTGGGCCGATCAGGGCTACTGGCTGCTCCTGCCGCTGCTGCTGTTGGCCGCTTGCGCCGGGCGCCGCGGTTGGCTGTTTTGCCTGCCGCTGCTGTTGATGGCCGCACCGCAGCCCAGCTACGCCTTCGAATTCCAGGACCTGTGGCTGCGCCCCGACCAGCAAGGCCAATACCTGCTCAAGAAAAAGCGCCCCGCCGAGGCCGCCGAACGCTTTCAGGACCGGCAATGGCAAGGCGTGGCCCTCTACCAGGCCGGCAACTATGCCGAGGCGATCAAGCGCTTTGCCGAAGGTGACGACGCCTACGCCCACTACAATCGGGGGAATGCCCTGGCCAGGTCCGGTGCACTGGAAGCGGCGATCGATGCCTACGAACAGGCCCTCGAAGCCCAACCCGACCTGCAGCCAGCCCTGAAAAACAAGGCATTGGTGGAAAGTCTGCTTGAGGAACAAGCGCAATCGCAGCCCGACGAACCCGAAAAAAACCAGGATGACGAAACCACTCAACCCGGCCAAACTGCGCAACCGGGTGCGGATGGGCAAGAGGCCAAGGGTGGCGAGCAGTCCACCCAGGGCCAGGGCGAAGCCGGAAACGGCACCACCGACGGCGCGGTCACGCCGCCAACCGCCAGTAACGAAGTACCCGGCAGCGAACTGGGCGACGAGCAAACCACCACACCGCCGCTACGTCCGGCCGATGCCGGCCTCCAAGGCGAGCAGCGCCAGGCGCTGGAGCAATGGCTGCAGCAGATCCCGGACAACCCCGGTGAACTGCTGCGACGTAAATTCTGGTACGAACAGCAACAACAACAGGACAAGACTCGATGAGCCGCCGCACCACCCTTCTGCTCTTGCTCGCCTTGTCGGCAGGCCACGCCCAGGCGGCGAACCTGGTGGCCAGCGTCGACCGCAGCCGCCTCAATTCCGGGGAAACGGTGGAACTGACGGTGGAATCCAGCGACGTGACCCAGTTCGGCAAGCCCGACCTGTCGCCGCTGGACGCGCAGTTCGAAGTCAGCGGCACGCGCCAGATCAACCAGCTCACCACCCTGGGCGGCGATAACCACGCCACCACACGCTGGATCATCACCCTGCTGCCCAGGGAAAACGGCACCGTGGTGATCCCGCCGCTGCAAGTGGGCGAACTCAAGACCCAGCCGATCACCTTGCAGGTGCTGGAGACCGCCAGCCAGAACACCAGCGCCGAACTGGCACCGGTGTTTGTCGAAGCCAACCTCGACCAGACCAGCGTCTACGTGCAGGCCCAGGCCCTGTTGACGGTACGCGTGTACCACTCGGTGTCGCTGTACGACGACAGCAGCCTCACGCCACTGCAGCTCCCGGATGCACGGGTGGAGCAACTGGGCGAGTCGCGCACCTATGAAAAAGTCATCAACAGCATCCGCCATGGCGTGATCGAAACCCGCTATGCAATCTATCCGCAGCACAGCGGCACGTTGACGATTGCAGCGCAGACCTTCAGCGCCACTCTGGTGGAATCACGACCGCCTCAGGAGAACACGCTGCAGGGCACCAAACCGGGCAAGCTGATCCACGCAAGCTCGGCGCCCCTGGCGTTGACGGTCAAGCCCAAGCCCGAGTTCTACCCCGCTGACACGCCGTGGCTGCCGGCGCGCAGCCTGAGCCTGGATGAAACCTGGAACCCCACGCCCGAGCATGTACAGGTCGGTGACTCGTTGACGCGCAGCCTCACGGTCAAGGTCGAGGGCCTGTCCAGTGCGCAACTGCCGGCGCTGCCCAGTACCGAGGTTAACGGCCTGCGGCGCTACCCGGATCAGCCGGTACTGGGCAACCAGACCAGCGAGCGCGGCCTGATCGGCAGCCGTGAAGACCGTGAGGCCCTGGTGCCAACTCGTGCCGGCGCGCTGGAACTGCCCGCCGTCGAAGTGGTGTGGTGGAACACCCATGAAGATCACCTTGAACGCACCACCCTGCCCGCTCGCACCCTGCAGGTTGCGGTCAACCCGAGCCTGGTGGTGGACACGCCCGCCACGCCGACCGTCATCACCGCGCCGGATGAGGAGCGCCTGTGGCTGTGGCAGCTCAGCACCCTGCTGCTGGCCTGCACCACCTTGCTGGGCTTCGGCCTGTGGTGGCGCGCCCGCCGCCAACCCGCCGTGCAACGCGCCGCGCAAACCGGCCCGAGCCCACGCACCTTGCTCGACGACCTCAAGCGCGCGACCCAGGCCAACGACCCCCAGGCCACCCGCCAGGCCCTGGATGCCTGGGCCCGCCAGCAACCGGAAACCCTGGCCGACATGGCCGCGCGGTTCGTGCCATTGTCGGATGCACTGGACGGCTTGAACGGCGCGTTGTACAGCGAGAGCGGCCAGTACTGGCTGGGTGAAGACCTGTGGCGGGCGATCAAGGCCATCCCCGTGGCCGAGCGCCAACAAGACCCGGCCACCGACACCACCAGCTTGCCGCCGCTGTACCCCAAATAACCCCGAACACCACGCGAACCAATTGTGGGAGGGGGCTTGCTCCCGATAGCGGTGTGTCAGTCAACACACCTATCACTGACACACCGCTATCGGGAGCAAGCCCCCTCCCACAGTTGACCTGCATCGCCTGCTGGACATGCATTGTTAAAGGCCAGCAATCCCTATCCCTTTAATTTGCAGGACGTTTCCTAGACAATCCTTCGGCCTTGCGCCTGCTCATTTCGCTGGATAGCCTTCGCTTCGTCGCTGCATATCAGCGATCGGGTGTGAGATCCCGTGTATTAGCAGGCGCCATGCGCTACGACCGTCTATGGCGGCTATGTGCGGGCAGGCTTTGGTCTGGCCGGATCCTGCTTTCCGGTATCTCACCCCGCACATAGCTGCCACCTTTTGACGTGTGAGATCGGCAAAAGAGTGGCTCCCAACCCAAGCAGGAGCTTCACGCATGAACAAACTCGTCCCCGATCCCCCCTTTCCCGTTTTTATCGCCCACGAAGACCTGAGCTTCGAAGACGCCATCGCCAGCATTGCCTCGCTATTACGCTGCGCTGCCACCACCGCAACGCAAACCGCCGAAAACCTCAACGGCGCCCAACGCGACATGGCCTGTTCCACCGCCCACCTGATCGACATGGCCCGCACCCTGGCGGACCGGGCCTTGGAGTGCCTGCAGCCCCAGGCATAACGCACAACCCCTGTGGGAGGGGGCTCGCCCTAATGCCAGTCAGTTAAGAAGCAGCACAAGCGAGAAGTAACCTGTGGCGAGGGAGCTTGCTCCCGCTGGACTGCGCAGCAGGCCCATTGTTTGGGGCCGCTTCGCGGCCCAGCGGGAGCAAGCTCCCTCGCCACAGGTACGGGTTCGCCTTAACTGACTGGCATTAGGGCTTGCCCCCTCCCACAGTTGACCTGCGTCACCTGGAGCAGCGTGTTCGCATAACAGGTAAACTCCCCTCCTTTTCATCTTCTCCACGGAGTTCGCCTTGCGTCTGTTTCATACCTCCGACTGGCACCTTGGGCAAAACCTGCACGGCCAGGAACGCGACTTCGAACATGCCTGTTTCCTCGAATGGCTGCTCGGCCAGTTAAAAGCCGAGCGCCCGGATGCGCTGCTGATCGCCGGCGATATATTCGATACAGTCAACCCGCCGCTCAAGGCCCAGGAGCGGCTGTATGACTTCATCATCGGCGCCCATGAACAAAACCCGAACCTGACGATTGTGATGATTGCCGGCAATCATGACTCCGGCTCGCGCATCGAACTGCCCGCCCCGCTGATGCGCCGTCTGCGCACCCATGCGTTGGGCCGCGTGCTGTGGCTGGATGATGGCCAATTGGATGCCGAACGCCTGTTGATCCCGTTGCCGAACGCCAAAGGCAAGATCGCCGCCTGGTGCCTGGCGCTGCCCTTCCTGCGCCCGGCGGAAGTCACCGGCGCACACCTGGGTGACGATTACCTGCGCGGTATCGGCCAGGTGCATGAATGGCTGATTGCCGCCGCCAACGCCAAGCGCAACAAAGGCCAGGCGCTGATTGCCATCAGCCATGCACACATGGCCGGGGGTTCGGTGTCGCAAGATTCCGAGCGCAGCCTGATCATCGGCAACGCCGAGGCGCTGCCGGCCACCCTGTTCGATCGAAGTGTCGGCTATGTTGCCCTGGGCCATTTGCACAAGCCGCAAAAGGTGAACGGCGAAGAACGCATTCGCTACAGCGGCTCGCCAATTCCGCTGTCGTTTTCCGAAATCGGCTACAAGCACCAAATTCTCGACGTGATGTTTCAGGGCGAAAGGCTGGTCAGCGTAGAACCGCTGCTGATTCCGCGCTCGGTCAACCTGCAACGCCTGGAGGCGGCGCCGCTGGCGGATATTCTCAAGGCCCTGGCCGAATTGCCCGATGTCGACCTGCTCGCTGAAACCCAGCGTCACCCCTGGCTGGAAGTGCGGGTGCTGCTCGACGAACCCCAGCCAGACCTGCGCCAGCAGATCGAAACCGCCCTGCACGGCAAGGCCGTGCGCCTGGTGCGCATCGCTGCCGAATACGCAGGCAATGGCCCGCGCGAAGACGGCGACGAAGACCGCCTGGTCGAACTCGACCAGCTCACGCCCCAGGAGCTGTTCAGCCGCGCCTGGCAGGACAGCTACGGCAGCGAAGTGGATGAACAGACCCTGAAGGACTTCGCCGTGCTGCTCCAGGAAGTGCAACAGGAGGGCGAACAGCCATGAAGATCCTCGCCATCCGCCTGAAAAACCTCGCCTCCCTGGCCGGGCCGTTCGAGATTGACTTCACCGCCGAGCCGCTGGCCAGCGCCGGTCTGTTTGCCATCACCGGGCCCACGGGCGCCGGTAAAAGCACCCTGCTCGATGCCTTGTGCCTGGCTCTGTTTGGCGCGGTGCCACGCCTGGGCGATACCGGCCAGGCGAAGATGCCGGACGCCGACAGCGATATTTCCATTGGCGATGCGCGTACCCTGCTGCGTCGCGGTACCGGCGGCGGCTATGCCGAGGTGGATTTCGTCGGCGTCAGCGGCCGCCGTTACCGCGCGCGCTGGGAAGCCAACCGCGCCCGCGACAAGGCCAGCGGCAAGTTGCAGGCCAGCCGCCAGAGCCTGATCGACCTGGACAGCGAGCAACTGCTGGCCAGCCAGAAAACCGAATACAAGACCCAGCTGGAACTGGCCCTGGGCCTGAACTTCGAGCAGTTCACCCGGGCCGTGCTGCTGGCGCAGAGCGAGTTCAGCGCCTTTCTCAAGGCCAACGACAACGAGCGCAGCGAACTGCTGGAAAAGCTCACCGACACCGCGCTCTACACCCAGCTTGGGCGCCGCGCCTTCGACAAGGCCAAGGACGCCAGAGACGCCCACAAGCAGTTGCAGGACCAGGCCACCGGCGTGGTGCCCCTGGCGCCCGAAGCCCGCGCCGAACTCGACCAGCAACTGGCCCAGGCGCAACACCAGCTCAAGACCCAACAGGCCCAGCTCAAGCAACTGGAGCTGCAACACACCTGGCTCAAGGAGCTGGGCGAGTGGCAGGAGCGCCAGCAAAGCGCCGCCGAGCAGTTGCAGCAAGCCCAACAACACTGGGACAGCCAAGGCCAGCAACGCCAGGATTTGACGCGCCTGGACCAGCTCGCCCCGCAGCGCCATCACTTCGTGCGCCGCGCGGAACTCGACGCATTGCTGGCCCCACTTGCCGAGCAGATTCGACAGCACCTTGACCAGCAAACCGCGCTGCACAGCCACCAGGAACAGGCGCAACAGCAGCAGGCCAGCGCCCAGTCGGCACTCGCCCAAGCCCAGCACGACCAGGCGAACGCCGCGCCCTTGTTGCGCCAGGCCTTCGAAGCACAGACCACCCTCGCCCACTTGACCAAGGAATTGGCCAAGCGCACCGAGGACAAGCAGCAGCACGACAGCGCCTGCAGTGAAGGCCAAGCCTTGCTCACGGGCCTGCAAGCCAAGCAGGCCGAAGTCGCCGAGCGCCTGCAACGGCTGGCCACCGAGCTTGAACGCAGCGCCGCCCTCGCCCCGTTAAGCGATGCCTGGAGCGCCTACCGCGACCGCCTGCAACAGTTGGTGCTGATCGGCAATCGCCTGAACAAAGGCCAGGCCGAGCTGGCGCAGCTCGAGGCGCGTGCCACCAGCGCCACCGAGCAGTTCGCCCAGCAACGTGACGCGCTGAACCTGCTGTATCAGGAAGCCGGCGCCGAACCGCAGGCCGTCGCCGAGCAGATCCAACTGCTCGCCAGCCTGTTGCAAGACAATCGCAAGCAGCAACGCGCCTTCGAAGACCTCACCCGGCTATGGGACAGCCAGCAGCAGTTGGATCAACAGGCGGCCAACCTCACGCAGAAACTGGCCCACGCGCAGCAGCAACGCGAACAATTGAACCAGACCGGCCTGCACACCAAGGCCGAACTGGCCGTGGCCGAGCAAACCCTGACGGTGACCAAGCAACTGCTGGAACGCCAGCGCCTGGCCCGCAGTGCCAGCGTCGAGGAGCTGCGCGAGCAGTTGCAGGATGACCAGCCGTGCCCGGTGTGCGGCAGCCATGAGCACCCCTACCACCAGCCTGAAGCGTTGTTGCAGAGCCTCGGCCGGCATGACGAGAACGAAGAAGCCACGGCGCAGAAAGCCGTGGACAGCCTCAAGGAAAGGCTCACCGAGCTGCGTGGCGAAGTGGGTGGGTTGATCGCCCAGCAAAAGGAGTTTCTGCAACAACAGGAGCAACTGGCGACGCAACAACAGGGCCTCACGCCCAGCCTGCACGCGCATCCGCTGGGCGCCGCGCTGTTCAACCAGGAGGGCGCCAAACGCAGCGCCTGGTTGGCTCAGCAGCTCGATCAGCTCACGCAAAGCATCACCCAGGATGAACAACGCCAGGGCGCCCTGCTCAACCTGCAGCAAAACGCCGGACGTTTGCAGCAACAGTTGCAAGCTGCGCAGGACGCGAGCCAGCAAGCCCGTCAGCAGCTGGTGGACCAGCAGCGCGAACTGGCCAGCGACCGCGAACGCCTCGACGCCGAACTCAACGCCTTTGCCGGCCTGTTGCCGGCCGAAACGCTGGAGGGTTTACGCAGTGAACCGGCGGCGACTTTCATGCAACTGGACCAGCAGGTCTCCCAGCGCCTTGAGCACGTGGGCCATCAGCGCGATGAATTGGCTGAGCAGCACGAGCGCCAGCAGGCCATCGAGAAAGAACAGACCCATCAGCAGCATCGCCAGCAACAACTGGCTGCTGCGGTGCAGCAAGTAACCGATCTGACCCAGCAGCAACAGGCCGCCCAGCAAACGCTCAGTACCCTGCTGGGCGACCACGCCAGTGCCGAACAGTGGCAACTGCAACTGGACCAGGCAGTGGTACAGGCACGCCAAAGCGAAGCCGACGCCAACCAGCAGTTGCAGGCATTGCGCAACGCCCTGATCCAGCTGGCCGCCGACCTCAAAGCCCAGCAGGAGCACCAACAGGCATTGGCCGCCGAACAGCAAAGCCTCGACGTGCGCCTGGGCGAATGGCGCGCCCAGCACCCGGAACTGGACGACGACGGCCTGAGCCACCTGCTGGCCTTTGATGAGGCACAGGTCAACCAACTGCGCCAACAGCTGCAACACAGCGAAAAGGCCGTGGAACAAGCCAGCGTCCTGTTGCGCGAGCGCGAGGAACGCCTCGCCGGGCACCAGGCCTTACACAATGGCAACCTCGACGCCGAGCAGTTGGACGCCGCCCTGGCCGCCCTCAATCAACAGCTGGCCGACAGCGAGAAACACTGCGCCGAACTGCGCGCGCGCCAGGCCGAAGACCAGCGTCGCCAGGACGCCAACCACGCCCTCGCCGAGCAGATCGCCAGGGCCTATGACGAATGGCAGCGCTGGGCGCGCCTGAGTGCGCTGATCGGTTCGGCCACCGGCGACGCCTTCCGCAAAATTGCCCAGGCCTACAACCTGGACCTGCTGGTGCACCACGCCAATGTGCAACTGCGCCAACTGGTGCGCCGCTATCGCCTCAAGCGCGGCGGCAGCATGCTCGGGTTGCTGGTGATGGACACGGAAATGGGCGATGAACTGCGCTCGGTGCATTCGCTGTCCGGTGGCGAGACGTTCCTGGTTTCGCTGGCGCTGGCCCTGGGCCTGGCGTCGATGGCGTCGAGCACACTGAAGATCGAGTCGCTGTTTATCGACGAAGGGTTCGGCAGCCTGGACCCCGAGTCGCTGCAACTGGCGATGGACGCCCTCGACGGCCTGCAGGCCCAGGGCCGCAAGGTGGCGGTGATTTCCCACGTGCAGGAAATGCACGAGCGCATCCCGGTGCAGATCCAGGTCAAACGCCAGGGCAACGGCTTGAGCACCCTGGAGGTCAAATGAGCCAGGTACTGCTGTATTCGTTCCGGCGCTGTCCCTACGCGATGCGCGCAAGGTTGGCGTTGCGCTATGCAGGCATAGCGGTAGACATCGTCGAGGTGAGCCTCAAGGCCAAGCCGGCCGAAATGCTGGCACTGTCGCCCAAGGGTACGGTACCGGTGTTGAGCGTGGAGGGTCGGGTGATTGAGGAGAGCCTGGACATCATGCAGTGGGCGTTGGCGCAAAACGATCCCGACGATTGGCTGCTGCAAGGCGACCCCGCCGTACTGGCGTTGATTGCCGAGAATGATCAGGGGTTCAAACATCACTTGAATCGATACAAGTACGCCGAGCGCTACCCGCAACACCCGATGGCGCATTATCGGGCCGAGGGCGAGCAGTTCTTGCAGAGGCTGGAGGCGTTGCTCGCGGACCGTGACTACTTGCTCGCCGCGCACATGAGCCTGGCGGATGCGGCCGTCGCGCCGTTCGTGCGCCAGTTTGCCCATGTCGATCGCGAGTGGTTTGCGGGCACCCCCCTATCCACGGCTACAGGCGTGGCTGCAGCGGTTTCTGGAGTCTCCATTGTTTACAGCGGTAATGGCAAAACCCTGAATCGCGACTCGGTCCCATGTGGGAGGGGGCTTGCTCCCGATAGCAGTTTGTCAGGCACTGCAGGTGTGACTGATATACCGCTATCGGCAACAAGCCCCCTCTCACATAGGGCCTCTGTAGCCTGCTGCTCAGTGCTGAATTTTGTGATCCAGTGCGGCGTAGAAATTGGCGCTTTGCTGCAAGTATTTCTGGGTGTAGGCGCTGGTGCTGGATTTTTTACCGGTGACTTCCACGCTGGCGGCGGCAGGCAGTGCAACGGTCGCGGAAACAGCGGAAGCGGCGATGATCGAGAAGAGATTGAAGTTCATGATGGTAACCCTCGTGTTCGTTTGGTTGGATGGCCGGTGGAGGCCTTGGAACCCAACTTACGCCCGAGGGTTGAACCTTTGAAATGCTTTGAAACATTAGCCGCTATCAATACAATTAATACAACGGCTCAGGCCCCGCTCAGCGGGGCCTGTGGCTTATTGACGCACCAGAAACTTAAGGTCGCTGGGCGCATCGATCGGCTGTTTCTGCACGGTTTTACCCAGCAGACCGGTCTTGGGGTCGCGTTCGATCACCACGATTTCGTTGCTTTTCTGATTGGCCACCAGCAGGAACTTGCCGCTCGGGTCCAGGCTGAACTCGCGCGGGTGATCGCCTTCAACAGAGCGCCGCTGCAGTTCCTTCAGGTGCGCGGTGGCCGGGTCGATGCTGAACACCAGCATCTGATTGGTGGTGCCACGGTTGCTGACGTACAGGAACTTGCCGTCGCTTGAGGCGTGCAAGGCCGCTCCAGCCTTGTCGGACACCGGCTGGCCGGCGGCGAAGTCCACCAGCTGGGTCTGGCTCAGCTTGCCGTCGTGGTAATCGAACACCGCCACTTGCGCGCTCATTTCGGTGGTGAGCCAGGCGTGCTTGCCGTCGGCACTGAACAGCAGGTGACGCGGGCCGCTGCCGGGCGGCAGTTGCACAGCGGCCGGGTCGGCTGGAGTCAACGGCAGCTCATGGTTGGCCTTGGGGTCGTAGCGGTAGGCGAACACCTTGTCGGCCCCCAGGTCCTGGACGAACACATACTTGCCATCGGGTGACGACACCACCGAATGCACATGGTTGGACGCCTGGCGCTCCGGGTTGACGCCGCTGGCCGGGTGCCCGCTCATCTGCACCGGTGCCGACAGTTTGCCCTGGGCATCGACCGGCAGAATCGCCAGGCTACCGCCCGGATCCTGCAGCACCGAATAGTTGGCCACGAACAGGTAACGCCCATCACCGGCCAGGCTCGAATGGGTCGGCTCGTTGCCCAGGCTCTGGACCTGGTTGATCAAGGTCAGCTGATGGGTGCCGGCGTCAATGCTGTAGCTGCTGACGCGGCCGACCGGGTCCTTCTGGCCGGGGCCATTTTCGTTGACCACGAACAAGTGCTTCTGGTCCCTGGAGACCGTCAGCCACGACGGGTTTTGCGCCTTCGCCGCCAGCGCCGGCTGGCCCTGGAACTGCCCGGTGCTGCTGTTGAACTGCAACCGGTAGATGCCTTCGCTGGTGCCGGCGGTGTAGCTGCCCACCAGCAGTTCATAGGTGGCGGCGGGCGCGGCTTGCACCGACATCGCGCCGACGCTGCCCGCCATCAGCAGGGGCCAGAATTTACGCATGTTCATCCGTTTGGTCCTCGTCGTTATTGTCATTGTCACCGGTAGAACCGTGCATGCAGAGCAACCGGTGCTCGCCGGCATCGCTGCTCAGTGTCCAGGACCCTGTGGCGTCATCGCGCGTTGCCGCCTGCAGTTGCGCCAGGCTGAACACCCAGTGCTTGGGCGCCCGCCCGTCCAGGCAAGTAATGCGCAACGTTTGCGCGTTCAGTTGGAAGTCAAAAGTGTACAGCCCGTCGATTTCCACCATGTCACAGGTTTGCAGGGCGCTGAGCAAGCTATCGGTCATAACCATCTTTCATCAGGTTCAAAACGCCCATCATAGGCCAGTTTGCGCCTCGCACCTAAAGCCCTAACCGGCTACCACCTCGCGCAGCAGGCCGACACTACCTTTGGTGATGACTTCCCACCCACGTAAAGGAACGCCAATGCCTGATTCAACCCGCGACACCCCAGCCGACCTGCTGCAACAGGCGGTTGCCGCACAGTTCGCCACACGCCCGACCCTGCGCGACGTCGCCGCGCACATGCTGTCGGAGCTGCTCAAGGAAAAATTCCCGCTGCTGACCCAGCCGCCCGCCGACCTGCGCCTGGCGCAGCCGCGTGACGGCGGCGGACGGGCCTTGCTCCCGCTGTTGACCGTGGCCCTGGAGTATCTGGCCACTGACAGCTACCCGGATATGTCGACGCGTGGCGGTCTGGACGGCTACCTGAGCGACGCCACCGGCACCCGGCTCACGTATCAAACCGACGGCCCAAAAAATTATGATCTGAGCGTCATTGAGGCAGTGATCCGTGAGTTGGCCCAGGTTCTGTTCATTGGTTTTCAGGACGCCGTGACGGCGTACTGGGGCCAGGCCGGCGGCGCCAGCGACAGCCGCTGGAAATGGCTGGCGGACATGCTCCAGGCTCGGCTGCGCCGCATGGCCGTGGACCAGTTGGGCAACGACGCCGAGCCCCTCAACGTGCTCAGCGCTCTGGCCCGCTGCCCCGACCGGGAAGACCGCGTACGCCAACCATGGCCCGATAAAGCCGTGCACGCCTATACCCTGGAAACCCGCCTGAAACAGGGCAAAAAGCGCCTGAGCGTGCAGTCGGCCGACCTCTTGCTGGTCAGCGGCACGCAGGTGTTGCTGTGTGGCCTGTCCGGTCAAATCGAGCCCTTCGACAGCCTGGATGACTTTGGCGAAGCCTGGGGCGAGCGCATGGCCAGGCAGTTTGTTGCCGACCGGATTACCTGGAGTCAATACGAGCCGGACGGCAATATTTTCGAGGTGCAAGCGGCCCTTGTGCTTAACCAGCAACTGGACGACCTGGCCGCTATCAGCCTGCCCGCCAATGGCAGCGTTGAGGAACTGGAGCGACTTTTCGCCGCCGCCACCGATCCGGCGCGCCTGCTGACCGCCCTGCCCGGAGCCCGCGCACAGCCGCAGTCCTCACTCAAGGCTGCGTTGCCCGGCTGGCTGCAACGCGCTTCGCCCGCCGATCAGTTTACTTACCATCAATACGTACTCGAACAGGCCATCATCAAGCGCGAAGCCCTGGGCGATCCGCAACTGGCTGAACTGGACAGCATCGGTGCCTATACCACCTCTCACCTGAACAACCAGCTGTGCCTGGACCGCAACCAAGCCTTGCATGGCGAGCGTACCTGCACGCAAACGGCACTCGCCGACAGCTACGATGCCGACGATCTGCAACTGACGTTCCACGTGCCGGTCGGCAGCCTGGGCAGCGGCTACCTGGAGCCGGTGATGATGAGCCTGGTGGAACTGGCCCTGAAAAACTTATCCGGACGCCCCAAGGGCTCCATGACCCTGAGCCACCGCAAAGGTCGAGCGCTGGAAGCCTGGTTGACGCCGGAGTACATTTTCCAACTGGTCCAGCGGCTGAACATCGGCCTGAACTACCCCAACTACATCCGCCAGGAACTGATCGACAACATTACGGCGGCGCAAAAACGCCAGCGCCTGTTCAAGCAGCAACGCCCGTTGCAACTCAAGATGCAGGCGCTGCAATACAAACTTCAGGGGCTTAACGGGCTGACCGCACGCGGTGCGCGTTATGTGGCGGCGGTGCTCAATGAGCAGCGCGCTGGTCGCTGGGTCGGCGAAACGGAAATCGTCATGCGCCCCCTGGGATTCCTGCGCAAACCCGGTGCGAACGCCGATGTGGTGCAAAACATGTTCATCATCGAGGCCCGGGACCCGCAGGCCGGGCCTCATGTTTTGTACCGCCCCGCCTGTGCCCAGGCGTTGCGCGAGTTCAGCAGCCGTGCCGACCTGCTCGCCGCGATTGTCCAGACCGGCGAGCTGCAGGCCAGCGTGCTGGCCTGGTTGCCGGAGCACGCCAGCGCGATCTACAGCAATGGCGGGTTCCTCGAACCCCATTATGTTCGGGTCGGCATCGGTTCGGAATTCGACCTGCTGCCCAGGGTGCCGGCACCGGCAGCATTGGCCGGCGCCGACGACGAAAGTGCTGCGCAGGTGCTGCTTGCATTGAACACCGGCACGCTGCTGGAATACCTGTTCGAGTGCGAAGCGCATCAACTGCTGGACCAGGCCGAGGGAGAATCCACCTCCAATACCGAGAGCCGCTGGGAGCTGATCGTGGAAGGCATGCAACTGGGTTTCAACACGCTGCTGATGGCCGTGCGCGGGCCGCTTGCGGTGGTGGGTTGGCTGGTTCAGGTGATGCAAAGCCTGAAACAGGACCTGCCTGCCCTGGAAAGCACAGACCCCACCACCCGGGAACTGGCCTGGGTGGATGTGCTGATGAACATCGCCATGCTGTTGCTGCATCAGCGTGCGCCCGATGAGCCGGCCGTGATTGCGCCGCGCGAGGAAT
Source organism: Pseudomonas sp. MUP55 (assembly GCF_034043515.1). Taxonomy (NCBI): domain Bacteria; kingdom Pseudomonadati; phylum Pseudomonadota; class Gammaproteobacteria; order Pseudomonadales; family Pseudomonadaceae; genus Pseudomonas; species Pseudomonas sp. MUP55. Next base: position 2,543,021 of record NZ_CP138214.1, on the reverse strand, counting down.
CTGGTACCGAACAGGCCCTGGCCAGGCTGCCCTTTCGGCGTCCGTTGGATGCACCCTCGAGCACACCGGCCACGCAGATCCGACGAGGCGCGGTGGGCCTGCCCAGCGAACCCCCGGGAGGCGGTCGCACCTTGCTGGACTTTGACCTCAGCGTTGCCGGCGACAGCGCGGTAGCGCGCATGCTGGAAAAATTGCTGGCCTACAACGTGCGCTGGCCGGACCCGGTACCGGCGCCCATCGACACCGGCCTTTACAAAGGCCTGTACCAGATCGACGGCAAGTTGCATGCCTCGGTGGGCAGCCTGCTGTTCCGTGTCAATGTCGTGCCGGGTTTTGGCGAGGTATTCATCGTTCACCCCGAAAAGATCGACCACCCCGGCATCCCGATCAGGACCGACGGCAGCGGCCACTGGCGCCTGGATCGCGGCCTGCGCCTGCTCGGCTCGGGCCCCAAGCGCATGGCCGAACTGCGCGAGCAGAAGCTTGAACAAAAAACCCAGCTGCTCACCCGTATCGGGCAGATCAACGCTGAACTGGTCGGGACCCTGGAACCCCCTGTCAGGCAGTCTTTCACTCAGATGCATAAAATGCGCGACACCCTCAGGGCCCAGCGCGACGCGCTGGTACTGGCCTGGGACGCAGTGCAACGGGCCACCCCCGCGCAGCGACCCGCGCTGGAGGCCAGTCATCAGAGGGAAATCAAGGACTACGCCACCCGCAGCGCCCTCTACCGCAGGTTACTGGACATTCTCACGGAGCGTGTGACGCCGTTGATCGAGACGCGTCAGTCGCTCTTGCCCCTGGCACAGGAACTGAAAAAGGTCACCCTCGCCGGCGCCGATATCAGGGACATGGAAAAAATCCTCGAGCAGTCGGTGGATGACGCCTTTGCCGTCTATGAATATGAACGTGAATGGTTACAAGGCCTGCAGACCTCCCGCACCGGCCAGGCCATGAGCGATCTGGTCCAGCGCATGTTCCTGGATATCTTGCTCGATGATCGGACCACCTACGATGAGTACATCGCCAAGTCGGACGAGTCGGCGGACACCTGGCAGCGCATGGCGAATGCCACCGCCAGGATGGAAACCACGTTTGAAGAACTGGCGCAGTTCTCTCTCGGCGGCGCCGCCAAACGACTGGCCTGGCTGCAGAGAATCACCGACGTGCGGCTGTTCTTTTCGGCGAACCTGAAACTCAATGCCCTGGTGCCGCTGGCGCGCGCGAGCGTGGATGTATCGAACGTCATCCTGTCTCCCCATGAAAAGCTGTATTACGACCGCCTGCGGGGCCTTGGTCTGACGCAAACCGTGTACACGCACATAGAGGTGCGCAGCAGCAACGACTACGCCCTTGAGGACCAACGTAATGTTTACGAATCCATCATCGACAAGTACCGCAGCTATGCAAACGCCCTCCAGGCCTTGAAAACGCTGAATTCCAAGCACCTGTACCCAGCTGCGGAACGCCTGCTGAAGGCGCTCGCAAACGCCCAGGCCCTGGCCGAAAGCGAGCTGGAAACAGTGGTCAGCAAACAGGAACAATTGGACGTTGCGCTGCCGGTATCGAAAACCCTGCGTCCCAAGGCGTCCACACGGCGAGTGTTCAAATCCCGTCGGCGGGGCTACCTGATCGGTGACGTGCGTGCGCCTGCCGGGCCGGTCAGCCACGAACAGATGACCATCAGCGATCCGCTCACCGGAGAAGCCGTCGCCTCGTTCCAGCAGCTCGATGGCGAGTGGGTCGATTCGGCGCCAAAGGCCGAGGCCGAACCGCCAGCCGCGCCGCCGCTTCAGACAGTGGTGGAGCTACGCACGCGGGGTCAGGAGTTGATCAGCCAGCGAACGGGCATAGAACAGCAGATCAACGCCCAGAAGCGCCAGCTCGACTCGCCTCTCACTCGGCAACAGGTCGACCCGGCTGATTGGGACACCTTGCTCACCGGCCATGCGCGCAAGTTCATTGATCTCGCCGACCGCCTGCAGCGTGATCATGGCAACAGCCCGAACGCCCAGGGGCTGATCGCTGAGTATCGCGCCCAGGCCAGAGAACTGGCGCGCCAGGCCGAGCGCGACTGCAGCGCCGCGTACAAGCAGCAGTGGCCGACGCCGCAAAGCGTGACGTACCTCTGGGATCACCAGCAGATCGACATCAACCTGACCAGCGCGGCGGACCCGGAGCGCCCTACCCTCAGCGGCGACTTCTTCACCGAATACGCGGTATACGACAAAGCTACCCGGCCGCCGCAGGTGCTGTGGTACGCGCACTTCCACTACCCGTCGGCCACCACCGCGCCGGCCAACTACAGCCGGGCGCACCTCAAGCTGCGCGAGCAGCGCAAATTCACGCAGAAGGATTTGCTCAAGCAGCACGTGCAGGAACAATTGAGCGGCGCGTCGTCAAGCGAGGAACCGGTCAAGCAGATCGTGTACGTGCTGATCAAGCCGCCGCTGGATCAGCTGTTTCTCGAGATCGCCCCGCAACCTGCCAACCCCTGAGACGGCACACCGGCAGGCGCGAAGAGGTATCGCGCCTGCCGGCGGGTCAATGGGCGAACAGCGAGTTGCCTTTCTGCCCGGCCAGCTTCTCGGGCTTGATCAAAAACCGCGCCAGCGCCGGCAGCAGCCATAGCGCACCGAACATGTTCCACAGCAGCATGAAGGTGAGCATCAGGCCCATGTCGGCCTGGAACTTGATGGCCGAGAAGATCCAGGTGCACACGCCGATGGCCAGGCACAGGCCGGTGAACAGCACGGCTTTGCCGGTGGACTTCAGCGTCTGGTAATAGGCTTCCTGCAACGGCAAGCCCGCACGCAGGAAGCTTTCCAGGCGGCTGTAGATGTAGATGCCGTAGTCCACGCCGATGCCCACGCCCAACGCCACCACCGGCAGGGTCGCAACCTTGACGCCGATGCCCATGAACGCCATCAGCGCGTTGCCCAGCACCGAGGTCAGCACCAACGGCAGCACGATGCACAGGGTGGCCGCCCAGGAGCGGAAGGTGATCATGCACATGGTGGCCACGCACAGGTACACCAGGATCAGGATGATCAGCTCCGATTCCTTGATCACCTCGTTGGTGGCCGCCTCGATCCCGGCGTTACCGGCGGCGAGGATGAATTCCAGGCCTTCCTTGTTGTTCTCCTTGGCGAAGTCCTGCACCGCATGCACCGCGCGGTCGAGGGTCTCAGCCTTGTGATCGTTGAGGAACACCAGCACCGGGGCCAGGGAGCAGTTGTTGTTGTACAGGCCATCGGCGCGGGCGATGGAGTTGTTCAGCACGTCAGGGTTGCGCGACAGGGTTTCCCATTTCAGGTTGCCCTCGTTCATGCCCTTGATCATCTGCTTGGACACGGTCACCAGCGAGATCGCCGACTGCACGCCCTCGGTGTTCTGCATTTTCCACATCAACTGGTCGATCGGCGCCATGGCTTCATAGCGCGAGCAGCCTTCGGCTTTCGTCTTGACCATCACCACCAGCACGTCGGAGCTGGTGGAGTAGTTGCTGATGATGAAGTTGTTGTCCTTGTTGTAGCGCGAATCCGGGCGCAGTTCCGGCGCGCCCTGGTCCAGGTCGCCGATCTTGAGGTTCTGGCTGTACCAGAGGCCGCCGCCAAAGGCGACCAGCGCCAGCGCGATGGAAATCGGCGCGACTTTCGGGCTGGCGAAGTTCGACAGCAGGCGCCAGAACGGGTGTTCGCGGTTCGCGTCTTTCTTGCTTTTGGCGATGGCCCGCGGGCTGATGCCCACATAGGAAATCGCCACCGGCAGCAGGATCAGGTTGGTGAACACGATCACCGCCACGCCGATGGACGCACCGATGGCCAGTTCGCGGATCACGCCGATGTCGATGATCAGCAAGGTGATAAAGCCGACCGCGTCGGCGAGGATCGCGATCATGCCCGGCAGGAACAGTTGGCGGAAGGTGCGCCGCGCGGCGGTCAGGGCGTTGTCCGCCTCGCTGGACTGCAGGGCGATGCCGTTGATCTTCTGGACCCCGTGGGAGATACCGATGGCGAAGATCAGAAACGGCACCAGCATCGAATACGGATCGAGCCCGAAGCCGAAGAAGTGCATCAGGCCGAGCTGCCAGACCACCGCCACCAGCGTGGTGCTCAGCACCGCGATGGTGCTGCGCAGGCAGTTGGTGAACCACAGCAGCAGGATCAGGGTGATGACGAAGGCGATGCCGAAGAACATCACCACCATCACCAGGCCATCGATCAGGTCACCCACCTTTTTGGCGAAGCCGACGATGTGAATCTTGACGTTGGGGTTCTGCGCTTCGAACTTGTCGCGGATCTTCTCTTCCAGTTCATGGGAGAACTTGCGGTAGTCCAGGGCCAGCAACTTGCCCTGGTCCTGCGGGTCCGGATAGGACTCCAGCAGCGGGATATCGACGATGCTCGACTTGAAATCGTTGGACACCAGGCGGCCGACCTGGCCGGACTTGAGCACGTTGTTTCGCAACTGGTCGAGGCTTTGCGGCGAGCCGTTGTAGCTCTGCGGGATCACTTCCCCGCCGGCAAAGCCTTCCTCGGTCACTTCGGTCCAGCGCACGCTGGGGCTCCACAGCGACTTGAGGCCCGAGCGGTCGACGCCGGAGATGTAGAACACCTCGTCGTTGATCTGCCTCAGGGTCTCCATGTACGCCTGGGTAAAGATGTCACCGTCCCTGGCTTCTACCGAAATACGCACCGTGTTGCCCAGGTTGGCCAGGTCGTTGCGGTGCTCCATCATCTTTTCGATGAAGGGGTGCTTGAGGGGGATCATTTTTTCAAAGCTGGTGGACGGGCGAATCAAGGTCGCCTGCCAGAACAGGAAAATGCTCACCAGCAGGCAGATAACGATCACTGCCGGGCGGTTGTTGAAGATCAGGCGCTCAAGGAAGGTCGCTTTATCGTTGTGATGACTGCTCATGCTTGCCCCGCCTTCTTATTGTTTTATCGGTTCTGCGCCAGTGGGCATTGCGACGCGAACACCACCCTGTCCGGCCAGAATCAAATTACCGTTACCCGCCGCCGTCACCGCCGACAGCGAAATGCGGTCCGGGCGGTTGAATACGCTGAAGCTCTGGCCGTCGTCGTGGCTGACTACCACGCTGCCGCCATTGCCCACCACCACGATGGAACCGTCGTCCAACAAGGTGGCGCCCGACAGGCCGAATTCGAGGGCGCCACGGGCCGCATTCAACTCAACCTGCTCCCAAGTGCTGCCGAAGTCGGTGGAGCGGTAAAGGTTGCCGCGCAGGCCGTAGGCCAACAGGGTGTGCGGTTGAGCGGTGCCGATCACGCCAAACAGCGAGCCCTCGTAGGGGCCTTCGAGCTTTTCCCAGGTCTGGCCGTCATCGCTGGAGCGGAACATGCTGCCCTGCTCGCCGACGATAAACAGGCCGGCGTCCTTGATGGAGGCGATGGCATTGAGGTGGAACTGGTCTTCGTTGTCGAGGCGCTCGCTGACGTCTTCCCAGGTCTTGCCGCCGTCGTTGGTCTCGACCAGCGCACCGTAGGCGCCCACGGCCAGGCCGTGATTGGCGTCGTTGAACCACAGGTCGAGCAACGGCGCTTCGCGCTTGAGGTCCTGGTATTGCTGGGTCCAGTTGGCGCCGCCGTCGCTGCTGGCAAGGATCTGCGCATCATGGCCGACCGCCCAGCCGTGCTTGGCATCGACGAAAAACACCGCCGTGAGCAGTTGCCGGGTGGGCACTTTGGCTTGGGTCCAGGTGCTGCCCTGGTCATCGGAATAGAGGATGTGGCCGCGATCACCCACCGCCACCAGGCGCTGGCCGGCGTGGACCACGTCAATCATCAGGCCTTTGGCGGCCTTGGGGGATTCAATCGCAAACACCGCCGCGGCGGGGGTATCGCTGGCGGCCTGGACGACGCCGGGTAACGCAACGGCTCCAAACAGCGAGAGCGCTGTGGCCAGCAACGCAAGCGTGCGTGCGGCGCGTGGGCGGCAAACAACCCAACCCATGACAGGCTCACTCATAGACCTTTCTCCCATTTATTATTGTTAGGTCGCGGTGCTTTGCGCGGGGCTCTGAAACCTGCAATCTAGAGCGCCGCAAGCAAGCTCGGGCCATCCTATCGGGCTTTGGAATCGTCTGACAATCGGCGCTACGTTATCTTTTGTTAACTGGCGGCGTTTGGCCACTCGCTGAATATAGCTGCATCAGTGGAAATGATGGTGCTACAGGACGCGGAGCGTCTCATGCGGCGTTACCACGCGGAGTGTGGGAACGATCGGGTCGTCGCGAGAAAGGTGAATTTTTATTCCATCTATTGAGTTTTGGGAATATTTATTCCATTAATACGCCTCCTGACAATAATAATCCAAAGGACCACGGCGATGCGTGAACTCGGAATCGGCTTGATCGGCACAGGCTTCATGGGGCGCGCCCACGCGCTGGCGTTCAACAATGCCAGGGCGGTGTTCGAACTGCCCGTCACGCTCAAGCTGGCTGCGCTGGCCGATGCCGACACCGAGCGGGCGCAACGTTGCGCCAGCGCTTGGGGCTTTGCCCAGGCCCATGCGGACTGGCAGGCATTGATCGACGATCCCAAGGTCGATGTCGTGGCCATCACCACGCCTAATCATCTGCACTACCCCATGGCCATGGCAGCGATCGCGGCGGGCAAGGCGGTGTATTGCGAGAAGCCGCTGGCCGTCAGCCTGGAACAGGCCGATGCCATGCGTCGCGCCGCCAGCGCGGCCGGGGTGGTGACGCGGGTAGGCTACAACTACCAGCACAACCCGATGATCGTGCTGGCGCGTCAGATGATCGCCAGCGGCGAGCTTGGCCAGATCATCAGTTTCCAGGGCGAGTTCAGCGAAGACTTCATGGCCGACCCGACCTCGCCCTGGTCGTGGCGCTGCGAGGTGGAACACGCTGGCGGCGCGCTGGCCGACCTGGGCAGTCATTTGCTGTCGATGGCCCACTACCTGGTGGGCGATGTGGTCAGCGTGTGCGCCGACACCCAGACCGTCCACGGGCAACGGCCGGCCCTCAAAGGCAGCCACGAGCTGAAGGCCATCGCCGTGGATGATCAGGTCCATGCCCTCTTGCGTTTTGCCAACGGCGCGCGCGGCACGGTGAGCAGCAGTTGGCTCAAGCATGGCTACAAGAACCACCTGAGTTTTGAAATCAGCGGCACCCTGGGCACGCTGGCGTTCGATCAGGAGCGCCTGAACGAACTGCGCCTGTGCCGCGTCGGCCAGGACGGCTTCCAGCGCCTGCTTGCCGGCCCAGCCCTGCCCGGTTACGCCGCGTTCAGCCCGGCGGCGGGCCATCAGCTTGGGTACAACGAGTTGAAGACGCTGGAGGTTCAGGAATTGATCATGGCGCTGGCGGGGCAAGGAGCCCACGGCACTGATTTCGAGGCGGCGTGGGCGGTGGAGCGGCTGGCGACGGCGATTCGCCACGCCGCTCAGCAAGATCGCTGGGTCAATGTGAACACCGTCTGAACTGTGGGAGGGGGCTTGCCCCCGATGGCGGTGGGTCATTCACTGGATGTGGTGACTGGTGTACCGCTATCGGGGGCAAGCCCCCTCCCACACTTAGAGCACCAGTGGCCTCACGTTAGCGCAAGGCGCGGCGCAGCACTTTGCCTACCGTGGTTTTGGGCAGTTCGGTGGTGCGAAATTCCACGTAGCGCGGCACCTTGTAGCCGGTCAGATACTCCCGGCAATGGGCGAGGATCTGCGCCTGGGTCAGGCTCGGGTCCTTGCGCACCACGATGATCTTGACCTTCTCGCCGGTCACGCCATCTTCCACGCCAATCGCCGCCACTTCCGCCACACCGGGGTGCATCGCCACCACGTCCTCGATTTCGTTCGGGTACACGTTGAAGCCCGAGACCAGGATCATGTCCTTCTTGCGGTCCACCAGCCGGATGTAGCCGCGCTCATCCATCACCCCGATGTCACCGGTGGACAACCAGCCCTCAGCATCCAGCACCTCGGCGGTTTCCCTGGGGCGTTTCCAGTACCCCTGCATCACTTGCGGGCCGCGCACCTGCAGTTCGCCCTGCTCGCCGACCTCGGCCAACTCGCCGTCTTCACGCACAAAGCGCACCCAGGTCGACGGCAATGGCACGCCGATGCTGCCGGTGAATTCCATTTCGCGCATGCGGCTGATGTCGATGGGGCTGATGCTCACCACCGGTGAACACTCGGTCAGCCCGTAGCCCTCGATGATCGGCAACCCGGTGACTTCCTTCCAGCGCTTGGCCACCGCCGTGTGCGTGGCCATGCCGCCGGCGATCACCATGCGCAGGTCGGAAAAGTCCCGCGCGCAGAACTCCTTGTTCTCCAGCAAACCGTTGAACAGCGTGTTGACCCCGGCAATGCCGTTGAAGCGCTCCTTGCGCAGGATCATCTGCACCCGCTTCACGTCCCGTGGGTTGGCGATCAGGATATTGCGCCCGCCCAGGCACATGAACATCAGGCAGTTCACCGTGAGGGAAAAGATGTGGTACAGCGGCAGCAAGGTGACGTTGGTCTCCTGCTGGTCCTGGTCCAGTTGGTCACCGACCCAGGCCTTGGCTTGCAACAGGTTGGCAATGATATTGCGATGGCTGAGCATCACGCCCTTGGCATCGCCGGTGGTGCCGCCGGTGTATTGAAGGAAAGCCAGTTCATCGCGGTTCAGGCTGACGGGCAGATAAGTGAGCGCCCGCCCCTGCTTGAGCACCTGGTTGAAGCGTACCGCGCCGGGCAGCCTGAAGGCCGGCACCTGCTTCTGCACGCTGCGCAGGATGAAGTTCATCGCCGCGCCCTTGAAGGTGCCGAGCAAGTCGCCGATGGCCGCCACCACCACGCGCTTGACGCTGCTGCCGGCGATGACTTTTTCCAGGGTGTGGGCGAAGTTTTCGAAGATCACCACGGTCTCGGCGCCGCTGTCCTTGAGCAGGTGCTTGAGCTCATGGGAGGTGTACAGCGGGTTGACATTGACCACCACCGCGCCGGCCAGAATGGTGCCCAACAGGCAGATGGGGTACTGCAAGCAATTAGGCATCATCAGCGCGACGCGGTCGCCCTTCTTCACCCCCTGGCCCTGCAGCCAGGCGGCAACGGCGTTGCCCTGCAGGTGCCAGTCGGCGTAGGTCATGGGCGTGCCAATGCTGACATACGCCACCCGCTCACTGAATTTTTCCAGATGTTCCAGGAACACTTCGCGCAATGAGGGATATTCCTCGATAGCCGCATCGATGTCCGCCGGCACGCCGGGCAGGTAGGCGTTCAACCAGATACGTTCGGTGTGTTCCAGGCTGATGGCGTTCATGGCAGTGTCCTTATTGTTGTTGTGGGTTGGGCTACTTTTCGACGATGGCGGTAATACCCAGCCCGCCCGCCGCACAGATCGAGATCAAGCCGCGTCCGCCGCCGCGCTCATGGATGGCCTTGGCCAATGCCGCCAGTTGCCGCCCACCCGTGGCGGCAAACGGATGACCGCAGCCAAGCGAGCCACCGTTGACGTTCATCTTGGTGCGGTCAATGACGCCCAGCGGTGCATCCAGGCCAAGCCGCTCGCGGCAGTAGTCGGGGTCTTCCCAGGCCTTGAGCGTGCACAGCACCTGGGCGGCGAAGGCTTCGTGAATCTCGAAAAAATCAAAGTCTGCCAGCCCCAGGCCTTCGCGCTTGAGCATGCGCGGTACGGCGTAGGCCGGGGCCATCAACAGGCCTTCGGTGCCGTCGACAAAATTCACCGCCGCCGTTTCGCCAGTGCGCAGGTAGGCCAGCACGGGCCAGCCATTTGCAGCGGCCCAGGCTTCGCTGGCCAGCAGCACCACCGACGCGCCGTCGGTCAGGGGCGTTGAGTTGCCGGCGGTGAGGGTGCCGCTCTGGCGGTCGAATGCCGGCGCCAGGCTGGCGAGTTTTTCCAGGCTGATATCGCGGCGCAGGTTGTTATCACGGGCCAGGCCGCGATGAGGGCTGATCAGGTCATCGAAAAAGCCGCGCTGGTACGCCGCGTCGAGGCGTTGATGACTGCACAGGGTCAATTCATCCTGGGCCAGGCGCTTGATCTGCCAGCGCTTGGCCATTTCTTCGCAGTGCTCACCCATCGACAGGCCGGTGCGGGGTTCGCCATTGCGCGGCAGCAGCGGCTTGAAGAACATCGACGGGCGCACCTTCAGCAGGCTTTTCAGCGTGTCGCCCATGCCCTTGGCCCGATTGGCCGCGAGCAAGGTGTGGCGCAGGGACTCGTTGATGCCAATCGGCGCATCGGAGGTGGTGTCCGCGCCGCCTGCAATGCCCACCTCGATCTGGCCAAGGGCGATTTTATTGGCCACCAGCAACGCCGCTTCCAGGCCCGTGCCGCAGGCTTGCTGCACATCGTAGGCCGGCGTCTGCGCCGACAATGTGGTGGACAGCAGTGACTCACGGGCCAGGTTGAAATCGCGCGAATGCTTGATCACCGCGCCAGCGACGAATTCACCCAGGCACTGGCCGTGCAGGTTGTAGCGATCCACCAGGCCTTGCAGCGCGGCCACCAGCAAGTCCTGATTGCTGTCCTGGGCATAGACGGTGTTGGATCGCGCAAACGGCAGGCGGTTGCCGCCGATGATCGCCACGCGTCGAGTCGGCGGCGGATTGAAGCTGTATTCACTCATGTAAGGCTCTCATTCCAGGCGTTTGATCCCACAGCAACAACCCGCGCATATGCGGTGTGTCGCCAGCGGCATTGCGCACTTCGAACTCACGGAGCGGGCCCGTCACCGGGCGACTCCACAGGGCGACCTGGCCGGGCAGGAAGATCGGCACCTTGAAATCGCAGTGGGCCTCGGCGCGGTCCAGGCCGCCCGGTGGCTGCTGTGCCGCCAGTGCGCGGCCCAGGGTCCACATGCCGTGGGCGATGGCGCGGCGAAAGCCGAAGAGCTTCGCGCCCATCACCGAGGTATGGATCGGATTGAAATCCCCCGAGACCTTGGCAAATCGGCGCCCCAGATCGGCGGGCAATACCCAGCGCTGGGTGCGCAGCAAGCCATCTTCCTGCAACGGCAGTGCATTGACCCACTGCTCTCCCAGCGGATCTTTCACGCCACGGCGCAGGTACAGGCTGTCACTTTCCCACACCAGGGTCTCGGCGCCGTAGGCACGGGTCGCGATGCTCAACGCCTGCCCTTTGGGGTGGGCGACCCAGCGCTCGCAGAACACTTCCAGGCGCAGCGCCTGGCCTTCATGCAGGCGCTGGTGCTGACGAATACGATTGGCCAGGTGCACCATGCCGCTGGCCGGGTACGGGAAGCTGGGCCGGATCAGCAGCATCAAGTGCAACGGGAACGCCAGCACATGGGGATAGGACAGCGGCACGCCCTGCTCGGGGCGAAAACCACAGGCACGGCCATAGGCGGCGATTGCGCCGCCCGACACCTCCACCGCCGGGCGTACCAGACGCTCCCTGGGCAATACCGGCGCGGCATCTGGCTTGGGCTTGCGCACGCCGCGCGCACCGGCGAGCAACAGTTGGGCGCGCGAAGGCGGCGGGTCGATGATCTGCGTCACGTAGTCCATTCAGGCCCCCAGCAGGCTTTGCCCGCACACCCGCACCACCTGGCCATTGACCCCACCGGACGCCGGATGCGCCAGCCAGGCGATGGTCTCGGCCACGTCCACCGGTTGGCCGCCCTGGGACAGGGAATTCATGCGCCGCCCGGCCTCACGGATCAGCAGCGGGATTTTCGCGGTCATCTGCGTCTCGATAAAGCCCGGCGCCACGGCATTCACCGTCACTTGCCGCACCGCCGCGCGCGGGGCCAGGCCTTGCACCAGGCCGATCACCCCGGCCTTGGACGTGGCGTAGTTGCTTTGCCCAAGGTTGCCGGCGATCCCGGAAATCGACGAGACGCACACGATGCGCCCGCCGGGGTTCAGGCCCTGGTGGTCCAGCAGCGCCTGGCTGAGCTGCAACGGTGCTTGAAGGTTCACCGCCAGCACACTGCGCCAGGCGGCGTCGGTCATCTTGGCGATGGTCTTGTCGCGGGTAATGCCGGCGTTGTGCACCACCACATCGAAGGCGCCGTATTGGCTGACATGCGCCTGCAGTAACGCGGCGGCATCCGGCGCGGTGATGTCCAGGGGCAACGCCGAGCCGTTCACGCTGTCGGCGGCCTGTTGCAGCGCCTGCTGCGCTTGGGGCACGTCGACGCACACCACGTGGGCACCGTCGCGCGCCAGCACCTGGGCGATGGCCAGGCCAATACCACGGGACGCGCCGGTCACCAGGGCGCGACGGCCGGCCAGCGGCGTGTCCCAGTGGATGGCGGTAGTGCTGTCGACAGGCGGCTCCAGGCGGATCACTTGCCCCGACACATAGGCCGAACGACGTGACAGAAAGAAGCGCAGGCTGCTGTCCAGCGCGTCTTCGGCGCCGGGCGCCACGTAGATCAGCTGCACGGTGATCGCCCGGCGCAACTCCTTGGCCAATGAGCGCACCAGGCCTTCGAGCGCACGCTGGGCAACGACTTGGGGCAGGTCCTGGCAGTGTTCCGGCGCGGTGCCGAGCACCACCACGCGGGCGTGTTGGCCAAGGCGTTTGGCGTTGCTGTGAAAGAAGGCATAGAGCTCGTCCAGATGCGCCAGGTCGGCCACGTTCGTGGCATCGAACACCGCGCCCTGTACCTTGACCGTGGACGGCGCCCGCAGGGTTGCCGGGGTGGCCGCGACGGTGTCAGTGGCGCTGAAAAGGCGCTGTACAGACTCAGCCAGGCGCCCTGCCCCGGCGAGAATCACCGGGTTGACCAGCCCTGGCTGGCCGCTGCGATGGCGTTGCAGTGCCAAGGGTTGCGGCAAGCCGACGGCCTGGGCCACACGGCGCCCCCAAGGGGAATTGACGAAAGTAAGGTAGCGGTCACTCATATCACCCTCCTGCGTTGAAAACCCAATCGAATGTGGGAGGGGGCTTGCCCCCGATGGCGGTCTATCAGGCACATCTGCTTGGGCTGACACACGGCTATCGGGGGCAAGCCCCCTCCCACACTGCCCCGTGTATCCCTTTAGTTCACCGAGGCGTTTTCGCTTTGGCTGGTACGACGCTTGGTGACCGGTTCCAACGCTTGTTTGCGCTGCTGCAGGGCCTCCAGCAACCCGAAGTCCTGAGGGAAATCGTCGACCTGGATGCCGTGGTCGGCGTATTCCACATAGCGTGCAAGCAACGCGTCTTCGTCGTCGCTGATCAGGTCCAGCGCCCGCGCCTTGACGCGCCAGCCGGTAAAGGCCGCAGACGAGATCGGCATCGGCGCGAGCAGGCCTTGCTTGACGGCGGGCTTGAGCCGCGCCTCGATCAACTCCACCTGGGGTAACAAGCGAAAACCCAGTTCGCCATACGCCAGCTTGTCGATTTCCGGACGGGGGATGTAGGAATTGGCCAGCAGACGGTCGCGGGTTTCGCCGGGGGTCTGCACCACCTCGGCGACTTGCGCCAACAGCTGATCCGACGGTTTGCGCAGCGGTATGCCAAACGGAAAACTCAAGGTACGCAGCACTGCCGCAGCGGCTTTGGAGGGGTAATTGTCGAGTACCTCGGCCAGCGCCTCATGGGCACGCAGCAAGGCATCCTGAGCCGCCCAATGCACCAGCGGCAAATCGGCCTGGGGCCGGCCATCGTCCTCAAAGCGCTTGAGCACGCAGGAGAGGATGTACAACTGCGACAGCACATCGCCCAGGCGCCCGGTGATACTTTCCTTGCGCTTGAGGGCGCCTCCCAGCACGCCCATGGACACGTCCGAGACCAACGCCAGCACCACCGACAGACGATTGGCCTGGCGGTAGTAGGACGCCAGCGCCGGGTCGGTCTTGGCCGGGGCAGCCAGCAGTCGACCGCCGGTCAGCGCATGCACCGCCGCGCGCACGGTATTGGCCAGCACGAAACTCACATGGCCGAACATCGCGCTGTCGAACGCCTCCAGGGCCTTGCGCCGATCCGGGTTGCGCGCCGCTTCCATTTCGCGGAACACATAGGGATGGCAGCGGATCAGGCCCTGGCCGTAGATGATCAGGCAGCGGGTCATGATGTTCGCGCCTTCCACCGTGATGGCGATGGGGCTTTGCTGGTAGGCACGGGCCAGGAAGTTGTTGGGCCCCATGCAGATGCCCTTGCCCGCGACAATGTCCATGCCGTCGTTGACGATCATGCGCGCGCGCTCGGTGACGTGGTACTTGGCGATGGCGGAGATGACCGAAGGTTTCTCGCCGGCATCCAGGGACGCCACCGACACCTTGCGCACCGCATCACAGGCATACAGGTGCCCGGCCATGCGCGCCAGTGGCGCCTGCACGCCTTCGAACTTGCCGATGGGCAGGCCGAACTGTTTACGCATCGCGGCGTAGGCGGTGGTGCCACGTACCGCGACTTTGCCCAGGCCGACGTTGGCCGACGGCAGCGAAATCGCCCGCCCCGCCGCCAGGCATTCCATCAGCATGCGCCAGCCGTTGCCGACTTGTTCGCGGCCGCCGATCACCCACTCCAGCGGGATGAACACATCCTTGCCGGTGGTGGGGCCGTTCTGGAATACCGCGTTCAGCGGCCAATGACGCCGGCCGCTGTTCACGCCCGGATGTGAGGTGGGAATCAGCGCGCAGGTAATACCCAGTGAGCCTGCAACGCCGAGCAAGCCGTCCGGGTCTTCGGCACGGAAGGCCAGGCCCAGCACCGTGGCAATCGGACCGAGGGTGATGTAGCGCTTGTCCCAGGTCACGCTGAAGCCCAGCACCTCCTCGCCTTCGTGCAAGCCCTTGCACACAACGCCTACGTCGGGGATGGCCCCGGCGTCGGAGCCGGCGTAGGGGCTGGTCAAGGCAAAGCACGGGATGTCCTCACCTCGGGCCAGACGCGGGAGGTAGTAGTTGCGCTGGGCATCGGTGCCGTAATGCAGCAACAGTTCGGCGGGGCCCAGGGAATTGGGCACCATCACCGAAATAGCCGCCGCCGAGCAACGCGTCGACAGCTTCATCACCACCTGGGAGTGGGCGTAGTGGGAGAAGCCCTTGCCGCCGTATTGCTTGGGAATGATCATGCCGAGAAAGCCGGCGTCCTTGGTGTACTGCCAGCCCTCGGGGGACATGTCTTGCCATACCTGGGTGGTTTCCCAGTCATTGGCGATGTCGCACAGGGTTTCGACTTCGTTGTCGAGGAACGCCTGCTCTTCGGCACTCAGGCTGGCCGGTGCGGCTTGCAGCAGGCGCTGCCAGTTGGGCGTGCCGCTGAACAGCTCGGCGTCCCACCACACGGTGCCGGACTCGATGGCCGCCCGTTCGGTGTCGGACATTGCCGGCATGATCGTCCGAAACAGCCCCAGGGCCTTGCTGGTCAACAGCGCCCGGCGCAGGGGTTTGATCGCCAGCAGCAAGGCCGGTAGCACCACCAGCACCGCCGCAACGCCGGCGCCGAATGCGCCGACTGCGTTGAACAGATAGCCAGCCGCCAACCATGCCAGGCCGGCGACCAGCCACGAGGTGGCAGCGGCTTGTCGATACGCCAGGGCCGTCGCCGCGGCGAAACCCACCAATAACCAGATAACCATGGGATACCTCACTTGATTCAGGGCGTGACACCCGCGTGGGTCGCTCCGATTGAGCGACGGCGTAGCGCCACACTACAAACTCGGAAAGACAAATTCAAATTTTGTTTTGAAATTTTTATTTAATGATTGGACGAAAAAATATCGGCTGAACAGGCCAGCCTTCTCCACTCAAATCCGATTGCATCAACACGGGTCGCCTATGCGACCCGTTGATCACAGGCGTGTTTCAAGCACTTCGCCTGTGGCAGATCAAAATGCGTAGGTCGCTGAAAGGCTGACAACCTCACCCTTGGCGTCTGCTTTACCATCAAGCGTTGCGCCGCCCAGACGATCCTGGTTGTGCGTCCTGAGCTTGGCCTTCTCGACGAATTGCCGCGAGTAGGCACCGTCGATGCTCAGACCAGGAACGGCACGGATGTTGTAGCCAAACCCCAGGGAGGCAAAAATACGATCACCGTCCGGGATACGCGGGTCACGCGTCGAGTTGCGAGTGGGCGTCTGGTCGGTCGCCACACCCGCGCGGAAGGTGAAGTCGTCGGTAAATTTGTAGTCGCCACCCAGCGACACCATCCAGGCGTCCTTGTAGTTATAGGGAATCGACACAATCTGCGTGCCCTCGGACTTCAAGGTCAGCGCCTTGAACGACGACCATTGCGTCCAGGTGACGCTGGCGCCCAGCGTGAGGCGGTCATTGAACTGGTGCACCCAGTCGATGGACGCGTTGGCGGGAACGTCCAGTTGCGTCGAGGCCTTGGCGCCGTTGACGTTGAGGTCCAGCCCGGGGTACGCAAGCGCTGGCAAGCCGCCTTCGATGAGCGACTTGTTGGCCTCGTCGGCATAGATGCTGTACTTGCCTTCCAGTTTGTTTTTGATCTTGGCGTGGTAGTTCAGGCCCAGGGTATCGAACTCGGTCGGCTTCCAGACCACACCGGCAAACCAGCCGACCGAGGTGTTGTCCACCTTGACCCGCATCAGTGACGAGCCTACGCCGGACGGGAATGCAATGCCGATTTCAGGCGACAACGCCGCCGCAGAATACAGGTCGAGGTTCTGACTGACGAAGCCTTTGGTGTGCTGGACAATTGCACCGGCACCCACCGAAAACTGGTCATTGACCTTGAACGACAGGGAGCCTGTGACCCCTACCGTTTCAATGCGTGTGTCGACGGCAAAATCGCGCCCGATCCAGTCCTCATCCCAGGTGGTGCGCGCACCCAGTGGTACCACCTGGCTGAGCCCGAACGCAAAACGGTCGTTGATCGGTATCACCATGAAGCCGGTTGGCAACCAGGCGGTAAAGCCGCCTTGTCCGCCATCGCCCGTGCGGGGCGTGGAACTCAGATCCGTGGGGTCGACTGCCACCGGTGCGTTGCCGGCATAGTCCGTGGCCGTGCCCTTGTATTTAACATTGATACGCGCGTAATCGACGGTGAATTGCGAAATCGTGCGGTCGATGAAAGCCATGCCGGCCGGGTTGTTGTAGGCCGAAGAAGGATCGTTCTGGAACAGTGAGCCACCACCGAAGGCACGTCCCCATCCCGGAGCGCCGAAGGTCGGCGTGGAAAAACCGCCGGCGTGTGCGTACCCGGTTGCCGTGATCAGACCGCCGAGAATTGCCAGGCTCAATAACGTACGTGCCTGTTGCTTCTTATTATTCATGCTCCACTCCTTATTGTTTTTATCCTCCGAGATCGGTTGTCCCGACCTGGCTTCCCGCAGCCAGTGCCTCTTGCGAGGCACTGGCGTCTTTCAACGTGTGATCATCACGTCAAATACTCACTGCACTTACGGGGTTACGGTAAAGGCCGGGCTTGGTGTAGCGGTCAGAGCCGTAATCTTGCAGGAACCAACCGTTTGTGCGCTGGGTACGGACAGCGTGTTGGTGGAGTTTTTGAAGCCGACGTTGATGGTCACCGGCGACGCCGAGCAGTTGTTGAGAATTTTGAAATTCACACCCGAAACCGTACCGTTGAAGGCGTCAGGACCGCCACTGGCCACATTCAAGGTCCATGGCAGGCCCAGCAACTGAGGGACACCACACAGCGCGTTGGAACCGCTGACCTGTGCACCGGTAATCGCGGCACTCGCCCCATTGGCAGCTACGGAACCGGTGAAGACGATGTTGCAAGTGACTGGCAGGTTCAACGAAGCGGGCGACGTTACCGTGATGGAACCGGCGGTGGTGAATGCGGTACCGGCAGGCGCGATGGTGGCTGCATTGGCCACCGAAACTGCACCAAAGCACAGGGCGAACGAAGTAGCACAAACGAGGGTTTTCAAACTTTTCATTATTTTTGCCTCACAGTGAATGGCGAATGATTTCGCCTGGGTAATGGCCATGAGCACGAAGTTACGGTGAAACTGCAGAACGACGCACACCAGCCAAATTCATTTCAATTCGATTGATTTATTCGACGACCTTGAAGCTGGGCGGCATCTTGATCGACACCGTTTTTATCTGACAGTCATCACCAATGGGTACATTCGCGGCTTCCAACTTTCCGGTGGCATTATCCCAAGTCCCCTCTGCCGTAGAAGGACCACACTTGCCGCCCAGGCCAAAGGCATGCACATCTACGCTGATGTTCGACATCGAGCCGCTCTTGGTGTTTTTTGCAACTAATACCCAGGGCAAGTTGATGGCTTCAACTCGGCTGCATTTGAGCCCACCCTCGAATTCAACCTTGTCGACATTCACCGATGCGCCATCGGCCGCCACCTTGCCGGCCACCTTGATGGTGCAGTCCGCGCTGATCAGCTTGCCCTTGGAAAAGCTGATGGGGCCCTGCGCGGTGAAGGCGCTGCCGGCCGGCTCAATGCGCGCAGCCTGCGCCTGCTGATAGGCAATCAGGCCCAGCGCGGCCAATACGATGTGGGTGGTGAACCTGGCAGTTACTTGCATCTGTGCGCCCTTCCCTTGAAATTATTTTTGTTCGGGTTAAACAACTTTCTTGCGTCTGAATCAGAAAACAGTGGGCGAAAGCGTCCATCTCGACCTATGGCCGATGGGGCGTCTTATTTCAAATCAGAACGGTGTGGCGCTGCCGCTGTACTTCTCCAGATACTTCAAGCGCTGCGACGGCTGCAGATTGGCCAGGCTGATATCACCGGCATAATGATTTAACACTCGATGATCCATGCGCCGCCGCCACAAGTACGGAACATAGGCCCAGACAATCATGCTTGCATAACCATAGGGAAGTTGCGGCGACTCATCAAAGTGGCGCAACGACTGATAACTACGGGTTGGATTGGCATGGTGATCGGAATGCCGCTGCAATTGAAATAAAAAGATGTTGGTGACAATCCGATTACTGTTCCAGGAGTGCCGCGGCGAACAGCGCTCATAACGACCATTGGGTAACTTCTGGCGCTTGAGGCCGTAATGCTCGACATAGTTCACCACTTCCAGCAAGGAGAAACCGTAGATGCCCTGGATGATCAGGAACGGAATCACGGCCACGCCAAGCCAGGCAATCATCGCGCCCCACAGCAGCACGCTGTACATCCAGGCGCTGAGCACGGCGTTCTTCCAGTGCCAGGCTGGCAGGCCGAGTTTGCGCAGGCGTTCGCGCTCCAGGTTCCAGGCCGAGCGTGCGCTGAACCATACCGAACGCGGCAGGAAGGCCCAGAAGCTTTCACCCAGGCGCGAACTGGCGGGGTCTTCCGGTGTGGCAACGCGTACGTGATGGCCCCGATTGTGTTCGGTGTAGAAGTGCCCGTAGAACGTCGGTGCCAGGGTGACCTTGGCCAGGAACACTTCCAGCGGCTTGGGTTTGTGCCCCAGTTCATGGGCAGTATTGATGGCGATGCCGGTAGCGGCGCCGGTGGACATCGCCATGCCCAGATAGGTAAACACGCCGACTTCACCGTGCAGCTCAGTGCGTGCGGTGATGAAAGCAGCGGCTTTTGCCGCCCAACTCGACGGGTCGAGCGAGGCGGTCGCGTGCATGAGCCCGCCGCCGATAATCCAGTCGATGCCGCCGGCGGCGAGCCAACCGGTGACCACCACCGAGGCGATCACAAACAGCACGCCGGTGTAGACGATCCAGCGGTAGTAGCTTTGGGATTCAAGGTGGCTGACGGCGGATTCAGGCGGGTTGCTGATGTCTTCACCCAACAGGCCGTCGATCAGAGGGATCAAGCCGAAGATCACCAGTACACCGACCCACCACAGTTGCTGAATACCGGTGCCGATGGCCAGGGCACCTGAGAGCAGTGGGGTCGCCAGGGGCATGATGCCGAGCCACCAGAGGTGACGCTTGCCGTCGGCCCACACATTTGGCGCAGCGAGGGTGGCGTTCATGGCAACCTCCGAACGCGTACGAAGGCGGCCGAGAGGGTTACGCAGCGCTGAACACTGCGAGAAGTCATACATGCGATAAAAGGCGTTTTTTTCATTATTTTATTCGCTCTTAGGCATTTCAAAAACTGTTTCAAAATAGAAATTGAAATAATTTTTTTAAATAAATAGCGCGGAATCGTTAGGTCGTCAACAGGTTTATCCACGCCTTTTTCCCGTGACCGGACAGTCTCTTTTCAAGTGCTGCGGTCAGGTGTCTAGGGCAGGCGTTGACGGGTTGGAACCGCGGATCGGATGGCATGTTTATTTGCTCGCCATGGCAAACGGCGCCTGCAATACGGTGGCGCCTGGCGCAGGTCGAACCCGTTTGGCAACCTGTTCAACCAACGCCGCCACGCGTTCCGGGGCGGTAATCGGCAACATGTGCCCGCGGTTCTCTACCACTTGCAGCTTCAGCCCTGGCACCGTGCTGGCCAAGCCCTGACCGTGTTTCTGGAAGTCGAGCACGTTGTCCCTGGCGCCGTAGATAAGGCCGATCGGCAGCGTCAGTTGCGGGTAGCGCTTGAGCATGCCGGGCAAGTGATCGTTCACCCGGTTGATCTCAGTGGACGCTGCGTAGAAATTGTCGGGACGCATACCCAGCAAACCACCACCACGGGTGGCGAAGTCTGGCGGGGCGGCATCGGGGGCGAATACGCCCTTGACCACCGAGCCCTGGGTCAGCAGGCCGACGGGCATCGTCACGGTGCGCGACATCCAGCGTCGCAACCAGGCGGGGCGCACCGCCAATGCCAGGAACACCAACGGCAACATGCGCTGGGGATGGGTCAGCGGCGCCACCAGGATCAGGCCGGACACCGCGTGGGGATGATCGAGGGCCAATGCCAGGGCAATCGCACCGCCCAGGGAGTGCCCGAGCACCAGCGGTTGGTCCAGGTCGAGGGTCTTGATAAAGGCGGCCATCTGGCGTGCCTGGGCGGGAAGGTCTGCCGCCGTGCCACTGCGCCGACTGGAATAGCCCGACCCTGGGCGGTCCACGCTGATCACGCGAAATTGCCCGCGTAACTGAGCGGATAACGCGTAGGTCAGATTGCGGCTGCTGCCCATCAGCCCGTGAATCATCACCAGCGCCGGGCCCTGGCCTTCTTCTACATAATGAAAGCGCTCGCCATTCACTTCGACCAAGCGCCCGTTGATCGGAACGGCCGCTTCAATGCGCCCTGTCATCCAGGCGCTGAACGCCCACAACACAGCGCTCGCAGCTACCACCACACCCGCAGCGACAACCCACTCGACAGCCATAGTTCGGTCCTCTGCTTCCCTGCCGCTGACGACCTGATCGGGATTGATCATGGCCTCAGCCTTCGTCCACACCCTGGACTCAACTTCAGTGTCGTCTGTCGGACAAGTCCCACAGATCGAACAAGGTCCTAGCGTAGGCGAAATTTTCAGGTAGATTATTTAAAATCTTTTTTAAAATAATTAATTCAATTTTCCTTTGCAATGGTGTTCTATCTAAAACGCAAAACAAAAACCGGAGCGCATCCGATGCCCACCAAGGACAGCCTATGAACGCCCACAGCGACACCATCGACATCGCCATCATCGGCTCAGGCTTCGCCGGCCTGTGCATGGCGATCAAACTCAAGCAGGCAGGATTGACCGATTTCTTCGTTGCCGAGCAGGCCGATACGCTTGGCGGTACGTGGCGGGACAACCACTACCCTGGCTGTGCCTGCGACGTGCAGTCCCATGTCTACTCGTTTTCCTTCGCCCCCAACCCCGACTGGACGCGCCAATTTGCCCCGCAAGCGGAGATTCGCGCTTACCTGGAGCACTGCGCCCAGCGTTTCGAGCTGGCGCCGTACCTGCGTTTCGGTACAGGCCTGCAACGGGCGGTGTTCGATGAACAGCAGCAGCGCTGGCAACTGACGTTCAGCGATGGTCGACAGGTCAGTGCGCGAGTCCTGGTGTCGGGCATGGGCGGCCTGTCGCGCCCGGCACTGCCGGATATTCCCGGTTTGGAGAGTTTCAGGGGCAAGCGTTTTCACTCGCAGCAGTGGGACCATGACTACAGTCTCAAGGGCAAGCGCGTGGCAGTGATCGGCACCGGCGCCAGTGCGATACAGTTCGTTCCGCAGATCGCGCCGCACGTGGCGCATCTTGACCTGTTCCAGCGCACCCCGCCCTGGATCATGCCCAAGCCCGACCGGCCGATCTCAAGGGTCGAGCGCTGGCTGTTCAAGCATCTGCCGTTTACCCAAAAACTGGTGCGCGGCGCCTTTTATTGGACGTTGGAAGGCCGCGTGGTGGGCTTTGCCCTGCACCCACGCCTGATGAAAATGGTGCAGAAAATCGCCCTGCGTCATTTGCGCAAACAGGTGGCCCGCCCTTCCCTGCGCAAGATCCTCACACCGGACTACACCATCGGCTGCAAGCGCGTGCTGATCTCCAACGACTACTACCCCGCGCTGTCGCGCAGCAATGTCGAGGTAGTGACCGACGCCGTGCTGCGCATCGAAGCCGATGGCGTGATCACCCGCGACGGCATCAAGCACCCCGCCGATTGCCTGATTTTCGGCACCGGGTTCCAGGCCGCCGATCCCCTGCCCCGTGATTGCATCATCGGGCGCAACGGCGTCGACCTGATGGACACCTGGCGCGACGGCGCCCATGCCTACAAGGGCACGACGGTGCCGGGCTATCCCAACCTGTTCCTCATCGTCGGACCCAATACCGGCCTGGGGCACAACTCGATGATCCTGATGATCGAGGCCCAGGTCACTTACATCCTGGATGCGTTGCAACAGATGCAGCGCCAGCGCATCGCCGTGGTGGACGTCAAACCCGCCGTGGAGCAGGCCTACAACGCGCAACTGCAGGACAAGCTCAAGCGCACCATCTGGAATACTGGCGGTTGCCAGAGCTGGTACCTCGACCCGCGCACCGGCAAGAACACCACGCTGTGGCCCGCCTCGACGTGGCGTTTCAAGCAGGTCACCCGGCAGTTTGCGCTCAAGGATTATGACGTCAGCCGGGCACCGGTTGCGTCCATCCCGCGCACAGTGCAAACCCCTCATTGCGCCCCGGAAGGCAGTCTGTCATGAAGTCATTCAGCGGCCGCGTCGCGGCGATTACGGGAGCGGCCTCCGGCATGGGCCGTGCACTGGCCCTGGCCCTGGCACGGGAAGGCTGCCACCTGGCCCTGGCCGACAAGAACAGCCAGGGACTGGAGCACACACGAGACCTGATCAGGACGTCGACCCTGTCGCCGGTGAGCGTTACCACCCAGGTACTGGATGTCGCCGACCGCCAAGCCATGCTCGACTGGGCGGCGCGGTGCGCAGCCGAGCATGGCCAGGTCAACCTGATCTTCAATAATGCCGGGGTGGCGCTGTCGAGCACCGTGGAAGGCGTGGACTATGCCGACCTGGAGTGGATTGTCGGCATCAATTTCTGGGGGGTGGTGCACGGCACCAAGGCGTTCCTGCCTTACCTCAAGGCCAGCGGCGAAGGGCATATCATCAACACCTCCAGTGTGTTCGGCCTGTTCGCCCAGCCCGGGATGAGTGGCTATAACGCCAGCAAGTTCGCGGTACGCGGTTTTACCGAAGCGCTGCGCCAGGAGCTGGACTTGCAGCGCTGCGGCGTCAGCGCCACCTGCGTGCATCCCGGCGGGATTCGTACCGATATCTGCCGCAGCAGCCGTATCGACGCGAACATGACCGGCTTTTTGATTCACAGCGAACAGCAAGCGCGCGCCGATTTCGAAAAGCTGTTTATCACCGATGCCGATCAGGCCGCCAAGGTGATTCTGCAAAGTGTGCGCAAAAACAAACGCCGCGTGCTGATCGGCCGCGATGCGTATTTCCTCGACCTGCTCGCCCGTTGCCTGCCGGCGGCCTATCAAGCGCTGGTGGTGTTTGCCAGCAAGCGCATGGCCCCCAAACCGCGCACGCCCGTGTTTGAAACCAACGACGAGCCTCGCCTCTGAACAGGAGCACTCACTATGTTGCCGATTCGCCGTGACATCCGCTTCGCCCTGCCCGCCGAGCGCATTACCAACTGGCACGAACAAGGCCCGTTCATCACGCATTTTTTCAATGCCCTGTCGCTGCTGTTTCCCCAGGGCGAGCTGTTCTTCATGGACAGCGTGCGCCACTACCGGTCGCGCATCGACGATCCGGCTCTGAAAAAGGAGATCCAGGGTTTTATCGGCCAGGAGGCAATGCACAGCCGCGAACACGTGGCCTACAACAACCTGCTGCACACGGCGGGCCTGCCGGCCCACAGCCTCGACCGTCGCTTGAAGTTCTTCCTGGACCTGCAAAAGAAACACCTGCCGCCTTCCTTCAACCTCGCGGTGACCATCGCCCTTGAGCACTACACGGCGATGCTCGCGGAAATCCTGCTGAGCGATCCATCGCGTTTTGGCGACTCACTCAAGGGCTATCGACAGATGTGGTACTGGCACGCCCTTGAAGAAACCGAACATAAAGCGGTGGCCTTCGATGTGTGGAACACCGTGATCAAGCCTGGGCCCAAGCGCTACCTGCTGCGCACCGGCACCATGCTGTTTACCACGCTGCTGTTCTGGCTGGTGGTGTTCGACTTCCACGTGCGCCTGTTGATTGCTGACCGCAAATCCGGTGGGTATCTCAAAGGCTTCTGGCGCATGCTCAAGTTTCTGTATCGGCCCAGGGGGGTCTTTCCACGTATGCTGCGGCCGTGGCTGGACTATTTCAAACCGAGCTTTCATCCCTGGGGACATGACAATCGGGCACGGTTGAACGCCATAGACGGACTGGTTGAGGAAATTGAGCGGACCAATCGCAGCTACGAGGCGATCTAGCAAGGCGGCTTGCTGCGTTTGAACGGGGCCGGCTGCCAAACGGGTCGGCCCCAGGACTGCCAGATCACGCCAGCGCCGCCCGCTTGCGTACAAACTGCGGCACCTCATCCCCCGGCAACGCCCTGCTGAAATACCACCCCTGAATGAACAGCTCAGCCCCCGTGTTCAAAAACGCCAATTGCTCGGCAGTCTCGACCCCTTCCACCACCACGCCCAGGTTCAGTGCCTCACAGAAACGCAGCATGCCGGTCAGCACCTGAGCGCCCTTGGGGTCGTGCTGGGCAACCACAAAGCTGCGATCGATCTTGATGAAGTCGACCGGAAACTGGTGCAGATAACTCAACGCCGAAAACCCGGTGCCGAAGTCATCGATGTACACCTTTGCCCCCAAGGCCTGCAGTTTCTGGATGGTCTGGCGGGTGGCCTGAATATCGCTGACCAGCGCGTCTTCGGTGATTTCCACCGACACCCAGCCCTGGGCCTGGGCGAGAATTTCCACCAGGCGATCACCGTACGCCGCGTCCTTGAGCGTGACGCTGGAGACATTGATGGTCATGGGCAATTCAAACCCGGCCTTCTTCCACTTCTGGTATTGGCGTACCGCCTGGGACGCCACCCACACGTCCACATCCGGCATCAACCGGGCCTGCGCCAACCATTGCAGGAACTCCCAGGGCGAATGCACCCTGCCCTGGCTGTCCCGGGCGCGCATCAAGGCTTCGCAGCCGGTGCACAGCCCTGTGCGGGTGGAGATCTGCGGTTGAAACTCGAGATAGAACTCGTAGTCGCTGATCTGCTGGATCCGGTTCAATTGCGTGGCCTGCCGAGCGAGGGTGCGGTGCGAAGCCAGGACCGGGTCGAACTCCAGCAACCGGCCTTTCTCCTCAAGGCCGCGAAAGGTCATGTCCAGCGACTTGAGGTACACCGTGCCGCCTTCGCTGGACTGGCGATGAATCGCACGTACATACGGCGCATACACCAGCGTTCCCAGGCCCATCAGCCCAACTTGCAGCACCACGGCGGCCAAGTCGCCCTGGGTACTGAGGTAAGCATTGAGCAACACCGGTGCGGTGAACGGCACACTGGCCACTGCCGGCGACACCCAGCCCAGCTGCACCGCCGCCAACGCCAGGGTTGCGTTCAATGCCGGCACCAACAGAAACGGTATGAACAACCGCGGGTTGAGGATGATCGGCAGACCGAACAGCAACACTTCGCTGACGTTGAATAACGAGAGCGGCAAGCTGGCCATCGCCAGCAACCGCATGGACGTGCTCCTGGAAAACAGCAGGATCGCCAGAAGCAGGCACAACGCGCCGCCCGATCCACCGATAAACGCGAAGCTGCCCAACAGGCCGCTGTTAAGCAGGTACTGGACCGGCTCACCCGCCGCCAACGCGGCACCATTGAGCACCACGGCCTGATCCAGCACATCGAACAGCGGCTGCATGGCGTACACGCCGTGAACCCCGAAAAACCACAACAGCGAGTTCATCAAGGTCACAAACAAACCGCTGCCATAAGGCGTCTGCAGCACATTGAGCACCTGCGGCCCTTGCAGTTGCGCCACATAGGGAATCTGCAGCAGCAACGACAGCACCACCACCAACACCAGCGCGGTGATCGCGCCGGGAACCACCATGTTGATCGTGCCCTTGAGGTTGTGCCCGATCAGGTCTTCATGGACCAGACGTGTCCAGCGCAAACGGTGCAGCCAGGCGATGGCGGGCACGTTGATCAGCGGCGATGCAATGGCGATAAACAGCAGGAAGGTGGCCGAAGCCCGGGGATAGTCGCGCAACAGATACGTGGCGACCACGACATGGGCAAGGCACAAAAAAGCGACCGGCAACTGTGGCAGGCGGTGCTGGATGGCCAGCATATAACCAATGGAGGCAGCGACCAGCAGCGGAATCACCGAACTGATGCGGTCATGAAGGCCCGCCAGAAAGCTCACCGCCTGCGGGCTGAAACCCAGCACTCTGGCGCACTCGGACAGGATCAGAAAACCGGCAGACACCAGCAGGCAGGGCAGGATCCACAACAATCCCTCCCGAATCGCACGCAACGATTCGATACTGGCCAGGGTCGCCAGGCGCCGGGTAAGGAAAAGTTTGAACAGCGTTTGCCTCATGAGCCGCCCTCCGCCCGTATTCACGAGGGCTGGAGATCAGCGCCGGAATACGCGTCAACGCTACACGCCCTGATACTCGGAGCGAAAGCTTTTCGCCATGTCCCCGGGATTATTCGGAGAAAATCCGGGGTGCGGGATAATTTCTTATATAAAAAATCGAACTTTCCGACGTGATCTAACCCCTAAACCGGTCTGAGTCGGTATTATCCGCGGTTGGCCCGTGTGTTAAAGGATGTTACGACCTGGTGAACACCAAGTGCCTACTCAGGGAATCTTGCCTCGACAAGCAGGCACAAAGGAGAGAGAGAGTCTTACCATGCACGATAAGCGGTCCAGCACCATGCGCCCCCTGTTTGTCACCATCCTGTTGTGGCTGTGCAGCGTGGCGCTGCTATTTATCATCAAGAATGTCATCGAGCTGTACACGGGGCCTGTCGCAGAGACCTGGATCGACCTGACGCTGGTGCTCGTCGCCTACCTGATGTTCTTTTTACTGGCGCCCCTGCAACGCTGGATCCAGCGCAGATCGCGCAAGCGCGCTCGGCGCCACGTGGGCAGTCACGCGCCCGACGTCGACTCCCACCCCTCTCACTGAGGGCCGGCCATTGTCAGCACCTGGCGATATTTACCAACGCGCACTGGACCGGTTCCTGCGCGATAACCCCGACGTGGCCGCCGAGCTGAACAATCTCAACCCGCTGGCAGCCCAAGCCAGGGGTGAAACGGTGGCGCAGTATCGTACCGAGCGTCTGTATGAAGCCTTCGAGGCACAGGCCGAGCGCCTGGGCCTGTTCGCTTGGGAGCTGACCCTCAAGCTGACTGCCGAGTCCAGCGAAGCCTTTGAAGCCCAGCGCTTGGAGGTGCACAAGGAAGTCGCCCAGATGGCCGGCATGAGTTGGGCCGACTACTGCCAACTGCATGACCTGGCCGGCTGAAGTTTTACTCAGCTTAACCAGCGAGACCGCCGGCAACTAATGACCTCGCCCAATTCGGCAACCGTCAGGGCCCGGCGTTGCGGGTCGTGCGCCAAGGCAACCTGCAATGCCGGCCAGCAGCGTCGCGGCAACTGCCTGGGCCGGGTCAGCCCTTGGCCGGGAGGGCATTCACCCAGGCGAGCCCCATGAGCCAGTTCATACAGCACGCACGCCGCGGCATAAAGGTCGGTGGCGAGGGTCAACTCGCCACCTGCCAGTAGTTCAGGCGCCGCATAGGCACGAGTCCAGGCATTCACTCGGCTGCGACTCACACTGGCCAGGTCCGCCGTGGTCTGCGCCAGTAGTTGCCCCAAGCCGAAATCAAACAAGCGCACGCCCTCTTCACCCAGCATCACGTTGGCCGGCTTGATATCGCCATGCAGAACGTTGTGTCGGTGGGCGTACGCCAACGCATCCAGCAGTTGCACGGCAATCGGCTGCAGCTCCCGCCAAGGCACTCCCTCGGGGCATTCCAGAATCAGCCGGTCCAGCGTCAGGCCGTGCAGCAGCTCCATGGTAAAAAAGGCCATCTGGCTACCCGTATCCACCTCAAACGAATACATCCTCACCACGTGCTCATGCCGCAGGCGACGCGCCAACGCAAACTCGCTGTACAGCAGGACGTGAGCATCCGGACAGGCTGATAAAGACTCGCCCAACACCTTGATCGCCACACCGGAGCAAGGCTCGCCAAATTGCTCGTGTAACAGGTCGCGTGCGCGGTACACCACGCCCATCGCACCACGGCCCAATACATGCTCAAGGTGGTAGCGCCCGGCGAGCAGCACAGGAAAGGCTGGTGTCGCGCTCATGGCTGCACCACGACAGCGGTCAGATCATCGCGTGCCGGGGTGTGCAGCGCGCTGGCGAACAAGCGTTCCACGACCTGCTGCGGTCCGCCTGCACTCAACGCCAGGCCCAGTTCCACAGGGCTGAGTGCCTGGTACAGGCCGTCGCTGCACAATAAAAACACATCGCCAGGGCGGGTACTGAGCTCCAGTACCTCAAGCCGCAATGGCGAGTGCGCGCCAATGGCGCGGGTCAGGGCTCTGGCCTCGGGGTGAGCACGGGCCTGGGTGGCACTCAACTGACGTTCGTCCATCAGGCGCTGCAACAGCGAATGATCTCTGGACAACTGGTACAGGCTGCGCTCGCGCCACAAATAACAGCGGCTGTCCCCCGCCCACACACAGGCCGCACGTCCATTCTCCAGCAATAGCGCAACCACCGTGCTGCCCATCATGGAACTGCCGGTTGGCCCAGACCGCCTGCACGCATCCGCCAGCCGCTGGTTCACACCTTGCAAGCTGCGCCGGACCGCACCGACTCGCTGATCAAGGCTGCCCTGCGCAGGCAACAACGCCAGGCTGGCGACCACCCACTGGCTGGCGACATCGCCGTGACGATGGCCACCCATGCCGTCCGCCACGGCCCAGCAACCTCGTTGCGGGCAATCGAGCAAGGCGTCCTCGTTGCGCGGGCGGGCCTGCCCGCGCTGGGTACGCCCGGCGCTGCGCCATGGGGGGAACACCGGGTTCACAGCTGCTCCGGCAAACGGAAGGTGCGCCAGGTGTCCATTTCAAATGGGCTGGGCGTGCGTTGGCTGGTCAGCAGGTAATTGGCGCGCAACCCGGCCAGGTCGGCCTTGACGATCTGCGCGTTGCGGTCACTTGCAGGTTCTCGGTGCAGCAAGTCGAAGAACCGGAACAACGACCAGGCGCCGGCGTTTTTCTCGATACCCAGGGGGCGCAGTTCAGCGTCCCTCTCCAGCACCAGGCTGGCGCGGCCGTTGTCTGCTTCGATGGGCCAGCGGAACGTCATGGGTATGATCGGGCCGTGCCGGTATTCCAGCTGCTTTTCCCCCAATCGCAGGGTCGCCCGGTTCACCGCCTGATCCAGGCTGTAGGGTGCCAAGGTAAAGCGCACAGCCAACTCGCCCTGATCTTCGCTGAAAAAGCTGCGTCGGATGATGTGGGCTTTCGTCAGTTGCTCCAGCAGCGAGCGCGAGATGGGCAAACTCTGCCCGTCCAGTCCACGCAACCGGTAGCGAGTGCCCTCTGCGCCGACAAAAGAGCGCAAATGCCCCTCGTAAAAACGCGCCAACACGCCCTGGGGTTTAAAGAACTCACGGAAATCGTCAAGGGCCACATCACTGCTCGCATGGGCATTGAACGGGTACCGTTGGCGAATCGCCTTGGCGTAAAGACCCTGCACCTCGCTCTGATAGCGCTGATTGACATGGGCGTAGGCCTGGTCCAACAAGTGGCGCCAGGCTTCATCGGCCACCCCTTCAAACCAACCGGCAAGCGGCAGCGGCAACCGGGAGGACGCTTCACGCAGGTTACCCAGTACGTCCTGCTGGCCGTCCATACGTCGCTTTGCCTGCATGAAGGCCGCCTGCTCCGGTGAACCCTCACGGTTCAGCGCCGCCAATTGCAGGTGCAATTGACTCAGCAGGTGCAGCCCCTGGCTCAGCTCGGCGCTTGGGTTGTGCTGCTCATCCAGCAATTGATGCAGGGGTTCAAAACGCCGCTGCAAGGCCCGACGAGCCGGGTCGCCCAAGGCTGCCTGCCCTTTCGCCACGGCAGCAGTGGCGATGCCCGCCAACGCGCCTGACGGCTCGGCCAGCGTGGCCGGCAGCTCAAGGCCCGGCAGTAAGCGGGTATTCTCACGCAGTTGCTGCAACAGCAGACTGACAGGCGATTGGGCCGAGGTCAGCCCCGCCAGCCGTTCGGCGTCCTCGCGCAGATTGTCGGTTGGCAACAGCCTGACGCGCCCCAGGGCATCGCTCCAGGCCTGGGCATATTCACTGAAGTAGCGCTGTTGCAGTTGGGCCATCAGGCGCTGCAAATCCTGACTACTCAGATCGGTGCCCTCCCCCAGTACCCAGTTATCCTGGGCGATGGCATTCACCAGTCGTGGGCCTTGCGCCTCGAAGTACTGCACATAGCGTTTGGTGTAGAAGCCCGGCACGGACGCTTCCATCGCAGCGAACACCTTGCCCTCGGCCAGCCGCAACGGTTCGAGGTCCCGCGCCTGTTCGCGCAGCACTCGATACACCACATCGGCCAGTGATTCACCCCGCAGAGCAGCGCGCGCCTGAGCCACCAGTTCGTCATTGAGGGGCGCTGCAAACGGCTGCTTGAGCAGTCGTGCCCAATGTTCATTCAGGCGCTTCTGTACCGGCCTGTCACCGGGAAACCGCAGCGACCAATAGGTGGCCATATGCTGCGCCAGCCAGGCGGTATCGCGGCGCTCACGCAGATTGAGCATCAGGTACGCACGCAGGTTGTCGAGCAAGCGCTCGCGATCGCCGAGGCTGGCGCTCACCTGCTCTTGCAGCAGGCCAACCACATGGCCCAGCAGGTGCTGTTGCAACGCCTGCTCATAGGCATGTTCCAGTCGCGAGCGGCTGACCTCACCTTGGTAAAGGCCGGCTCGCTCGATCAGCGCAGTGTCGCCGGAAGCTGGAAACACCTGGGTTGCGGCCCAGCGAGCGTCCAGCAGCGCCAAGCGTGTCAGGGTTTCATCGCTGGTCAGCGTCACAGGTGCACTGAGTGCAGCGATGTGGGCCAAACGTTGACTGTTGAACGCATAACTGTGCATCCACAGCCCCCCGGCACCTGCCAGAACCAGCCCGGCGGCCATCCCCAGCAACGCGTTGCGCCGCCAGATACGTTGTTGCTCGCGGGTCTGCAAAGCGGCCAGATCCGCTTCAGCAAAGATCACTCGACTGAACAGCCCCTGCACAAAATGGCTGCGCGTTTCGCTGGCGCAGGTCAGGTAGAACCCGCGCAATCCGTTGATGCGCTGGTAGCGATGGGCGGAAAACGCCCACTCGATGAACAGGCATAAACGCTCGCCTATTCGCGCCGTCTGCGGGGGAAACTCGAGCATCTGCCCCCGGCGCTCGACGTCTCTCTCCTGGTGCAACCGCTCAATCAACTCGCCGTGCAAACGTTGCAGTAACTGCTCGAACGCCTGACGAACCTGGTTGATGTCATTGCCCACCGTGTCCGTATCCAGCGGCTGGCCCAGCACCGCATTGGCATCGTCCCCTGAGGGGGAGTCGAAGTACTCGATGAACCCCGGCAGTCGGTCAGCCTGGGTCAATACCAGATACAGCGGCACATCCACATGCAGCACCTGCTGAATTTCCTGCACACGCGAGTGAACATGGCGTGCCAGTTGCTCCAGCTCGTGCTCGTTGCCCGCCAGCAGCCTGTCTGCCGACAGCGTTACCACCACGCCATTGAGCGGGCGCACTCGATGCCGGCGCCTCAGGCTGGCCAACAGCGTGGTCCAGCCGGCGGCATCCACCGAACGGTCCGGCTGAGTCAGATAGCGCCCTGGCGTTTCGATGAGCACGCCTTCGTCGGCGAAGTACCAGTCACACTGCGTGCCACTGCCATTGGGCCGCGTGTCCACCTGATCGAGCGGTGACTGCAAGCCGGCTGCCGCCAGCAACTGGGTCTTGCCACTGCGCGGTTCACCGATCACCAGGTACCAGGGCAGGTCGTGGCGCCAACGCGCGTTGCGCTCCCCATAGCGGGGCGATGTGCTCAAGTGCTGCCGGGCTTCCTTGAAGCGGCCGCGCACGTGCTTGCGTTCGTTCTCCAGCGCTTGCAATGACCGATGCCCCGCTGGTGGCCCCGACCTTTGGCGCCCGGCGGCGCGTCGCCCACCGGCCGAAACCATTGCCAGTCCCCACAGCAGGAACAGCACGCTGATGCTGAACAGGCGGGCACTTGCGCCTTGCCAGAACCGGTAGTCGTCCACCGCCAGCAGCGGTCCGACCCACCACACCAGTGCAGCGCAGCAAAGCACCAGCAACAGGCTCCATACCCAAATCCTGCCCAGCACGGCGCCCACGCCCTTGAAGAATGTGTTCATTCATTGCTCCCTGCGTTTACATGGGCGTCCGGGTAAGGTCCGACGCCGAAAATGGAAGGTGTTGCAGTGCACTCACCCTTTCTCGCTCCAACACCCAGGCGAACCCTGCGTACATTGCGAGCAGGCAGCACAGCGTGAAGGCGACACACCAGCGGGCGGGAATAACGCGTACGCGCCTGCGACGCACCTGCCCCTTCCCTGCCGGCACAACGGGCGCCGACGACGGGTTGCCACGCACATGCCTGATCTGCCGATACAGGCCATCACGAACGGCCTCGAGCTGTAACACTCCGCGCTCCATCACTCGGTATTTGCCTTCGAACCCCAGGGACAGGCACAGGTACACCAGTTCCAGCATCGCCAAGTGTTTTACCGGGTCACGCGCCAGGCGTTCCAGCAACTGGAATACCTTCTCGCCGCCGAAGGTCTCATGGTGAAAGCGGCTCAACAGGCTCACCTTCGACCAGTCGCTTCGAGCCCCCCACGTCGTGGTCACGACGGCTTCGTCGATCACACTGCACAGCACGTAGCGCGCAGACATCACCTGGCTGTCTTCAATGCCACCTTGCAAGGCACGGGTTTCGAACTGCATTACCGCTGATGACAATCGGTCGCTGATCGCAATGAGGTTTTCTCGACCGGTGCAGCCCTTGAGCTGGACCACTTGCGACAATATTTCCCAGGCCGCGGTCACAAGCGGGTTGAGCGACATCGTGAAGCTGTGTGCGCCCAACACGTGGCTCGCGTAGATCATCCGGTCCTGCAACTGCTCATAGCGCGGCGGCGATGGGAACTGCGTGAGCGGGCCCTGTGCGGGCCCGTGGCCGTCACGGTCGAGCAGGACGGTTTTTTCATCCTGCGAGTATTCGCTGTCCATGGCATTCAATTCCTGATGGCCCAGAAGGTAAGCTCAAGCCCTGAAAATTCGCCCCCCACATGAAAGGCGAACCCACCCGATTGCTCCAACTGCGCGATGTCGCGAGCAGTCATATCAAGCATGAAGTAGGTCTTGGCGGCGTGAAACGGGATCTGGCGCGGCGCCACGGGCAGTGGTTTGACCTTGATACCCGCCAGGTGCAGATTGACCAGCTCGCGTATGCGCTCAACGGGGCCGACTTTCAGATGCGCTGGCAGGCGTTGGCGTAACTCTTGCGAATCGGATTGCGCCGTGGCCGCCAGGATGAACGTTGCGGTACCCAGCAATTTCAGATCGCTTACCGGACATACCAACACGCCGTACTGACGGGGTTGCAGCGCCAATTCGATAGCGTGTTGTTCCAGCACGACCGACAGTACGCCGCGAACAGCTTCCATCAGCCCACGAAAACTTGCTCCCTGGTCGGCGTGCCGGTAATGCACATCCAGCACTGCGCGCTTGCTGTCGCTGGCGAAGGTCGACAATTCGCCGAGCAGCGCCAACAGGGCACGAAATACGGCTTCAGGACGAACCTGAGCCTGGCTCAAGCAGTGGCGCAGCTCCAGCTCGCTACGGTTGATCACTTGCAGCATCAGAAAATCGCCAACCTGCGTGCCGGCGGCGGTGCTCTCGCCGCGGATGCGCGCCGCGATGGCATCGCCTCGCGATGCAAGCAAGCCGATCACCTCCTTCAGGCAAGACGCTACATACCCGCGGTCCTGCATGAAAATGAACGTCGGGACGAATCCCGCATCCAGGCGCACACCCCCCGCCTCGGTAGATTCCAGCACCTGGGCAACCTTGAGCCTGACAAAGCCCTGCTCTCTGTGCTGCTCACCCAACAGCAGGCGCAGGTCAGGCCTTGCGCAGTGAATCAGGCAACGAGAGTCGGCCCCGGCGTTGGAATCTGCGATCTCCACCTCACAGGTAAGGTAACGCGCCAGCACATCGTGCTGATCCGGTTGGCGGGTTTCGGTCTGATTGCCTGTCGCCAGCAGCAGTCCCAGGTAAACAGCCTGTTCCCCCGAGTTGGCCGGCACCTGCAACACCAGCGGTTCCATGGCGGCGCCGTGTTCGAACAGGCTGCCGTCCGGCAACACTCCGCTGGCTTGAGTGACCACCAATTTGCCGAGGTTGAGGTACTGCACATCGAGTTCCAGCGTGAGGAACCCCCAGGCGTCCGGGCTCAGCAAACGCGTCTGGTTAAGCTGCTGCCGGTAATGACGGTCGTTGTGCTGCAAGTGCTGTGGCCGCAGCAGCATGCCTTCCTGCCAAATGACCTTATGGGTGTGCATATCACTGCACCTCTTTGTCGGAATGCGCGTCGGCCAGTCGGATACCATCTCGTTCCAGCACCAGCTCTACACGGTTCACTTGTTGAGCGGCGAGCGGAACGAGCAGGCGCCATTGAACGTGGGGCAAGTCGCGATACGCCGCCAGCACCCCCACAAAATGACTCTTTGGCCCGACACTGAGCTTGAGCGCCCGCCGATCGCCCGGGCGCAGTTCGATTTCCTCGCTGCTCACCCAGTCCTTTGGCAATACCTGCTCGGCGTGCTCGTACATGCTGAAAAAATCGGCATTCTCGAAGGCCACGCCATGACGCAGTTCGATCAGTTGCAGCACGACCGGAGAGGGTCGGCCATGAATGTCCGGGTTGACCTGGTCACTGGCGGTCAGTACCAGGTCCAGTTTGGTCAATGTCGAGAAAGGTGATACAGCGCTGCAACCAGTCAACAGGCCGAGCAGGAGCAACAGAGGCATAAGGGTGATCGATACATGAGCATCATCCTGGATAATCGCTGTGCAGGGTCGAGATCAGGCGTACCTGTTCTTCGTAGGCGCGGCTGTGCTGCAACCGTTCAACCTCCAGCCGAAACAGGCCTGCCACCTTGATCGCCAGCGTCTTTCGGGCAACGTGGTCAAGCCTGCCCAGGTCAAGCCCCAGCGCTGCGGCAAACTCCATCCAGAAGACGTCGTCGGATGGCGGCGCCATGGCGGCGGGATCAGCCTTGGGAGGCTCCTTGAGAGACTCAACCCGGCGCGGCATCGCCACGTGTTCGCGGTCGGCGGCATGCCGGTCGGCCCAGGTTTCGGACTCGCCCATTGCAATGCCGGCACTCAACGCCCCCAGCTCATCCGATGCGTTATGCCGCTGCTGTTCGAGGTCCAGTGCCTGCAACGGGTCCAGCGCCAGGAACGCATCATCGGGAATCGGTACGCCCGTGATGATCGGCTGCTCAGAATAAGGCTGGATCGGCTCTATCAACCGCGCGCGTATCGACAGCGCTCCGAGTTCGAACACGTCACCCTCCTCGATCAAGTGCGCCTGCCCTTTGCGCAGGCGTTCGCGAGTGCTGGCCATACGGATACCGTTACTGCTGATATCCGTGAGGAAGTACCGACCTTCCCGGTAACCCACCAAACCGTGGTGACTGGAGAGCAAACGGCTGGGGTCGTGGATTACCCAGTCGCAGCCAGAGCCACGGCCGATCACGCCGCCCGCTCCGTCAAAGATTTTGCGCACCATGGACACAGGGTTACCGCCTGCGGTCTCACATACTTCAAATACAAGCTGCATGGTCAGGCTCCCTCTTTTCATCGACCACGGGTCACCGCCTGCGGCTCACCCAGCGGACGGTACCGGGCATCATCGAATACATAGTTGGCGTGACAACCGCCGAGCAAACACAACACAAGCACGACGACGCGCCATGGACGGTCAGGCATCAGGTTTCTCCAAGGTAGAAAGGCCGCCCGCCTGCTATCGTTGGCGGCGGCGATGTCGGCAAATTTTCGGCACATGGCTCAACGCTCCGCACTGGCATCACCGCAGGGAATGTTCAAGCGGGCGAGCCGATACAGCAGCGTGCGCCGTGCGACGCCCAGCTCACGCGCCGTACGGGTTCGGTTGCCGCGATTCTTCTGCAGGCAGTCGAGCAGGAACACGCGCTCTACCCGCTCCATGCGCTGGCGCAGCGTTACGTCATCCACGGCGGTTGCAACCGGCGCCAGAGGCAGCGACAGGTGCGCCGGCAGAATCAGGTTGTCGTCGCACAGCAGCACGGCGCGCTCCACCAGGCACTTGAGTTCGCGCACGTTGCCGGGAAATGGGTGACTGGACAGCTGATCAAGGGCGATATTCGACCATTGCACCGGCGTCCTCCCCAGGTTTGCGCACGCCTTGTCGGCGAAATGCCGTGCCAGTTGCAGCACATCCCCTTCTCGCTCACGCAAGGCCGGCAGCTGGATGGGGAACTGGGCAAGCCGGTAATACAGGTCTTCACGGAAGCTGCCTTGGGCGACCATGGCGGCCAGGTCACGGTGCGTCGCTGCGATGATGCGTACATCGACCTTGTGCGCAGCACTGGCGCCCAATGGGCGAACCTCTCCTTCCTGCAGGACCCGCAACAACTTGGCTTGCAGGGGCAGCGGCATATCGCCTATTTCATCGAGCAGCAGCGTGCCCCCGTGCGCAGCGTCGAACAGCCCGGCATAGTTGCGCTCGGCACCGGTAAAGGCGCCTTTTCGGTAGCCGAACAGCTCGCTCTCCAACAAGCCTTCCGGGAACGCAGCGCAGTTTTGCACCACAAACGCCTTGTCCGCACGCGGCCCTGCCTGGTGGATGGCCCGTGCCACCACTTCCTTGCCGGTGCCGGTTTCGCCGCGCAGCAGGACGGTATAAGGGGTATGCAGCACCTTGCTGATCAATTGGCAGGTGTGCGCCATCGCTGTGCTGCTGCCAATCAGGCCATACATGCCGGCCAGCGGGACTGCGCGATCCTGCGGTACAACAACCGGCATACACCGCAGGCTGCGCAACAGTGCCAATTGGTGCAAGGCGAAGCTGCCCAACTGGCCCAGGGAGAATGCGTAAGCCTGCAACGCTGCCGGGCGCTGGGCGGCGCATAGCAGCACGCCAGTCACGGTATTGAAACGATCGAACAACGGCACACTCAAGAGGGCGCGCCAAGGTGACCCGAGCGCCGGCAGAAAAGCCGTGTCACAGGTGCTGTTCCATACATCATCCATACTGACGGCAACGCGCTGGTCCACGGTGTCACGCAGCAAACGCACGTGTCGCAGATCGACTCCTGAAGGGGTATCCGCCAGCGGGAGCGTCGCGCTCGGGTGCTGGGCGATCAGATCAAGCCGCCCAGTCGCATCATCCAGTCGGTACAGCTGGCAGAGTTCACAGTGGCTCAGGTGTGCCGCTGCCGCGACACACGCACCGGGCAAGGAAGCGTCGTCACTGTCCAGGCCTATCCGTGTGATACAGCCGATCAGGGCGCTGGCATGGGCAAGCGGGTCAGGCAGTTGGTCCAGGTTGTTTTCGCTCATTGGCTGAACTCGCAGACAGGCAGACGATTGCCATCCAGTCGGGCATGCACCAGGTTGACGGGTGCATCCACGGCCATGGCGCCCAGCAGACCATCCACCATCTGCGGCACTAAATGTCGCTCAAGCCATTGGTCGATGTACCGCGCACCGCTGTCGCCGTCAGCACAACGCTCGGTTATGTGTGCAACCAGTTCTGGCGTATAGGTGAATCCCAGATTGCGTGATTGCAAACGTTGCCCCAGGTTCGCAAGCTTGAGTTCTGCCACGTCGCGCAGCACCTTCTCTGCGATCGGGTAATACGGTACGACGCGCATACGGGCGAGCAATGCGGGCTTGAAGTGCGCACGCAGCACCGGATAAATTGCGTCTTGCAGTACTTGGGGTTCAGGTCGTTGACCGCCTGCGCAAAGCGCGTTGATACAGTCGCTTGCGAGGTTGGAGGTCATTAGCAGTACGGTGTTGCGAAAGTCGATTTCCCGCCCTTCGCCATCATTGGCGCGACCTTTGTCAAAGACCTGGTAAAACAGGTTCAACACTTCAGGGTCGGCTTTCTCCACCTCGTCGAGCAGCACAACCGAATAGGGACGCTGGCGCACGGCTTCGGTCAGCACCCCGCCCTCGCCGTAACCGACATAGCCCGGTGGCGCACCGATCAATCGAGAGAGCGCGTGCTTCTCCTGGTATTCGGACATATTGATCGTGGTGACAAAGCGTTCCCCGCCGTACAGGAGATCCGCCAGGGCCAGCGCCGTTTCTGTCTTGCCGACACCGCTTGGCCCCACCAGCAGAAACACCCCGACCGGTGCATCGACCTTGTTCAGCCCGGCGGCGACCGCACGCAAGGCGCGATCCAGGGCCTGTACCGCATGTTCCTGCCCAAGCACGCGGGCGCGCAAGGCCTCGGCAAACCCCAGCACCTTTTCATTCGGTTCAAGGGCCAACTGCTCGGCAGGAATGCCGGTCCAGGCGCTGATGACCTGAGCTACGCCACGCGGGCATACCTCAGGTTTGAGCAACGGTTGCCCGCTGTGCTCAAGCCAATGCTGCTCAAGCACCTGGCGCTCGGACTCGAGGGTTTCCAGGCGCAGCTTCAACGCCTGCAAGGCCTGCGCATCCACCGGCAACCCGATCTCGGCATCTCGAGTCAGCGCCCGCGCCTGCCGTTGCCCCTCGATCAGTTGGATGCGCAGCGCCTGCAATGCCTCGGGCGGCATTGCCTGACGCGTGCGAGCACTGGCACACGCAGTGTCCAGCACGTCCACCGCCTTGTCCGGCAGCTGTCGGCCCACCAGATAGCGGGCGCTCATGTGCGCCGCCGCCACCACCGCATCATCGCGGACATACACGCCATGACTCGCTTCGTAGGCAGGCACCAGCCCCCGCAGAATCGACACAGCCTGCTCGACACCGGGCTCGCCGACCTTTACCGGCTGGAACCGCCGCGCCAAGGCCGGGTCCTTTTCGATGTACTGCTTGTATTCCGACCAGGTCGTCGCGGCGATCGTACGCAGCGCGCCGCGCGCCAACGCCGGCTTGAGCAGGTTGGCCGCGTCCAGCCCACCCGGCTGGCCACCGGCACCCACCAAGGTATGGGCTTCGTCGATAAACAGGATTACCGGCTCGGGCGAGGCGCTCGCTTCATCGATCACCCCCTTGAGACGCCGCTCGAATTCACCCTTGAGGCCGGCGCCCGCTTGCAGCAAGCCCATATCGAGGGTCAGCACGCGAACAGCCTTGAGGACCTCGGGCACCTGCAACGCGACGATCTGCAAAGCCAGCCCTTCCACGATCGCGGTCTTCCCTACCCCAGCCTCCCCCACCAGAATCGGATTGTTCTTGCGCCGGCGCACCAGAATATCGATCAGCTGGCGCACCTCGCGCTCACGGCACAGCACCGGGTCGATCCGGCCCTCGCGGGCCTGATGGGTGAGGTCCTGGGTAAAGCGCTGCAACAGCGACTCTGTGGCCATCGGCTGATGCTCAGAAGCGTTTGCACGCTGCCTGCACGGGTGCTGAGCATTTTCGTCAAATGCGCGGCGACAGACGTCAAGCGGCACGCGCCGGGGGACGTATAGGACTCAAGGCGCTCGAAAAGGCTGCTGGGGTGGCGCATCCCCTGGCCACGGCTCATTCTTTGTCGAGCTTGCCAACGAGGGACAGGGTGAAGTCCGCCCCCATGTACTTGAAATGCGGCCGCACACTCAAACTGACGCGGTACCAGCCCGGCTCAC
This sequence comes from Pseudomonas sp. MUP55, assembly GCF_034043515.1. Lineage (NCBI taxonomy): Bacteria > Pseudomonadati > Pseudomonadota > Gammaproteobacteria > Pseudomonadales > Pseudomonadaceae > Pseudomonas > Pseudomonas sp. MUP55. The sequence goes on along the minus strand of NZ_CP138214.1, from coordinate 2,502,853 downwards.
CTTCGACGTCACTGACGACAATGCGCGCCGCACGCAGCGGGCGGCGACCGCGGACTTCTGCACTGGGGTTTTCCTGATCCGCCACGTATTGGCGAATCCATTTGTTGAGTTCCAACTCCAGGTCGGTCCGCTCCTTCCACGAGCCCAGCTGTTCACGCTGTAGAACCTTGAGGTAGTGAGCCAGCCGGTTGACCACCATCATGTACGGCAACTGGGTGCCGAGCCGGTAGTTCAGCTCTGCGGCCCTGCCCTCTTCGCTGATGCCGAACGTCTTGGGCTTCTGCACGGAGCTGGCGGAAAAGAAAGCTGCATTGTCACTGCCCTTGCGCATGGTCAGGGCGATGAACCCTTCCTGTGCCAGCTCGTATTCGCGCCGATCCGACACCAGCACCTCGGTCGGAATCTTGGTTTCAATTTCACCCATGCTCTGGAAATGATGCAACGGTAGGTCCTCGACCGCCCCGCCACTCTGGGGGCCAATGATGTTCGGGCACCAGCGAAAGCGCGCGAAACTGTCCGTCAGGCGAGTGGCGAAGGCGTAGGCCGTATTGCCCCACAGGTAGTGCTCGTGGCTGTTGACCACATTTTCCTGGTAGGCAAAGGTTTTAACCGGGCACTCAAGAGGATCGTAGGGCGTGCGCAGCAGAAAACGCGGCACCGTGAGGCCGATGTAGCGGGCGTCTTCGCTCTGGCGAAAGCTCTGCCATTTGGCAAACTGCGGTCCTTCGAAATGATCCCTGAGGTCCTTGAGGTCAGGTAGACCGGTGAAGCTTTCCAGGCCAAAGAAACCTGGCCCGGCGGCAGCGATGAACGGCGCATGAGCCATGCCGGCAACACTGGACACGTACTGCATGAGTTTCACATCAGGCGCGCTGGGTGACAGGAAGTAGTTGGCGATGATCGCCCCGACCGGCTGGCCGCCAAACTGGCCGTATTCGGCACTGTAGATATGCTTGTAAAGCCCCGACTGGGTGACCTCCGGGGAATCCTCGAAGTCGTCCAGCAGGTCCTGCCTTGAAACATTCAGGAGCTCTATCTTGATGTTCTCGCGAAAATCGGTGCGCTCGATCAGCAGTTGCAGCCCTCGCCAGGCCGACTCCAATGCCTGGAAGTCCGGGTGGTGCAGAATCTCGTCCATCTGCTGGCTGAGCTTGGCATCGATCTCGGCGATCATCCGGTCGACCAGACGTTTCTTGACGGGCTCTTCACGGTTGTGAGGCTTGACCAGCTCTTCGATAAACGCCGACACCCCCCGCTTGGCGATGCTGTACGCCTCGTCATCGGCATTCAGTAAGGTCTGGGCAATGATGTTGTCGAGAATGCTGCCCTCGTCGTTGACTTTTGACCGGGACTGCGGGTTGTACTGGGTAGCTGTCATGGTGTCAGTGTCCTTTTACTGAATAGGTTCGGCATCGGCGCCGCTCAACCCCAACTCGGCCAGTACCCGCGCACGGGAGTCGTCATCGGCCAGTGCCTGCTCAATGGCTTTGCGAAAGCTTGGGGTGTTGCCCAGCGGCCCCTTGAGCGCCACCAATGCCTCGCGCAGCACCATCAGCTTTTGCAGCTGCGGTATTTGCTCGACCAGGTTCGCGGGGTTGAAGTCTTTCATCGCGTTGATGCGGACCTGGACCGCCAGCTCTTCAACGTCAGTTTCCTCCTGAAGGCGATTGGGCACGCTCAAGGTCAGGTTCAGGGCCTGTTTGGCCAACACCTCGTCGAGGCTGTTCCTGTCGATCCCGATAGGCTTGCGGTCCTCTAGCTTGCGCGGGTCCTCGCGTTGCGAGAAATCCCCCAGCACCAGCAGTTTCAACGGCAGCTCGACTTCCTCCTGGGCACCACCGATTGCGGGCTTGAAGGTGATATTGATACGTTCCTTGGGTGCCACCGAAGCGTCTTTGGCCACGGTATTTCTCCTTTTTGATGATGGTTATTCGAGTACTGCTTGCAGATCGAAATGGCACAACCGGCGGTGCGTGGCGTCCTTGCTTTCGCGCACGGCATGGCTTTGTGGCAACAGGTCGTAGCAGCGATACAGGAGCCGACCGACCTGCTGGGCCAGCTCCGGCTCCCAGCGGTCCAGGCCGCCGTGCTGTAATTCAAGGTCCAGTTGTTCCAGTTGGATCCTGCCCAGGTCAGGCTTGCCCGCGCGCACACACAACCTGGCCAGCGCCAGCCGCCAATGAAAGCGTGCGCGTTCGCTGCATGCGCTGTGCAAACCTTGCTTGAGCACGCCGACCGCAGCCTTGAGCCCCTCCCTGCGCAAGCTGGGCATGACCGCCTGCAACGCGGTTTCCCAGGGCTCGCCGCTGCCATCGACAGGCGTATTGAAAGGTTCGGCTTTGTGCAGGTGGCGAACCACGTGGTGCGTGATCCACTCACTGGTCTGCGGGGCCGCAAAGGGCGTACCGTCGGCGAAGCGCAATTCAGGCAAATTCGGTAACCGTTGCAATAACAGGGCGAAGCTGGTTTCCAGTTCCGTCATGGCCAGGTTCGCCTGCAAGGCCTCAAGGCATTCCCAGACCATGCGCAGCCCATCGAACCAGAACAACGCGCCCCCCAGGCTGACCTCAAGCTCCGGCAACAGCTCGGCGTGATGGCCGTTCTCGAGACGCTCCTGGTAACGTTTGAGCTTGTCGGGAGCCAGCGGGCGCAATGCCGTTACGCCCTCACTGTCGGCATCGGGATAGTTGACCAGGCTCAGCCAGGCCAGCGTTCGTCCCAAACGCAGGGCACGCAGGTCGGTGGCATTCTGGCGCAACCACCAGGCACACAAGCCACGCGACAGTTCCTGCACGTTGCGCAGTACTTTTTGCGCCTCTTTTTCGTTGCTGATCGGCGCCTCGGGCTTGAGCAACTGCGTGGTCGCCTGCTTGACCTGGGCAATGACGCCGGCAATGCCCGCTGGCTCCCCACCGCCTTGCGTAGCACGCGTCAGACGCTCCGCCAGCTGTCGCCTGACCGGCAATAACAATGGGGCGTCGCTGCCAAGATGCGTGTTCAAGAGCTCATCAAGGCGCACCAGGTCTGCCTGCAGCGCCTGGAACACGGGCAGTTGGTCGACGACAGAAAAGTTTTGCGAAAGGAGCAGGTCGAGGCGTGTCACCAGCCAACCCAACGCGGCAACACGGGTACGCCGCTTGGTGGGATAGACCGCCACCCAGTGATGCTCGCAGAGGTAAACCAGCAGCCCGAGCCCGGCCAGCAAGCCGGCAAATGAATCACGCTGGTGCAGTGCCCAGGTGAGCCACACAGCCACGCGCAGATCCTTGGACTGCTCACGCAGCAGGTGCTCGCTGATGTCGCAGACCTGCTGCCAATCCGGGGGGCTCGCGCCATGCAGTGAGTGTGTCTTGGCAACCTCGGCTTCCACGCTCTCAAACTCACTCGAAAAGCGCACGTCATTGCCGACGAAGCTGCCTGGCGAACAAGGGGTTCGGGCAAGTTCCTGGTAATAAGTGCAGAGCTTTTCTGAATGAACCATTTTTGAGTCGCACACAACTATGAAGGCTGGACAGGCAAGCTAAACGCCGTGAGGTGCACAGCAGATTGCCGATTAACGTTCGTTCAATACACAGCGAAGTGAACGAACCTTAGCCATCAGAAAAACGATCAGCAAGCGATAGCCGCGCAATTAAGGAATTTCCTACGCACCTCTAAAAACAGGGCCTGCGCAGTTATTTGCGCACTCAAAAAAAATAAAATAACCCTCAATCAGTTCTACCTTCGCCTAATCGCTAGTTCACACTTATGAGCAATTAAATGCACACTTGCGCGCAACTTAAGTTACTAAAACCCTGCAAAATCACCAGCAACTTCCCAGCACATTTATGGCGCTAATAGCCCGCACCCTTATTTCATTGACCCTCACACTTTCAGGCACGCTTTTTGTTATAGGCATTTGCCCGACCGGCAAGCTCGCCGTTCGGCAGCACCTACTCAATCAGACAAGGAAACCCGTCATGCCAACACCCGCGTACCTCTCCATCACCGGTGTCAAACAAGGCTTGATCACCGCAGGTACATTTACCCAGGACTCGGTAGGAAACATTTATCAGGAAGGCCATGAGGACCAGATCCTGGTGCAGGCGTTTGCGCACCAGGTGATCATTCCCCGCGATCCGCAATCGGGTCAGCCTACCGGCCAGCGCGTGCATAAACCGCTGATGATCAGCAAGGTCTTCGACAAGTCCTCGCCGCTGCTTTTCAGCGCGCTGACCTCGGGGGAAGAGGTGTCATGCCGGCTGGAATGGTTCCGTACCTCTTCGGCAGGCACCCAGGAGCACTACTTCACCATTGAACTGGAAGGCGCAACGATCGTGGACATTCAGTCGCGCATGCCCAACTGTCAGGACCCGGGCAATGCCCATTTCACCCATCTGGAGGACGTGCATTTCACCTATCGCAAGATCGTCTGGACGCATGAAGTGGCCGGCACTTCCGGCTCGGACGACTGGCGCAGCCCGGTAGCCGGTTAACCGCGGCGCTGGCGGGAACGGTCCAGGGACGGCACCGTTCCTGTTGGCGCTACACCATCGCCAGCGGGTGTTTGCGTTTGGGCGCGCCAAATACGCGGTCGATCGCGTCCAGGTCATGCTCATCCAGTACCAGCTTCGCGGCAGCGGCATTTTGTCGAATGTGCTCAGGCGATACTGCCTTGGGTATGGCGATCACGCCTTGTTGTCGCAGAACCCAGGCGAGTGCGACCTGCGCGGGGGTGGCCTCATGACGATGGGCAATCTGCTTGAGGGTCGGGCTCGCCAGCAGCTCACCGCCCTGGGCAATGGGACAGTACGCCATCAATGGCAAATGGTGCTGTTGCCACCATGGCAGCAGGTCGAATTCGATACCCCGCTCTTCAATGTTGTAGAGCACCTGGTTAGTCGCACAGGCAGGGGACGCCAGCTCCTGCAGGTCTGCCACATCAAAGTTGGAGACGCCCCAACGGCCGATCTTGCCCGCTTCGCGCAGCCGCTCAAACGCTTCGACGGTTTCGGCAAGGGGGTAGTGACCGCGCCAGTGCAACAGGTACAGATCAATGTAGTCGGTGCCCAGGCGCTGAAGGCTCGCTTCGCAGGCGCGGGGCACGCCCTGGCTGCTGGCATTGTGGGGGTAGACCTTGCTCACCAGGAACACCCGGTCGCGCCTGCCCTTGATGGCTTCACCGACCACCTCCTCTGCACCGCCCTCGCCATACATTTCGGCAGTGTCGATCAGGGTCAGGCCCTCGTCGATACCCAGTTGCAATGCGCCCACTTCGGCGCGGCGCTGGTTCGGGTCTTCGCCCATGCGCCAGGTTCCCTGGCCGATGACAGGCACGGGAACGCCGGCCAGATCGATAGTACGCATGACAACCTCCTGATCAGTTCGCGGATTAACAGTGTGGCATTGACCGGACAAAAGGGTTCAATCGCAGTATGGTTGGCCTCTGATCAATCGCCAGGAATCACCCGCAATGCTGTTTGTCGTGATGCTCGGGGGCAAACACCCCAGGGCCCGGATCGAAGTACATGATGTGGCGTTTGCTGTGGCTGACACGCTGCACGCCACCTACCCGCAATTGCGCGAGGCCTGGTTCGGCAGCCCCAAGGGCCTGCACATCGATTCGTGGATGGCGGTCGATGGCGTCGACGGCTGGAAGGTCGAACTCAGCCCACTGGCCCCACACGGCGATGCACCTCACTTGTATTTCATCAACCTCGGCGGCTACGAGGCCAACAGCTTCGGCGAGGCCCATCACTACCTGTTACTGGTCGCGCGCGACAAACGCGAAGCGATGAGCAAGGGCAAGCAGCAGCTGTTGCGCCACTGGTCCCAGGGGCATACCGACGCGGTAATGGATATTGACGATTGCCTGCCCATCGACCTGGTGGACGGTCGCTATATCCATCTCGTGCAAGGCCCGCACGCAGCGATTGTCCAGCAGAACGACTACATCGTTCTGGCTTGAACCCCATGTGCCCGGCGGTTCCCGACCCGCTCAGGCAACCAGCGGGAACTTTGCCGGGAAATAACCGCCTGAATCCGGTAGGCTCACCGTTTTTTCACTCAAGGAGTTATTCCCCATGGCCAAAGCCACCGCCCGCCACATCCTCGTTTCCACTGAAGACAAGTGCAACGAACTCAAGGCTCAGATCGAAGGCGGCGCTGATTTCGCAGAAATCGCCAAAGCCAACTCCAGCTGCCCGTCCAGCCGTCAAGGCGGCGACCTGGGTTCGTTCGGCCCAGGCCAGATGGTCAAGGAATTCGACACCGTCGTGTTCAGCGCCCCGGTCAATACCGTACAAGGCCCGGTGAAAACCCAGTTCGGTTATCACCTGCTGGAAGTCACCAGCCGCCAGGACTGATCCTGTCTGTGCTGATGCTGTAAACAACGGCCCGCCATTTGGCGGGCCGTTGTGCATGTGGTGACTGACGACGCTTAAGCCGTTAACGTACAGCTCTTCTATTCCTGTTCATCCGCGCTCAAGGCTGATAATGCGACTGGCTTTTCCAACACTGCTCCGCGTCACCCTGGTCTTGTTCCTGACCAGCAGCGCTGTGATCGCGGCGCCACAAACATCCCTCACGGTGTACGGCGAGCCGGCCAAGTACGCCGATGGCTTCAGCCATTTCGACTATGCCAACCCCAATGCCCCCAAAGGTGGCAGCCTGCGCCGCTCCGCCCTGGAAATCGGGCGCTTTGACCATGTATTGCCGTATATCGATAAAGGCATCGGTGTTTCCCAGGTCGATGGCTGGCTCTATGCGCCGCTGGCCCAGCGCTCCCTGGACGAGCCCTACACGGTCTACGGCCTGGTCGCGCAAAAGATGGAGCGCGCCGACGACGGTCTGTCGCTGCGTTTCTACCTCAACCCCAAGGCGCGGTTTGCCGATGGCAAGCCCATCACCGCCGAAGACGTGCGTTACAGTTTCGATCTGTTGATGACCCAAGGCAGCCTGCGCTTTCGCACGCTGTTCGCCGACGTCAAGCACGTCGAAGTGGAAAGCGAGCGCCAGGTGCGTTTCGACTTCTCCAGCAATGAAAACCGTACCCTGCCCCTGGATATCGCCACGCTGCCGGTGTTCCCCGAGCACTGGTGGAAGACCCGCGACTTTGCAAACGGCGGCGGCTATGAAGCCCCGCTGGGCAGCGGCCCGTACAAGGTCAGCAAGATCGACTCGGGCAATACCATCACCTTTACCCGTGACCCCGACTGGTGGGGCAAGGATTTGCCGGTCAGCCGGGGCCTGTACAACTTCGATCACCTGAGCCTTGAGTATTTCGGCGACACCGAAGTGGCGCGCCAGGTGCTGCGTGGCGGCGCCTACGATTTCAATCGGGAATTTTCCGCCACGGGCTATTCCATCGGCTATAACGGCCCGGCGCTCGACGATGGCCGTCTGCAACGTGCGCATCTGGCCAAGGAAATGCCGCAACCGGCCCAGGGCTATGTGTTCAATGTGCAAAAGCCGATGTTCAAGGACCGCAGGGTGCGCCAGGCCCTGGCCATGCTGTGGGATTTCGAATGGGCCAACCGGCAGATGATGCGCAACCTGTACATCCGCCAGCAGAGCTTTTTCTCCAACAGCCCGCTCGCCGCCACCCAGCTACCGACCCGGGAAGAACTGGCGATCCTTGAGCCCCTGCGCGGGCAGATCCCCGATGAAGTATTTACCCAGGTGTTCAAGGCGCCCGTCACCGATGGCAGCGGCATGATCCGCGACAAGCAGTTGCAGGCCCTGGCCCTGCTGGAGCAAGCCGGCTGGAAGCCTGAAGGCGACCAACTGGTCAACGCCGAGGGCGAGCCGCTGACGTTTACATTCCTTAATGCCCAGGCGGGCGTGGAACGTCTGCTGCTGCCGTACAAACGCAACCTGGCGCAAATCGGCATCACCTTGAATATCCGCCGCATCGATTCCTCCCAGTACGTCAACCGCTTGATGGCACGGGACTACGACATGATCGTCACCGGTTTTCCGGTCACCACCTCGCCGGGCATGGAGCTGTACAATTTCTTCGGCTCCGCCGCGGCGTTCGATCCGGGTGCCAACAATTACATGGCGCTCCAGGACCCGGCCGTCGACCGCCTGATCAAGGGTCTGGTCAAGGCCGACACCCAGGCACAGATGCTCACCTATGCCCACGCGCTGGACCGCGTGCTGCAATGGAACTACCTGTGGATTCCCAACTACTACCCGCCCGGCACGTCCGCTGCGTGGTGGAACCGCTTTGGCCGCCCGGCCATCGAGGCGAAAAACGATGAAGCCCTGGAAACCTGGTGGGAAGTCAGCCCGACACCACTGACCAACGCGCAGATGCAAGCCGAGCTGGAAAAACGCGGGGGTGCGCACTGATGTTTGCCTATATCGTGCGGCGCCTGCTGCTGATCATCCCGACCCTGGTCATCATCCTGCTGGTGAATTTCGTGATCGTGCAGGCCGCGCCGGGCGGGCCGGTCGAACAAGCCATTGCCCACCTGCAAGGCATCGGCGGCGGCGGTGTCGGCGGTGGCTCAGGCGAAGGCATCAGCGGCTCGCGGGCCAGCCGCGGCCTGGACCCGAAACTGATCAAGGACATCGAAAAGCAATACGGCTTCGACAAGCCTGCGCCGGAGCGTTTGTGGTTGATGCTCAAGAGCTACGCCCAACTGGACTTCGGCAACAGTTTCTTTCGCGGCTCGACGGTGATCGACCTGATCCTGGAGAAGATGCCGGTCACCATTTCCCTTGGCCTGTGGGCCACACTGATTACTTACCTGGTGTCGATCCCCTTGGGCATCCGCAAGGCGGTGCGCCATGGCAGCAGCTTTGATGTGTGGAGCAGCACCGCCATCGTGATCGGCTATGCCATGCCGGCGTTCCTGTTCGCGATGTTCCTGATCGTGGTATTTGCCGGCGGCACATCCCTGAACTGGTTCCCGGTGCGCGGACTGGTGTCGGAGAACTTTGAAGAGCTGAGCACCGTGGGCAAGATCGCCGACTACTTCTGGCACTTGGTATTGCCGGTCACGTCGCTGGTGATCGGTGGTTTCGCCACGCTGACCATCCTCACCAAAAACTCGTTCCTCAACGAAATCACTCGGCAGTACGTGGTCACCGCGCGCGCCAAGGGCTTGAGCGAACGCCGCGTGCTCTACGGCCATGTGTTTCGCAACGCGATGCTGCTGGTGATTTCCGGGATTCCCCAGGCGTTCATCAGCGTGTTCTTCGCCGGTTCCCTGCTGATCGAAGTGATCTTTTCCCTCGATGGCCTGGGCCGCATGAGTTATGAGGCGGCGGTGTCGCGGGACTACCCGGTGGTGTTTGGTTCGCTGTTCATCTTCACCCTGTTCGGGCTCTTGATAAAACTCATCGGTGACCTGTGTTACACCCTGGTGGACCCGCGTATCGACTTCGCCGCGAGGAACGCCTGATGCTCAACCTGTCTCCCGTGGCCCGTCGGCGTTTCGAGCGTTTCAAGAAGAACCGCCGGGGCTGGTGGTCTCTCTGGCTGTTCATCGGCTTGTTTATCCTGACCCTGGGTGGCGAATTGATCGCCAACGACAAGCCCCTGGTGCTCAGCTTCAAGAACGAGCTGTATTTCCCGGTGTTCAAGCGCTACACCGAACAGCAGTTCGGCGGGCAATTGCCGTTCCAGGCCGACTACCGCAGTGACTACGTGCAGCAGCTGATCAAGCAGGACGGCGGCTGGATGCTGTTTCCACCGATCCCGTTCAGCGACGACACGCCCAATTACGAGCTGACCCGCCCTGCCCCCAGCCCGCCGTCGACGGTGAACTGGCTGGGCACCGATGACCAGTCGCGGGATGTGTTGGCGCGGGTGATCTTCGGCGCACGGGTGTCGATCCTGTTTGCCTTGGCGCTGACCGCGATCAGCGCCGCCATCGGCATCGCCGCCGGGGCGTTGCAGGGTTACTACGGTGGCTGGGTGGACTTGCTGGGGCAACGCATCCTGGAGGTGTGGTCCGGGCTGCCGGTGCTGTACCTGCTGATTATCCTGTCGGGCTTTGTCGAGCCCAATTTCTGGTGGTTGCTGGGCATCATGGCGCTGTTTTCCTGGCTGGCGCTGGTGGACGTGGTGCGCGCCGAGTTCCTGCGCGGGCGCAACCTGGAGTACGTCAAGGCCGCACGCGCATTGGGCCTTGGCGACGGCAAGATCATTGGCCGGCATATCCTGCCCAATGCGATGACTGCCACCCTGAGCTATTTGCCGTTCATCCTGACCGGGGCGATTTCGACCTTGAGCGCCCTGGATTTCCTCGGCTTCGGCATGCCGGCCGGCAGTGCTTCACTGGGCGAGCTGATCGCCCAGGGCAAACAGAACCTGCAAGCGCCCTGGCTGGGCCTGACGGCGTTTTTTACCCTGGCGCTGATTCTGTCGCTGCTGGTGTTTATCGGCGAGGCGTTGCGTGATGCCTTCGACCCTCGCTCATGAGTGACTGCGTATGAACCTGATCGAAATCCGTGACCTCAGCGTGGCCTTCAGCGGCCACACCGTGGTGCGCAATGTGAACCTGGACGTGCGCCCCGGCGAATGCCTGGCGCTGGTAGGCGAGTCGGGCTCGGGCAAGTCGGTGACCGCCCACTCGATCCTGCAGCTGCTGCCCGAAGCCGGCACGCACAGCACCGGCTCGGTGAAGTATCGCGGCCAGGAACTGATGGGCGCGTCGCCTGCGGCCCTGCAAAAGCTGCGGGGCAACCGCATTGCGATGATCTTCCAGGAACCGATGACCTCGCTGAACCCGCTGCACACCATCGAAAAGCAGATCGGCGAAACCCTGCTGCTGCACAAGGGCCTGGGCGGCAAGGCGGCGCAGGCAAGGATCCTCGAACTGCTCGACCTGGTGGGCATTCAGAAACCCCAGGAGCGGCTCAAGGCCTATCCGCACCAACTCTCCGGTGGCCAGCGCCAGCGGGTGATGATCGCCATGGCCCTAGCCTGCGAGCCGGAGCTGCTGATCGCTGACGAACCCACCACCGCGCTGGACGTGACCGTGCAGCGCAAGATCCTGCTGTTGCTCAAGTCTTTGCAGCAACGCCTGGGCATGTCACTGCTGCTGATCAGCCACGACCTCAATATGGTGCGCAGCATTGCCCAGCGCGTGTGCGTGATGCGCGCCGGCGAGATTGTCGAGCAGGCCGACTGCCAGACCTTGTTCACCGCGCCGCAACACCCCTACAGCCGCCTGCTGCTGGACGCCGAGCCCTCGGCGGAAGTGTTGTGCGGCGAGGAGCGCGAGACGGTGTTGCAGGTGGACGACCTGAGCGTGCAGTTTGCCCTTGGCGGCGGGCTGTTGCGGCGCAAGCGCTACCTGCAGGCGGTGGACGGGATCAACCTCAGCGTGCAACGCGGCAAGACCCTGGGGATTGTCGGCGAGTCCGGCTCGGGCAAGTCGACCCTGGGCCAGGCGATCCTGCGCTTGCTCGACTCCACCGGCAGTATTCGCTTTCAGGGTGAAGCCCTCGACCCGCTCAACCACCGTCAAATGCGCCCATGGCGCAAGCAGATGCAGGTGGTGTTTCAGGACCCCTATGGCAGCCTCAGCCCGCGCATGTCGGTGCAGCAAATCATCAGCGAGGGCCTGGAGGTTCACGCGCCGTGCAGCCTCGACGAACGCGAAGCGCAGGTCATCCAGGTGCTCAAGGACGTGGGCCTTGACCCCGCCAGCCGGCACCGTTACCCCCACGAATTTTCCGGCGGCCAGCGCCAGCGCATTGCGATTGCGCGGGCGCTGGTGCTCAAGCCGGCGTTGATGCTGCTGGATGAACCGACCTCCGCGCTGGACCGTACGGTGCAAAAACAAGTGGTGGCCTTGTTGCGCGAACTGCAGGAGAAATACGGCCTGACCTACCTGTTCATCAGCCATGACCTGGCGGTGGTGCGGGCGATGGCCCACGATATGATCGTGGTCAAGGACGGCAAGGTGGTGGAGCGCGGCCCCAGCCATAGCGTGTTCGAAGCGCCGCAGCACCCCTACACCAAGGAGCTTATGGCAGCGGCGCATATCCCCTTGTAGGCGCGTGCCTCCAGATGCACCGCATTATCGTTGACGACCTTCGCGAGCACGCTCGCGCCTACAGGATTCTGCACGCATGAGTACCAGCCTCAAGGACTACCCACACGTTCGCGGCCTGGCCATTCAGTCGCTGTTCGAGATTATCGAGCAGTCCAGCGAAGGCACGGTGATCGTTGACCGTGATGCGAATATCGTCTGGATGAACGAGCGCTACGCCAAGCGTTTCGGCCTCAAGAGCGCCGAGCAGGCCATCGGCCAACCCTGCGAGCAGGTGATTTCCAACAGCCTGTTGCGCCAGGTGGTGCGCAACGACCGACCGATTCTGCTGGACATCCAGGACACGCCCAAGGGCCCGTTGGTGGTGATGCGCCTGCCGATCCACGACGATGCGGGCGCGGTGATTGGTGCGATCGGCTTCGCGTTGTTCGATGAGCTGCGCAACCTGTCGCCGCTGATCGAGCGCTACCTGAGCATGCAGCAGGAACTGGCGTCCACCCGCTCGTTGCTGCGCTCACGCCAGAGCAAATACAACTTTGCGCATTTTATCGGCACCAGCGCCGCCAGCCTTGAAGTCAAACGCCGTGCGCGGCGCAGCGCCAGCGCCGAATCGCCGGTGTTGCTGCTGGGCGAAACCGGCACTGGCAAGGAACTGCTCGCCCAGGCCATTCACGGCGCGTCGCCGCGTGCGCACAAGGCCTTTGTCAGCATCAACAGCGCAGCGATTCCCCACGACCTGCTCGAAGCCGAATTCTTCGGCACCGCGCCAGGCGCCTTTACCGGCGCGGATCGCAAGGGCCGTCCGGGCAAGTTTCAGATTGCCCAGGGCGGCACGCTGTTCCTCGACGAAATCGGCGATATGCCGCTGCCGCTGCAGAGCAAACTGCTGCGGGTTTTGCAGGAGAAGGAATTCGAGCCGGTGGGCTCCAACGAAATGCTGCACAGCGATGTGCGGGTCATCGCGGCGACCTCCATGGACCTGGAAGCGGCGATCAAGCGTGGCGAATTCCGAGCGGACTTGTACTACCGCCTGAACGTGTTGCCGATCCAGGTGCCGCCGCTGCGGGAACGGCTGGAGGATATTCCGGCGCTGAGCGAAGCCATCCTTGAAGAACTGCGCAGCCAGCATGAACTGGACCGCGAAGCGCTGACGCTGTTGGCGCAGCATGCGTGGCCGGGGAATATCCGTGAGCTGCGCAACGTGCTGGAGCGGGCGGCGTTGCTGAGTGATGACCTGGTGTTGAATGCCGGGGAAATTCGAGCGGCGATTGGCACCTTTACACCGGTTGAGCGCAGTACGGTGATGTTGGTAGAGGCAGAAACGTTCAGCGCCGCCAGGGAGCGCTTTGATCGGCAGGTGATTGGTGCGGCGCTGCAAGCCTGCGGGGGCAATGTGGTGGAAGCGGCGCAGCGGCTGGGGCTCGGGCGGTCGACGTTGTACAAGAAGATGGTGGCGTTGGGGATCGCCTAGTCTCATTAATGAGACTCAAATCCCACTATCAAGACTGACCCCTGTGGGAGGGGGCTTGCCCCCGATAGCAATAGTCCAGTCAATATTTTTGCCCGCTGACCGACCGCCATCGGGGGCAAGCCCCCTCCCACATTTGTTCAGCGCTGGTCTCAAAATTGAGACAAACTCTGAAATCCACTGAGCCAAAAGAATAAATATCTTTTGATTTCAATACGTTAAGTATCTGGCACATATCTCGCTATAGCACCCCTTAACCGCTACCCCCACAAAAATAACAATTCGATGGAGACACACCATGAGTGTGATCATTGCCCTGGCAGCCCTGGCGCTGCTGATGCTGGCTGCCTACCGTGGCTACAGCGTTATCCTGTTTGCCCCGATCGCCGCCCTCGGCGCTGTTCTGTTGACCGACCCGTCCGCTGTCGCACCGGCCTTTACCGGGGTGTTCATGGAGAAAATGGTTGGTTTCATCAAACTGTATTTCCCGGTGTTCCTGCTCGGTGCGGTGTTCGGCAAGCTGATCGAGCTGTCGGGGTTCTCGCGCTCGATTGTCGCCGCCGCGATTCGTTTGCTCGGCACGCGTCAGGCGATGCTGGTGATCGTGCTGGTCTGCGCCCTGCTCACCTACGGCGGCGTGTCGCTGTTTGTGGTGGTATTTGCGGTGTACCCGTTTGCCGCGGAGATGTTCCGCCAGAGCAATATTCCCAAGCGCCTGATCCCGGCGACCATCGCCCTCGGTGCGTTCTCGTTCACCATGGACGCCCTGCCCGGCACGCCGCAGATCCAGAACATCATCCCCAGCACCTTCTTCAACACCACCGCCTGGGCGGCGCCTTGGCTGGGGCTGATCGGCACGATCTTCGTGTTCTGTGCCGGCATGCTCTACCTGTCGCGCCAGCGCAACAAGGCCCAGCGCGCGGGTGAAGGCTATGGCACCGAGCTGCGCAACGAGCCGGAGACGGCCGAGAACCTCACGCTGCCCAACCCATGGGTCGCGCTGTCGCCGCTGATTCTGGTGGGGGTGATGAACCTGCTGTTCACCCACTGGATCCCGCAGTGGTACGGCAAGACCCACAGCCTCAGCCTGCCGGGCATGAGCACCCCGGTGACCACCGACATTGCCAAGCTCACCGCGATCTGGGCGGTGCAGGCGGCGCTGCTGGTGGGGATCATCGTGGTATTGGCGTGCGGTTTTTCGGCGATTAAAAGCAAACTGGCCGAAGGCAGCAAGAGTGCGGTCAGCGGCGCGCTGCTGGCGGCGATGAACACCGCCTCCGAATACGGGTTTGGTGCTGTGATCGCCTCGCTGCCGGGGTTCCTGGTACTGGCGGACTGGCTCAAGGGCATTCCCAACCCGCTGGTCAACGAAGCCATTACCGTGACCCTGCTGGCGGGCATCACCGGCTCCGCGTCCGGCGGTATGAGCATCGCCCTGGCCGCGATGTCCGAGAGCTTTATTTCAGCGGCCCATGCGGCCAATATCCCCCTTGAAGTGCTGCACCGGGTGGCGGCCATGGCCAGCGGCGGCATGGACACCCTGCCCCACAACGGCGCGGTGATCACGCTGCTGGCGGTGACCGGGTTGACCCACCGCGAAGCCTACAAGGATATTTTCGGCATCACGATCATCAAGACCCTCGCGGTGTTCGTGGTGATCGGTACTTTCTACGCCACCGGCATAGTGTGAGGTTTTCATGACGACATTGAACGGCAAGACCGCCCTGGTCACCGGCTCCACCAGCGGCATCGGCCTGGGCATTGCCCTGAGCCTGGCCAAGGCCGGCGCCAACCTGATCCTCAACGGCTTCGGCGATGCCAGCGCGGTGATCGCCCAGGTGCAGGCGTTTGGCGGCAAGGTCGGGCATCACCCGGCAGACGTCAGCGACCCGGCGCAGATCGCCGAGATGCTGGCCTATGCCGAGCGCGAGTTCGGCGGCGTGGACATTCTGGTCAATAACGCCGGCATCCAGCACGTGGCGGCGGTGGAAGACTTTCCGGTGGAGCGCTGGGACTCGATCATCGCCATCAACCTGTCGTCGGTGTTCCACAGCACGCGCTTGAGCCTGCCGGGCATGAAGGCCAAGGGCTGGGGGCGGATCGTCAATATTGCCTCGGTGCACGGCCAGGTCGGCTCGGTGGGCAAGGCGGCCTATGTGGCGGCCAAGCACGGGGTGATCGGCCTGACGAAGGTGGTGGGCCTGGAAACCGCGACCAGCAACGTGACGTGCAACGCCATCTGCCCGGGCTGGGTGCTGACGCCGCTGGTGCAGAAGCAGATCGATGATCGCGCGGCCAGCGGGGTGGACCCGCAGCAGGCGCAGCATGATCTGCTGGCGGAGAAACAGCCGTCGCTGGAGTTCGTGACGCCACCGCAGTTGGGTGAGCTGGTATTGTTTTTATGCAGCGAGGCCGGCAGCCAGGTACGGGGCGCGGCGTGGAATATCGATGGTGGCTGGTTGGCCCAATAACCCCAGACACTGGAGATCAAAATGTGGGAGGGGGCTTGCCCCCGATAGCAGTGGGTCAGGGCCACATGTGCCAGCTGCGAAGCCGCCATCGGGGGCAAGCCCCCTCCCACATTGGAACTGTATTGTCTGGAAGAGAAGAACAAGAGAATCCCCAATGTCCGACATCCTTTGGCAACCCTCCCCAGAGCGCATCGCCAACACGCGCATGGACCAGTTCCGCCGCTACATCAATGCCCGCCACCACCTGCAGCTGCGCGACTACCCTGCCCTGCACCAGTGGAGCATCGACCAGCGCGCCGACTTCTGGCAGGCCATTGTGGCGTTCTTCGACGTGCAATTTCGCAGCCCGCCCAGCGCCACGCTGGTCGAAACCGGCGAAATGCCCAGCGCCCAGTGGTTTCCCGGCGCCACCCTGAACTTCGCCGAACACTTGCTGCGCCGTCGCGACGAGCACCCGGCGGTGGTTGCCATCAGCGAAGACGGCCAGCGTGAGCAACTGAGCTACGCACAACTGGCCGAGCACGTCGCCGGCCTGCAAACAAGCCTGCGCGCGGCCGGTGTCGGCAAAGGCGACCGGGTGGCGGCGTGCATGCCCAACACCTGGCAAACCCTGGTCGGCATGCTCGCCACCACCAGCCTCGGCGCGATCTGGTCGTGCTCCTCCCCCGACTTCGGCACCCAGGGCGTGATCGATCGTTTCGGCCAAATCGAGCCCAAGGTGCTGATCACCTGCGCCGGTTATCGCTACGCCGGCAAGGCCATCGACCAAAGCGCCAAACTCGATGAAATCCTTAAGCGGCTGCCGTCTCTGGAACAGTTGATCATCGTGCCCTACGCCCGCCCTCAGGCGCAGGTCGAGGATTATCGAACCCAGGCACGGGTAGCGCTGTGGAACGACTTCTACCAACCCGGCGGCACGCCCGAGTTCGTCGCGGTGCCCTTCGATCATCCGCTGTATATCCTCTACTCCAGCGGCACCACCGGCGTGCCCAAGTGCATCATTCACGGCACTGGCGGCGTATTGCTCACCCATCTCAAGGAACACGGCCTGCATGCCGACCTGTCCCGCGAGGACTGCCTGTTCTACTACACCACCTGTGGCTGGATGATGTGGAACTGGCTGGTGTCGGTGCTGGCCCTGGGCGCCACGGCGGTGCTGTATGACGGTTCGCCGTTTCATCCCGGGCCGCAGCGTTTGATCGACCTGATCGACGCCGAACGCATCAGCGTATTCGGCACCAGCCCCAAGTTCCTCGCCACGCTGGAGAAGGCCGGGCTGCAACCGCGCCTGACCCATGATCTGCGCAGCCTCAAAGGCTTGATCTCCACCGGGTCGCCGCTGTCGCCCCAGAGCTACGACTACGTGTACCGCGAGATCAAGGCCGAGCTGTGCCTGTCGTCGATGTCCGGCGGTACCGACATCGTCTCCTGCTTCGTGATCGGCAACCCGGTGCTGCCGGTGCGCCGTGGCGAAATGCAGTGCAAGAGCCTGGCCATGGCCATCGAAGTGTGGGACGACCAGGGCCGCCCACTGATCGGTGAAAAAGGCGAGCTGGTGTGCACCCGGCATTTCCCCGCCATGCCTATCGGGCTGTGGAACGACCCACAACAAAAGACGTTGCGCGCCTCGTATTTCAGCCAGTTTCCCGGCGTGTGGGCCCAGGGCGACTACGCCGAACAGCGCCCCAACGGCAGCCTGCTGATCCATGGCCGCTCCGATGCGGTGCTCAACCCTGGCGGCGTGCGCATTGGCACCGCCGAAATCTATCGCCAGGTGGAAAAAGTCCCGCAGGTGCTGGAAAGCCTGGCCATCGGCCAGCGCTGGCAGGACGATGTGCGGGTGGTGCTGTTCGTGCGCCTTGAGGACGGTGTCGAGCTGGATGAGGCGCTGCAGCAGCAGATTCGGCAGGTGATCCGCGCCAACACCACGCCGCGCCATGTGCCGGCGAAGATCCTTGCGGTCAGCGATATTCCGCGCACCATCAGCGGCAAGATCGTCGAATTGGCGGTACGCAACGTGGTGCATGGGGAACCGGTGAAGAACACCGATGCGCTGGCTAATCCCCAGGCACTCGAACACTTTCGCGACCGCCCCGAGCTGGCGTGACAGAGCAAAGCTTTGGGCCCTGATGCGCCGTTTTGAAGAAAACTTGAAAATGCATGCTATTTTTCGAGGTAGCCACCCGTTGCGCTGTCTTGGGATAATGGGTGTTGTCATTTTTTTTCAAAGCGTGATGCGTAGGGCTTTTTATGAATGGAACATCCACCGGTAGCGAAGCCGCTGCAATGATCCAGCGGCTGGACTGGGCGCAAAGCCCCCTCGGTGAGGCCAATGATTGGCCGCAAAGTCTGCGCACCGCCGTGGATATCGTGGTGCACTCGCCCATGCCGATGCTGCTGCTCTGGGGCGAGCAGCTCACCCAGCTCTACAACGATGGTTTCGCCCTGCTGGCCGGCAACAAGCACCCCGATGCATTGGGCCAGCCGGTCCATACCACCTGGCCGGAACTGCAAAGCTTCGCCGCGCCGATCTACGACGCGGTGCTCGGTGGCCAGGTGCGCACCTTCAGCGAGCAGCGTTTCGTGCTGCAGCGCAACCACCGCGACACTGAAATCTGGCTCGACCTGACCTACAGCCCGGTGCGCGATGAAAGTGGCCGCGTGGCCGGGATCCTGGTCACCGCCATCGAAACCAACGAGCGACGCAGCAAAGCCCTTGAACTGCAACAGCGCTCCGAAGACAGTCTCAAGGCCCAGCACAGCACCGAGCAACGTCTGCAGCTTGCCCTGGCGGCGACCGACGCGGTGGGCACCTGGGACTGGGACATCGGCGAAGACCGGTTTATCGCCGACGCGCATTTCGCTTACCTGCATGGCGTCGACCCGACTCAATCCAGCCTGCTGCCCATCAGCGCCTACCTGCTCGGCGTGCATCCCGAAGACCGCGGCATGGTCACGCGCAGCATCAAGCATTGCATCACCTTCGGCACCGAATACGCCGAGGAATACCGCCTGCTGCAGGCCGACGGCCAGGTGCGCTGGGTGTTTGCCCGTGGCCGTTGCTACAAGGATGCGCAAGGTCGCCCGGCACGCTTCCTCGGCGCCGCGCTGGACCTCACCGAGCGCAAGCACACCGAGCAGGCGCTGCGTCAAAGCCAGACCGAGCTGCAACTGATCATCAACGCCATGCCGGTACTGATCGGCTACGTTGACCACGAGCAGCGCTTTCGCCTCAATAACAGCGCCTACCTCGACTGGTACGGCAAGACGCCCCAGGAGCTGTACGGCAAGACCATCCGCGAAGTGCTGGGCGACGACGTGTATGCGGGGCGCGAAGACAAGATCGCCGCCGCGCTCAACGGCAAGGCCTGCAGCTTCATGACGGTCACGCCGCATCGTGACGGGCGCGCACGCCATGCGTTGATGAAGTACCTGCCGCGCTTCAGCAATGACGGTTCGGTCAACGGTTTCTACATCTTTGTGATCGACGAGACCGAACGCAAACTCACCGAAGAAGCCCTGCGCCATCTCAACGAGAACCTCGAAGAACGCGTGGCCCAGCGGACCCAGGCGCTGGCCGAGGCGAACCAGCGCCTGCAGAACGAAATGTTCGAACGCGAGCGGGCCGAAGACGCCCTGCGCCATGCGCAGAAAATGGAAGCGGTGGGCCAGCTCACGGGCGGTATCGCCCACGACTTCAACAATATGCTCACCGGCATCATCGGCAGCCTCGACCTGATGCAACGCTACATTGCCGACGGCCGCAGCGAGGACATTGGCCGCTTCGCCAATGCCGCCGTGGCCTCTGCCCACCGCGCCGCTGCCCTCACCCATCGGCTGCTGGCGTTCTCGCGGCGCCAGTCGCTGGACCGCCGCCCCACCGACCCCAACCAGTTGGTGGCGTCTCTGGAAGACCTGTTCCGCCGCACCAAGGGCGCGCACATCGAGCTCAAGGTGCAACTGGGCAAGGACATCTGGCCGGTGAACACCGACGCCAGCCAGCTGGAAAACGCCCTGCTCAACCTGGTGATCAATGCCCGCGACGCCATGCCCGATGGCGGCGAACTGCTGATCGAAACGGCCAACAGCTACCTCGATGGCACCGACATCACCACCCTGGAGCCGGTCATGGCCGGTGACTACGTGATGCTCGGCGTGAGCGATAACGGCAGCGGCATGGCGCCGAAAATCCTGGCCAAGGCCTTCGACCCGTTCTTCACCACCAAACCCATCGGCCAGGGCACCGGCCTGGGCTTGTCGATGATTTACGGCTTTGCCCAGCAGTCCGGTGGCCATGTGACCATCCAGAGCGAACCGGGCCAGGGCACCTGCGTGCGCCTGTACCTGCCGCGCCTGCATGGCACTGCACTGGAAAGCAGCCTGCCCGTCAGCCTGACCGAGGCGCCGGTGGCCCTGGCCGGCGAAGCGGTGGTGGTGGTCGAGGACGACCCGGCGGTGCGCATGCTGGTGGTCAATGTGCTCGACGAGCTGGGGTACACCGCGCACCAGGCCGCGGACGCGCGTACGGCGCTGCCGTTGCTGGAATCGGACTTGCGCGTGGACCTGCTGGTCACCGACGTCGGCCTGCCAGGCATGAACGGTCGGCAACTGGCGGAAATCGCCCGCCAGCATCGGCCGGGTTTGCGCGTGCTGTTCATGACCGGTTACGCCGAAAAAGCCGCCGAGCGCCAGGGCTTCCTGGAACACGGCATGGACATGGTGGCCAAGCCGTTTTCGATTGACCTGCTGGCGACCAAAATCCGCAGCATGATCGGCGTCGATGCCTGAGTTCAGGCATAATCGCGCGCCGACGCACACCTGGTAGAGATGAATGAAAGCCCAAGCCCGTCATATCCTGGTGAAAACCAGTGAAGAAGCCGAACAGCTCAAACAGCGCATCGCCAAGGGCGAAGCCTTTGATGTGCTGGCCAAGAAGTACTCCACCTGCCCGTCGGGCAAACGCGGTGGAGACCTGGGTGAAGTGCGGCCGGGGCAGATGGTGGGGGCTATTGATGCGGTGATCTTCAAGAAGCCAGTGAAGGTGGTTCACGGGCCGATCAAGAGCAAGTTTGGGTATCACCTGGTGCAGGTGTTTTACCGCGATTGAGGGTTGTCTTTAGATCGCCATCGGGGGCAAGCCCCCTCCCACATTCGGCTGCATTCCTTCAGTTAAAGCGCGGTTAACTGTGGGAGGGGGCTTGCCCCCGATCCGCCGCAGGCGGCCATTCACCTCTTGGGGATCAAGGCCCCAGGCACCTGGATGACCTGGCTCGCCAACCGATGCCCAGCCAATGCCGCCTGCGCAGGCGACCCACCCTGGAGCCGACTGGCCAAGTACGCTGCACTGAACGAATCGCCGGCCGCTGTGGTGTCCACCACCTTCTCCACCTTTAACGCCGGCACGGCAAAGCGCTCGCCTGCGCAGCGAATCAGGCACGCGTCCGCGCCGCGCTTGAGCACCACTTCTTCGATCTGCGGATACGCCGCAAACACCTGTTCATCGTCTTCATAGCCAAACAGTGCGCGCTCGTCGTCTTCAGTCAGCAAGGCGATGTCCACCGCTGCCAACACCTTGCGATACGCCACCCGCGCCGCCTCGACGCTGGCCCACAAACGCGGCCGGTAATTGTTGTCGAACACCACCTTGGCGCCGCGATCACGGGTTTCTTTC